>JBFOLZ010000055.1:0-84245 GCA_040830445.1 Puniceicoccaceae bacterium
CCAAATTATGACACCCCCCGCCGCTGGATAAGCGAGGGCGCACCACGGCAGTTCGGCGTCTCGGCACGCTTTGCCTTCTAGTCCTTCGCGCGAGCCCGCTGGATAAGCCCCAGGGCCCAAATAGCCGCACTGGCCAGGCAGCCCGGATAGAATGCCTCCACCGGGGGCAGCAGGTCAGGATTGTATCGGCTGACCAAATACCAGATAGAGGATACCCCCGGTACGGCGACCAGATGGAACGCTACCAGACCGGGTGCAATCCGGGGGAATACCCCCGCGCTGCTCAGGACCGGCAGGAGAAGGCCCGGAACGGCCAGGGTCCCGATAGTGAAGTATATGTCGACAACACTCGGAACATAGATGGCAAAGACCACCGAGGCCGCGGCGACAATGGCCATTCCCAGACGGGTCAGGACGGGATCCGGCAGACGGCGAAAGCGGGGAATACGACCCAGGATGTCAGGTCCGAGGGTCACTCCGGAGACGAACAGCTCACTGTCGAGAGTCGACATGACGACACTGAAAATTCCCGTAATGAACAGACCCCAGAGTCCCACTGGAAGAAGGGTTTCCGCAACCGAAAGGTGGGAAACCCGGGCATCCCCCAGCTCAGCAAGGTGGGCGAAGGCATAGAGGCCGATGATGGTCGTCAGGAAGTCGAAAACGAACCACATCAGGACCGCCATGAAGATCCCCCGCCGGGCATGCTTCTCATTGCGCAAGGCATAAACCCGCTGATGAAACATCGGGGATACGAGTGTCCAGCTGGCCATGAAAAACCATGCCAGAATGTAGGTCATGGGCTGCCCACCAGTCAGTGTGACATGCGCAGGAGACTTCGCACTCACCGCTTCATATAACTCGAGGGGGCTACCCCACTCCAGCCAGGCAAAGCCAAAGAGCAGGATGTATCCGCCGTACATCAAGGTGCATTGGAAGAGATCTGTCCGGATAATAACGGCCAACCCATCCCGGTACACATAGAGGAAAGAAAAGACGGCCCCGCCAATGATCGCCGGGACGAGGGGAACCCCGAATAGAAAGTGCAGTAAAACGCCAATGGTCAGGATGTAGGGGGCCGGCGTAGCCAGCAGCAGGACCAGCAGTCCCGAAAGCACCCGCCCCGGTACCCCGTAGTTTTCTCCAATCAGATGCGGGATCGAGATGACGTACTTTTCCCGGGCTCGCTTGGCCAGGAAGAGCGCGAAGATCCCCGCAAAGACATAGTAGGGAACCCCGAAGACCACCCAGTTGCTGAGGCCATAGCTGTAGGAGTACTCGCTCGAGCCAAGAATACCGCCATACCAGGTCGAGACCAGGGAAAGCAGGAAACCGGGCATCGTCAACTGGCGCCCCATCAACAGGTAGTCCGCATCCTTCGGCCGCCCCCCTTTGAACCAGCCAAGGAAAACAACCACACCGAAATAGGCGAAGATGATGGCCAAATCTAAGGGACGGAAGGACATTACGGCAGCTGGGAATTCTTGAGAAGGTGTCGTCCGCATCCTTGCCAAGTGGTCCCACAAATCAATACCATTCCCTCTTTCAAATGTCCCCAACCGTGCACAGGAAGTCCATGAACAGCCTTATCTTTCTCGGAGGAGAAAAACCCTCACCTGAGTTGTCCCGTCTCGCCGCCCGCCGGTCGGGGCGGATTATTGCTGCTGACAAGGGGTACCATGCCGCGGTCGACACCGGGGTCCAACCGGACGTCGTGACCGGTGATTTTGATTCCATTGGTACGGTCCCGGAATCACCTGGCCTTCAGGTAATGCCCGCTCCGGAGCAGGATGCGACAGACTTTGAAAAGGCCTTGCGGCAGCTGCCCGCGGATACGCAATCCATTGAAATCCTTGGCGGAACCGGGCTCCGCTCCGACCATTTCCTGACCAATCTCCTCATTGCCGCTGGTCTCCCACCCCATCTGAAGGTGGTCTTTCACGACGACACCCAATCCATATTCAGGATAACCTCCGCAAGTCCATTCAGCATCTCACTCCCAAGGGATACGGTGGTCAGCCTGATTCCCTTCTCCACCTGCTCCAGAGTAAAAACTACCGGCCTCCACTGGGACCTCAAGGACGCCACCATGGGCCCTGGAGAGCAACTGGGACAAAGCAACCGGGTTGAAACGGAAAAAGTCCGAATTCAAATCGGCGATGGCCGGCTCTATGCCGTTATCAACCACCCACACGGCCTCGAGGGCATTGATCCGACGGATTAGACGAGAATTCCTTCCGGAATCTCTACCGCTTGCCCGTTCTCATTGACAACGGGACCTCCACTCAACGGATAGCGGTATTCGCCACCCTCGAAGTTGCGCATAATAATTTCGCTCTCGGTGATCGCCTTCACGTACTCCGGATTGATAGGAATCTTGCCCCCGCCACCGGGTGCATCGATGACGAATTGTGGAACGGAGTAACCGGTGCTGTGACCCCTCAGCCCCTTCATGATCTCAATTCCCTTGTCCAGGTCGGCCCGGAAATGACGGGAGCCAGTGATGAGGTCGCACTGGTAGAGGTAATAGGGCCGCACCCGCATCATCAAAAGCCGGTGGACCAGCGATTTCATTATCTCCAAATCGTCGTTCACCCCCCGCAGGAGGACACTCTGGTTGCCAAGAGGCACCCCCGCCATGGTCAGGCGCTCCGCCGCCTCATAGAGTTCTTCCGTACATTCCCGGGGATGGTTCACGTGGATGCTCATCCAGACCGGCCCGTGCCGCCGGAACACCTCCTGCAACTCCGGCGTCACCCGTTGCGGCATGAATACCGGGATCCGCGACCCGATACGGATGAACTCGACATGCTTGATGGCCCGCAAACGGCCCAGCAGGTAGTCCAGCTTCTTGTCCGATAACAACAGCGGATCCCCGCCGCTCAACAAAACATCCCGGATCTCTTCATGCTCCTCGATGTACTTCAGCGCGTTCTCGAAATTCGGGTGAAAGTCATACCCCTGCGCATTCGATACCAGCCGGCTCCGGGTACAGTAGCGGCAATAGGCCGCGCACACACTCGTCACCAGGAACAGGCACCGGTCAGGATAGCGATGCACCAGTCCGTCCACCGCCATGGAACCTTCCTCGCCCACCGGGTCCAGCAGCTCCTCCGGAGAGACCATCATCTCGTCCGATCGCGGTATCACCTGCTTCCGGATCGGGCACTCCGGATCTTCCCGGTCAATCAAATTGAAATAATATGGCGTGATCGCCAGCGACAACTTTGTCCGCGCAAACAGGCACCCTTCGCGCTCCGCCGGCGTCAGCTCCATCTGCGCCTCCAGCTCCTCCAGCTTCGTGATCCGGTTCCGCATCTGCCAGCGCCAGTCCGCCCACTCCGCAGGATCCACGTCCTCCCACAGCCCGCGGCCACGATACCAGTTCTCTCTCTTGTCTTGCGGATACATCGTTTCCTTCTTTTCCCCTCCCCGGATTAAAATATATTTGCTTTTTAATGTTCATATATCCTAACTTGTCAATACATCAGAAAAAAATGACCGCCCGCGCACCAGTCAACGAGGAGGACCTGGCCCGGTACCTGTGGACCATCGGGGACGTGACGCGGCTGCGCATTCTGGAGATGCTGCCGACCACCCCGGACTGCTGCGAGGGGAAGAACGTCTCCCAGATCGCGGAGCATTTGGGCCTGACGCAGTCGACGGTCTCGAACCACCTGGCCCGCCTGCGGACTCTCGGCATCGTCCGGCACACGAAGCAGTGTCGTGATGTCTATTACTGGATCGATCCCGAGCGGGCGGATGAGATAGTGGAGCAGCTGCAGTTGGCCCTGAAACGCTAAGCGGGGCGGGTTTGCGCTTTCGGGCACCTCACTTCCCCGAAGAAAAGATTCAAAAAAGGAGGAAAGGAATTGATTTCCTGCCCGGGTCTTCCTTAATGCCCTCCCTTTAATGGTGCAGCCAATAAAATCGGGAGTTCTTGCCTTGGAAGATGGATCGGTATTCCGGGGCGTTGCCTTCGGGGCAAGTGTAACAGTGGTCGGTGAAGCGGTCTTTAACACGTCCATGTCGGGCTACCAGGAAATCCTGACAGACCCCAGCTACTTTGGTCAGATAGTCACCATGACAGCGCCCCAGATTGGCAACTACGGGGTCAATCCCGAGGACGAGGAATCGGACGGGCCCAAGGTCCGTGGATTTGTCGTTCGCGACATCAGCCCGGTGGTCTCGAACTGGCGCAGCCGCCAGAGCCTGCCCAACTACCTCGAGGAGAACGGAATCCCCGGCCTCAGCGGGATCGATACTCGCGCCCTGACGAAGCGGATCCGCGTTCATGGAGCGCTCAAGGCCTGCCTCAGCACGGAGGATATCAGCGACGAGGAAGCCGTCCGCCGGGCCCGTGAATGGGAAGGACTTGTCGGGGTCGATTATGTCAAGGAAGTCACAACGCGGGAAATATACAATTTTGAGGAGCAGCCCGTACCCTTCACGGTCGAGGGCACGCAGCTGAACACGGAACCGGAAGAAAAGCCGCGGTACCCGATTGTCGCTTTTGACATGGGTGCCAAGCGCAACATCTTCCGCAAGCTGACCATGGCCGGATTTGATGTCACCGTAGTCCCAGCGGACACGGAGGCCGGCAAGGTCCGTGAACTGGAACCAGCCGGCATCTTTGTCTCCAATGGCCCGGGCGACCCGGCGGCGGTGACCTACGCCCACAAGACTTTGGCGGAGCTACTCCCGGAATACCCGGTGTTCGGAATCTGCATGGGGCACCAGATAATCGCCCATGCGATGGGCGGATCCACCACCAAGCTGAAGTTTGGCCACCGTGGAGCCAACCAGCCGGTCAAGAACATCGAGAACGGCTACGTCGCCATCACCTCTCAAAATCACGGCTTCGCGGCCGATGATGAATCGCTCAAGGCCTGTGGCGCTGTGGTCACGGAGTATAATCTCAACGACCAGACAGTTGCCGGCCTGCGACACAAGGACTGGCCCGTCTTCAGCGTCCAGTATCATCCGGAAGCCTCCCCGGGCCCCCATGACAGCGATCCCCTCTTCGACCACTTCTACAAGCTGGTCGCCGAGAATCAGGCAAAATAAGCGTGCCTTTTCCCGCTCCGGGGATTAGACTACGGCATAATGCAAATTGCTGGTCGAATGGGCTTGCCTTTGACCGGAATCCTATTAGCAAAAGTTTTATTAAATTTAACCCAAATAAGATAAATTAATATGAAAGCACCAATTCGCATCGCCGTAACCGGAGCCGCTGGCCATATTGGCTACAGCCTGCTCTTCCGCATCGCCTCAGGGGCAATGTTTGGTCCGGACCAGCCGGTCGCCCTCAACCTGATTGAAATTGAACCGGCCATGAATGCCCTCAAGGGCGTCTGCATGGAACTCGATGACTGCGCCTTTCCGCTCTTGAAGGATATTGTTGCCACTTCCGACCTCGACGAGGGCTTCAAGGATGTCAACTGGGCGCTTCTGATCGGCTCCGTGCCCCGGAAGGCCGGCATGGAACGATCCGACCTCCTCGGTATCAATGGGAAAATTTTCACCGGGCAGGGCCAGGCCATTGCCCGCAGCGCCGCCAAGGATGTCCGCGTCCTCGTTGTCGGCAACCCCTGCAACACCAATTGCATGATTGCCATGAAGAGCGCACCGGAAGTGCCGGTCGAACGCTGGTTTGCCATGACCCGGCTGGATGAAAACCGCGCCAAGACGCAGCTGGCCCAAAAGGCCGGTGTCGATGTGACCGAGGTTTCCAACATGGCCATCTGGGGCAACCACTCCCCGACCATGTTCCCTGATTTCTACAATGCACGCATCGGTGGCAAAGCTGCCAACGAGGTCATTGCCGATGAAGCCTGGCTGCAAGAGACCTTTGTCCCCACGGTGGGCAAGCGGGGCGCAGCCATTATCGAGGCCCGGGGCGCTTCCTCGGCCGCCAGCGCGGCCAACGCCGTCGTCGACACCGTGGTCTCACTGAGCAACCCCACCCCCGAAGGCGACTGGTTCAGCGTCGCCGTCTGCAGCAATGGGGAATACGGGACCGAAGCTGGATTGCTGACAAGCTTCCCCATCCGCACCAAGGCGGACGGATCTTGGGAAATCGTCACCGGCCTTGAGCTCAACGAATACAGCCAGGGCAAGGTCCAGGCGAGTATTGATGAACTCAAGGGCGAACACGCAACGGTCAGCGAGCTCGGTATCATCTAATCGATTTACTAGCCCCAAATTACCAAGCCCCGGCGTAAGTCGGGGCTTCTTTTTTTCCGGCTCAGGACTCGCCGGGTGAGGACAATTGTGGGTCCTGCCGGGGCAGGCCGGCCCCAAGGACCCGGTCGGGACCATGGGGAACAAGTTTGAACTGCTCAGCCAGGATTGCCGGCGTAATCGTCAACCTAACGGGTGCATCCTCCGATATCTGCAATTCACCGGACCGGATCCGGCTGCGGCGGAGTGCATTCACCGCCGGCAGGTAATCCGGCTTTAGGGAAAGCGCATGCTCAAGAAATCCCAGCCCCTCATCCGAGCGCGGATTGGCCAGCAAAAGGAGACTCCCGAGAAGAGCTGCCGGTTCCGGCCGGTTTGGAGCCAGCTCGATGGAACGGCGAAGAAGGACCTCGGTTTCGGCTTCCGGAGCGCCAAGGATAGCCATTGTCCGTCCCAGGCTGAAATTCGCCTGCCACGACTCCGGTGCCATGGACAAGGCCCCGGCAAGGGGCTCGGCGGCCCTCCGCGCAACGGCTTCACTTGATTCCAGACGCGCCTCCAGGTAGGCCAGGTGACTGCTGCCTATCCCCAGCAGGGCTGTCGGGTTGGCAGGAACCAGATCGAGAGCCAGTTGGTATTGACTCTTGATGAAATGAACGGCTCCCGGATCCTGAAAAATCCTGTCCGGGTTCCCATGAAGCTGATTCAGCTGTTCATCAGCCGTATAGGCGAGGTAGCTGGCGTAGTAATGCCGGTTGCCGAAGCCCGCTGCCCAAACAGCCAGCGCCAGCGGCACAATGGCCACTAGTATCCACAGTTTCCCTCCTTGTACGGGATGGTCATGCAGCCGCACATACCCCACCAGCATTCCAGCCATGAAAACGGTGAAGAAAAGGACGCACGGTAATCGCATCGCCGTATCCCAACCCACATAGATCAGCAGCCCCACCAGGCCAAGGAGCAATCCACCAAGGATTGCCTTCCGGGAAGGAATCCGTCCTTTTTCCTTCAGGAGCCGCTTCTTCAACGGATGGCCTTCAGGCAGGTTGTTGATGCGCCCCAGGACCTCCTTGTTAATCTTCATTCGAGGTGTCTGGCGCCATGCCTTGAATCCGGACCAGAGGATCAAGAGGACGGGCATGAGCCCAAGGACCAGCCCCACAAAGCCCATTTCCGCCAATAAATCCGCATAGCCTGAAACCGCATAGGTGGAGACGGATTCGCTGTATTGAGGGGCAAAGGCCTCCCAATGATGGACAAAGGAACCCAATCCATTCCCAAGGACGGGGTTTTCTGCAAACTGGGATTGAGCGATATCCCGGCTCAGGGCGCCGAGCTCGTCGATTGAGCCTGCAGCATAAAAAGCCAGCCGATCATGCAGGGTCTGCGTGGCAAACCAGGCAAAGAGCCCGGCAAGGACAAATCCAATCAGCAAATTACGCCAGGTCCGCAGGCGAACCCGCCACTCGCCGCTGGCCAGAAGGGGAAGCAGAAGAACCACAAAGCCCATCGCCGCCCACCCTGTACGGTCAGCGCTAATCCAGAAGCCGACAAACAAGGCAATCGCGAGAGCGCTCTGCCAAAGCCAGGAAGGGCCCGCCCGGTAATACTTGATCGCCAGCAAATAACTCAAGGGTAGCATGGCGACAAGGATGGCCCCGAGGTTCCGCGGATCCTGCAGAAAACCACCCGCGCCGAATGCATAGGCTGGGTTGCGAGACCGCTCCGGGTCAACTATCCACTCTGGAAACAGGTAAAATTGCAGAATGGCCCCCGTCAGGGCAACGGCCGTGACCGTCTGCACAATGGCCACAAACCACTTGCCGGTCCGGTTCCCATGGATGCTGTTCACCGTAATAAAATACAGCGCATAGGCCTGCACCATCGCTGCCAACAAACTGCCGGACTCCATGCCAAAAGGGCTGATAAACTGGTAGTGCAGCCACCCGTAAACAAGGAATGGCAAGGGAAGAAGCAACTCCCAGTCGATTCCGGGCCGTCTTTCGCGAAAACACATGGTCAGCGCATGCACGGCTCCGAGCAATACAAGCGTCTTGGAGACCCCCAGCATCGTCTGGCCATAGGGCAGGAATCCCCCGAAGCCGACAAGGACCTGGATCAGGACCCATGCCAACAATATGGACTGCAGGACTTCGAAAAGCCGCAACGGGCTGTGCCCGATATGCCAAAGCAACCTGAAGAAAATGCCTCGATGCCGGAGGGAAACCATAAGGGCCTTGAGTGTTCGGCAAGTAACTGGAGCAGCAACCCAAAAATGAACCCAACCGGGCAGGAATTACGCCTTGAGGCTTGATGAATCGCCCGTCCACGGTCAATTATTGAATCTTTTGCGATTGGAAGGGTCAGATTTATGTGCCCATAACCCGATAATCTTATGTCAGAGTCATTTAATCTAGAAGCGATTAACGAAAAAGTCCGCCAGCAGGCGGATTGGATAACCACCTTGCGGGAAGAGATCGGCAAGGTCATCATCGGCCAGCAGTATCTCATCGACCGCTTGCTGGTCGGCCTTCTGGCCAACGGGCACGTGCTCCTGGAGGGCGTTCCCGGGCTGGCCAAAACCCTCTCCGTGCGTACCCTGGCCGACTCCATCCATGCGGATTTCTCCCGCATCCAGTTTACGCCCGACCTGCTCCCCGCCGACATTATCGGCACGCTTATCTACAATCCCAAGTCCGGCGAGTTCTCCACCAAGAAAGGTCCGGTCTTCTCCAACATTGTCCTGGCCGATGAAATCAACCGGGCTCCGGCAAAGGTTCAGAGCGCGCTCCTGGAAGCCATGCAGGAACGCCAGGTCACCATCGGCGAGCATACCTTTGACCTGCCTCATCCGTTCCTCGTTCTGGCCACGGAAAACCCGATCGACCAGGAAGGCACCTACCCCCTCCCGGAAGCCCAGGTCGACCGCTTCATGCTCAAACTGCAAATCGGCTACCCCTCCAAGGAGGAGGAGTTGAAGATTCTTGAAAGCATGGCCACGACCGGCGAAAAGCCGGCTGCCTCGGCGGTGGTCACCCCCGAACAGATCCTATCCGCCCGCAGCACGGTCAATGAAATCTACCTCGATCCGAAGATCAGCAACTACATCATTGAACTGGTCTTCTGCAGTCGCGAACCGGAGAACCACGGCCTCGAGGAACTGAAGCCCCTGATCCAGTTTGGCGGCAGCCCGCGGGCAACCATCTTCCTCACCCTTGCCGCCAAGGCTTGGGCCTTCCTTAACGGTCGCGGCTACGTCACCCCGCAGGATGTCAAATCCATCGCCCCAGACATCCTGCGCCACCGCATCATGCTCACCTACGAGGCGGAGGCCGAGGAGTGGAGCACGGAGCGGGTTGTCCAGCGCATCCTTGAGACCGTCCCCGTTCCCTGATTGGTAACCGGCCATCCCATCGCGGCATGACCCCTTCAGAACGCACACGAGAAATCTTGCGCAAGGTCCGGCAGGTGGAGATCCGCAGCCGGAAGTTTGTCGACGAGTCCCTCGTCGGCGCTTACCACAGCGTCTTCAAGGGCCAGGGCATGGACTTCGCCGAGGTCCGCGAATACCAGCCAGGTGACGATGTGCGGTCCATCGACTGGAACGTCACCGCCAAGATGGACCGGCCCTTCATCAAGGTCTACGAGGAGGAGCGCGAGCTGACCATCATGCTCCTGGTCGACATCTCCGCTTCCGGGGATTTTGGCAGCGTGGCCCAGACGAAAAGGGAGCTCGCCGCCGAACTGGCCAGCGTTCTCGCTTTCAGTGCAACCCGCAACAACGACAAGGTTGGCCTCCTGCTTTTCTCCGATGAGGTCGAGACCATCATCATGCCCAAAAAGGGGCGATCCCATGTCCTCCGGGTCATCCGGGAAATCCTTTTTTATGAACCCAAGCGGCGCGGAACGGATATCAACACCGCCCTGCGCACCCTCAACCGGCTCATCCGCCGCAAGGCGGTCTGCTTCCTGGTCAGCGACTTCCTGACCGAGGAAAGCCAGGCCTGGCTCAGGCCTTCCACCCGGGAGAAGCAGGGCGACCTGCAGAAGATGCTCACCCTGACTGGAAAGCGGCACGACCTTATCTGCGTGGACTTGCATGACCCCCGTGAGTCCGTCCTTCCGGAAGTCGGTTGGGTCGTCCTCGAGGACGCTGAAACCGGTCAGCAACTGGAGGTCAATACTTCCGATCCCAAACTGCGCGGCATGTACGAGCACCAGAACAACCAGCGGCTGCAGAGGATGAAGGAGACCTTTATCCGGGCCGGGGTGGATCACTTCCGTGTGCATACCCAGGAACCCTACATTTCGGCCCTGCGCGCTTTCTTCAAGCAAAGGGAGAGACGACGGTAATGGATGCCTTTGTCGACATAGATGGACCGGTACGTATCGGCTTGATGGCCCTTATCGGGTTGGCAGCGCTGGTCCTGGTCGGGGTGGTCCTGCTCATCGGCCTCCTTCGACGGGTCTTGAGGAACCGCAAAGCGAGCTCCAGGACGCCGCTGGAAAACCAGCGCTCGCCCCTCGAGGTTGCCATGGAGCGGCTCGACCGCCTCCAGGCCGAGGCGGAAGGGATGGCCGCTGAGCCTTTCATTGTCGAGGTGTCGGACATTGTCCGGGATTACCTCGAGACAACTATGCGAATTCCAGCCAAGGAACAAACCTCCGAGGAATTCCTGCAGGAACTGCATACCCGCAGCGGGCTCCCGGATGTCCTGCAGGCCAGGATGCCCCGCTTTCTCGACCAGTGTGACCTCGTCAAGTTTGCCCGGCAAGTGCTCGCGGAGACCCAGCGGGAGTTACTGCTCGAGACCGCCAGCATTGTCGTCAAGGAAACCGACACCGCCTTGTCGGGGCAGGCTCATGCAGAAAGGGAGGTGGAATCGGCATGATATTTGACTTCGCCGAACCCTGGTGGCTCCTGCTCCTGATTCTCGTTCCCTTCCTGCTCTGGCTCAAGGGACGGGCGGGGCAAAGTGCCTCCATCCGCTTCCCCTCAACCATACTTGCTTCCCAGGTCGCCGCCTTTGTCCGCCAACGGCCGGGAAAGTGGCGCGCTGCCCTGAGATGGCTGGCAGTGGCCTTCCTCATTCTCGCCCTCGCCCGGCCCCGCACCGGCGAGGAGCTCAGCAGCACCCAGAGCAGCGGGGTTGACCTCGTCATCGCGCTGGACCTCTCCACGTCCATGTGGGCCCACGACTTCGAGGTCAACGGGGTCCGGCAGGACAGGCTGACGGTCGTTCGCTCCGTCGTGGAAGACTTTATCGATGCCCGTGAGCATGACCGCATTGGCCTCATTGCCTTTGCCGCCGAGCCCTACCTCGTCAGCCCGCTGACCCTGAACCATGACTGGCTTTTGCGACGCCTTGAGGAAATGCGCATCGGCCAGATCGAGGACGGGACTGCCATTGGCAGTGCCATCGGGGCGGCCACCAACCGGCTGCGGGATATTCCGGCCAAGTCCAAAAGCATCATCCTGGTCACTGACGGGGCCAACAACCGAGGGCAATTGGACCCCATGGCCGCCGCCGAAGCCGCCAAGGCCTATGACATCAAGATTTACTCTATTGGTGTCGGTCGGGATGGCATGGTCCCCTTCCCTGCCCGTTTCGATAACAACGGGCAACCTGCCCGGGCCCGCGATGGAAGTATCTTTCTGCGGTCGGCCCGTTCTGATATTGATCTCGAGACCCTGGAGGCCCTCGCCGAAACCACCTCCGGGCGCTACTTCCACGCCACGGATGAAAGGAGCCTCCGCGAGATTTATGCCGAAATCGACCTCATGGAAAAAACCGATGTCGAGATTCAGGTCCGCCGCCTCTACACCGAAGTCTTTCCCTTCGCCATAGCCATCGCCCTGCTCCTCCTTGCCTTGGATATTTTCTTGAAACGAACCCTTTACCGTCGCCTGCCGTAATGAATCCGCTTTTTGCCAAACCCGAATTCATCCTCTGGGGCCTGCTTGTTGTGGCGCTCCTGGGTGGCTTTTTCTACTTCACTGAAAAGCGGGCCTGGCAACGGCTAAACCATTTTGCCGAGGGCGGACTACTGGAACGGCTGACCCGCTCCCATTCCCGGCAGCGGCTCTGGATCAAGAACGGGGTCCTTCTCTTCATTGTCCTTTTGCTGTTCATCAGCCTCGCCCGCCCGCAATGGGGCGCCAATTGGGAAAAGGCGGAGACCCGGGGCATCGACATCATGATCGCCCTTGATACTTCCCGCAGCATGCTCGCCGAGGACATCTCCCCGAATCGGCTGGAGCGCTCCAAACTGGCCATCCTTGACCTCCTCAACTCGGTCCAGGGAGACCGGGTCGGGCTCATCGCCTTTGCCGGCAACGCCTTCCTGCAATGTCCCCTGACCCTTGACTACCAGGCTTTCCGGCAAACGCTGGCCGCCGTCGACACCACGACAATCCCGGTCGGGGGTACCGACATTGCCGCTGCCATCGATGAGGCGGAAGCCTACTTTGAGGAGACGGAGAATGACCGTATCCTCATTCTCATCACCGATGGGGAAGACCTTGAAGCCAGCGGCATCAGCCGGGCCCGCGAGGCAACCCGGAAAGGCACCCGGATCCTTACTGTAGGGGTTGGTTCCACCGGAAGCGAGCTCATCCCCATCCGCGGGCCCAACGGGCAGGTGGAGTTTCTCCGCGACGCCAGTGGTAATCCCGTCTCGACCTCCCTCGACGAGGGCACCCTGAAGCGGATTGCCGAGGTCAGCAACGGGCTTTACGCCCCTCTCGGCCCGACCGGCACCGGTCTGGAGACCGTCTACCAGTTCAGCCTCGCTCAGCTCCCGGCTGAGGAGCGGCAGGAGTCCCTCCAGCGCATCCCCATCGAACGATTCCAGTGGATTCTTGTTCCCGCCCTTGTTCTGTTGATATTGGAAAGCCTTATCTCGACCCGCCGGCGGCAGATGGCCGGCTCAACCTTCAACATGGCCCTCTTCCTGACGGTGGGCCTCATACTCGGCATGGCTGCCCCCCAGCCGGTTCACGCCGGGCCTGCCGAGGAGGCGGCAAAGGCTTACAAGGATGGTCGCTTCGAGGAATCCGTCACCTTGTACACCGATGCCACCCTTGAGGATCCGGATGATCCCCGCCTGACCTACAATCTTGGCGTCTCCGCCTATCGTGCAGGAGATTTCGATCAAGCCATCGCCAGCTTTGAGAAGACCATTCGCACGGCAAAAACAGGTCTGCAAACAAAGGCTTTCCATAATTCCGGCAACAGCCGGGTCGCCCTTGGCTTTTCCCTGCTGGATGAAAACCCGGCTGCCACCCGTGAACAGTGGCTGGCCGCCCGGACGGACTTTGAGAACGCTCTCGCCCTGGATGAAAAGCGGGATTCCTCCCGCCACAACATGGAGCAAATCGAAGCCATCATTGCCGCCCACACCTATACCCTGACAACCCTCGCTGAACCACCCGAAGGAGGTAAGGTTTCGGAGAGCGGTTCCGCCTTTCACAAGCTACCGATTGAGATCGAGGCAACCGCATCCGAAGGCTGGGTCTTCTCCGAATGGCAGGGTGAAGGCCTTGAGGACCCCTCAAGTGCCAGAACCATGGTTCGTATGGAACAGGATACGACCGTCACCGCGATCTTTGCCAAAACCTGGAACCTGACTGTCCTCAGCGAGGATGAATCCATGGGCACCGCAGGCACCTCGGGTACCTACCGGGAAGACGAACCGGTGACCATCAAGGCCGAGGCAAAAGACTATTTCGCCTTCTCCAAGTGGGACTCGGAGGAACTCGAGCTGCAGGACCCAACCCAGGCGGAGCAGGAAATTTCCCTGACCGAGGACACGACCGTCTCTGCCTCCTTCGTTCCCGCCTTCAAGCTCACCGTCGAGGTCGATCCCGTGATTGGCGGCAAGGCCGGTCCGTCCGGCTTTTTCGAGGAATTCTCCGTCGTCCCGGTACAGGCCGAACCGCGGGACGGATTTGAGTGGGTCGGTTGGCTGGGGGACAGTGTCAAGGATGCCACCGCGCAGCAGACAACCGTTGCCATGACGGGCGACAAGACCATCACCGCCAAGATAAACCGTATTTGGAACCTCGTCATCGTCCCGGATCCGGAAGAAGGCGGGACGGTTGAGGGAGCCGGCAACCATCCGGTCGGCTCCACCGTTGAAATCACTGCCACCCCGGCGGAGGGCCATACCTTCCTGGGCTGGGAAGGCCCCGGCGTGGCCGATCCCGCCAACCCGCAGACCACCGTGACGGTCCAGTCCACCGAACATACCCTCTTTGCCCGTTTTGAGTCGGACAACGATGACGACCAGCAAAACGAGAACCAGGATCAGGACCAGAACCAGGAGCAACAGGATCAAGACAACCAGGACCAGCAGCAGGACCAGGACGACCAGCAGCAGGAACAGGAAGAACAGGAGCAGGAGGATCAGCAGGACGAGGGGGAACAGGAGCAGGAGCAGCAACCCGAGGAGGAGCAACCGGAAGAACAGGAAAGCCCTTCCCAACCGGAGGAGCAACAAGCGGACCAGCAGGAGCCCCAACCCGCGGAAATGACCCGCGAGGTAGCGCGTCAACTGCTGAACGCGCTCAGTGAAAACGAGCAGTTCCTGCCCGCCGGGGAATTGTCGCAGGAAAAACAGGTTGGCGAACAAACGTCGGGAAGGGATTGGTAGACCATGTCAATTGTATCCAGAGTTCAATACATCTTGCCAGTTTTGGTGACCTTGGTTTCACCGGCTCTCTGGTCCCAGTCCGTGCTTGTACAGGCGGAGGCCAAACCGTCCGTGGTTATGGTCGGCCAGGCGGCCACCTACAGCATTCGCTTTCTTAACACGGACAGTATTCCCAATTTGAATACACCGCGGGTGGCCGGTCTCGATTTCAACTCCACCCCTTCAACCTCCTCCTACCAGCAGATGATCAATGGCCGCGTGAGCGTTGAGACGGAACTGAGCTGGACCTTTCGACCAACGGAAACCGGGACCTACACCATCCCGGGCAGAATTATCCAGATCCGCGGCGAGGAAATCGCCATCCCTGATGTCCAGGTACGCTGCATCCCGATGGACGAGGAGACTAAGTCCAGGGCTCTCTTGCGCCTGGAGATCCAACAACCGCCGTACTTTGTCGGCCAGGCCTTGCCGGCCCGGCTTGCCCTCCTCGTGCGCAGGGACCTCAACCTTGCCAACGTGGCTTTCCCGGAAAGCGAAGGGGATGCCTTCCTCCACAGCGAATTCGACAACAATCCCATCCGGGGGACCATCAACTACAACGGCCAGTCCTATAACGCCCTTGTCTGGGATATCCTCATTACCCCTATCAAGTCCGGTACCGCCGAGTTGCGTTTCCGGCAGAACATCGCCCTCCAGATTGTCAGCCCCGACAGCCGCTTTCCGAGCGTCTTCAGCATGAGCCGGACGCGGACCGAGACCACCACCCTGGCCACGGATGCCATCAGCACGGATATCCTCCCCCTCCCGGAAGATAACCGGCCGGACGGATTCACCGGCGGTATCGGGGAGTTGGCCATCGCCTCCAGTGTGTCTTCCACGGAATTGACTGTCGGCGAACCAATGACCCTGACCCTGACCGTTTCCGGGGAGGGGAATTTTGACCGCATTTCACCACCCGAATTGGCGGGGTGGGAAAACTGGCGCATCTACCCACCCAAGGTTGAATTCACTCCGGAAGATGATCGCGGGTTCGCGGGCAGCAAATCCTACGAGTTTATCCTTATTCCCCAATCCGAGGATATAACGGAGATTCCGGCCATCGAGTACGCCACTTTCGACCCGCGGGCAACAGCCTATTCTACCGATTTGCTGGAGGCTGTTCCCGTCACCGTGGCTCCGTCCCTCAAGCCCGTCGATTCCGCCCCCTTCATCCCCGGACTCTCCAGCGAGGAGGAGGATCAGGAAGAGCGTATCCCGGAGAATATCCTTCCCTTGCAGGCTGATCCCGGCAACCTTCACCCCTACGGTTCCATCCTCTGGAAGGAAACATCCTTCTGGCTCATGAACCTCGGTATCGGACTCGTTCTCGGCCTGCTCGCCGGCTGGTCCCGTCAGCGGCGACGGTTATTGACCGATTCCTCCTTGGCCCGCCGCCACCGGGGCAGCCGCAAGGTCCGCAAGGCCCTGCAGCAGGCTCAGGTGGCCTCCCGGAAGGGATCAGTCGCTGAATTCCTTGAGGTTGCCCGCTTTGCCCTCCAGGAAAGCATCAGCCACCTCGCTTCCGAACCGCTGGAAGCCAAAACTCTTGTCACTACCGACTGCATGGCCATACTCCGTTCCAGTAATGTTGACGCGTCCATCCAGACCAAGGTCACCACTATCCTTGACAAGGCCGATGCGCACCAATTCGCCGGCGTCCCTATCCCGCCGGAGGAGTTGGAGTCACTCCAACGCGATTTGGCTTCCGTTGTCCAGGAATTGAGTCGTCACAAACGCTAAACCTACTCATGAAAGCCCCACGCATATCCAGACTTCTTACCCTCCTCCTCTTCGTTGCGGCCTTGCCTGTTTGGGCCCAGTCCCTTGAGGAAACCTTTCTCAAGGGCAACATCGCCTACGGGAATGGCGACTTCCCCACCGCCGAAACCGCCTACCGGGAAGTTTTGCAGTCTGTCCAGTCAGCCGAGGTCCACTACAACCTCGGCAATTGCCTCGCACGGCAAAACAAGTGGAGTGAAGCCGCTTTTCACTACATGAAGGCGTATTCCCTCAACCCGAACATGGAATCCGCCAGGGCCAACCTGCTCCTGGCGGCCAACCGTATGGGCCTTTCCGAGGAGTACCCGAAGCTGGCCAGTCCCGGCAACCTGCTTTCTGAACGGCAATGGACCGCCTTGGCGGCGGGCCTCTTCTGGGCCGCGCTCATTTTCTTTTTTCATGGTGATTTTGTCCGCTTCCGGATTCCCTTTCACAAGACCCTGGGAGTGCTCTGCCTGCTCGCCATGGGCCTGAGTGCAACGGCGATTGTCCAGCACAAGCTGTTCAAGGAGTGGGCGGTCGTCTCTTCCTCGCTGGTATCCCTGCGGGTTGCTCCAACCGAGCAGAGCCCCGGGGAATCCGTCCTTATCAAGGGGGACCCCATCCGCATCATTGGCGAACAGAAGGGATTTTTCCACGTCATGACACCGGCCGGCGCGGAAGGATTTATCCAGCAAAAGGAGGTCTACAGCCTCAGCAATGATTGATTTTTGGGGATTCTGTCTCTAGAGTCAGTAATCCTATGATAGAAGCATTAAAACGAACGCTATATGCCGGCATCGGGGCAACGGTGGTCAGTGCCGAGAAAATTGAATCCGCCCTGCAGGAACTGGTGGAAAAAGGGAAGTTGTCCGCCGACGAGGCCAGGGACACCGCCAAAAAGATCTCCGAGGATAGCAAAAAGGAGTTTGAAGAAGCCCAGTCTTCCTTGAAATCCCTCTTTGAGGAGCTTTTGGAGAAATCCCCGGTCGCCTGGAAAAAGGACCTCGATTCGATCGAGAAGCGTCTGGAGGCACTGGAAAAAGCGAGTGATTCCTAATCCCGGGTGTGAAACTTCACCTGATCAGGGATGCGGTCCGGGCAAAGGAGATCGTCACGATTCTCCTCAAGTATCGCTTTGACCAGATTCTTGAGAATACCGACCTCCCGGCCGCCTGGTTGACCCGCTTTGTCCCGCCGGTCCATGAGAAAATCTCCCTCTGGCGCCGGATTCGCCTGGCCATTGAGGAGCTTGGCCCGACCTTCATAAAGATCGGCCAGGTTCTCAGCACCCGGCCCGATATCCTGCCCATGGAGCTCATTATTGAGCTGGAAGCGCTGCAGGACCAGATTACCCCGCTGGACTTTGAAAAGATGCAGCCCGCTTTGGAGAAAGAGCTCGGCTGCCCCTACGAGGAAGTGTTTACCGAATTTAACAAGGAACCCGCCGCCTCCGCTTCCCTCGGGCAAATCTACCGGGCCCGGCTCAAGTCCAACGGTCAGGAAGTCGCCGTCAAAATCCAGAAGCCGGGCCTGCGCAAGCCCATCCGCACCGATCTTGAAATCATGGTCTGGCTGGCTGAACAAATCCACGAGAACATCGAAGCCCTCCGCCCGCTCGATTTGCCGACCGTCCTCGAGGAACTGAAACAAGGCCTTCTCGATGAACTGAACTTTGCCATCGAGGCCCGCAATGCCAGCGTCTTCAATTCCCTGAACCAGTTCCCGGAAAAGGTCTTTGCCCCGGAAATCATCGAGGCTTACACTACCTCGCGCCTGTTGGTCAGCGAATGGATCGATGGCAAAACCCCCGCCCGGACCCGGTTTTCCCCCGAGGAAGCCTCGGAAATCGCCAAAACCGGCGGCAGTTCCTTCTTCTCGCAGATCGTCATGACCGGATTCTTCCATGGGGATCCCCATCCCGGGAATATTCTCGTGACCCCGGATGGCCGGCTCTGCCTGCTCGACTGGGGCCTCGCCGGCCAATTGACCAGCCGCATGCGCTATGCCCTCATCGACCTCTTCGCCGCCTGCGCCAAGCGCGATGCCGCTATGGTCACCCGTGTTGCCTTGCAACTGGGCCGGGTCCCCCACCGGATGCAGCGAACCCAACTGGAGAAGGCCGTCACCACCGTCCTGTTCAAGTATGATGCCGACCTCAAACGCATGGAGAACCTCGGCCGCGTCATTTTTGAAATGATCTTTGTCTTTGGATCCCACGGCATCCATGTCGCCCGCGATTACACCCTTCTGGCCAAGTCCATTATTTCCCTTGAGAGGACCGCCACCCTCCTCGATCCGGACTTCAATCTCGCCGAGGTCGGCGAACCCTTTATCCAGCGACTGAACTGGGAACGCTGGAATCCGGGCAACCTCGCCAGCTCCATCCTCGCCGACTGGCGGGAAAAATGGACCCATCTCAGTGAGCTTCCCCAGGATCTCCAGCGGGTCCTCCACCGCATGGAGGATGGCGAGCTGCCAGTTATCCTCGAGCACCGTGGGGTCTATCGGGCCACCAATACCATTCACCACGCCTTCAGCCGGCTGTCCCTCGCTGTCATTATCGGTTCCCTCGTCATCGGCAGCTCCATCGTCATCAACACGGGGATCAAGCCCCTCCTGTGGGGATTTCCCGCGATCGGGCTGATTGGATATATCCTTTCCGCCGCTATCGGGGCTTACGTTGCCTTTGATATCCTGCGCAGCGGGCGCCGACGTCCGCCCCACTCCTAATAGGTCTGATTAGGACAAATCCTAGATGACGGGCAATATTGACCCGCAGCCACAGTCTTGTGTTGACACCTGATTCCCTCAGCCTTCAAAACTTTACTTCCTCTACCCAAGATTGAACATACCGAACCCTTAACCCCCCTAACCTTTGTAACCATAATCGAATTCAAGCCATTCGACGGCTACCGCCCACCCTTTAATTAACAATAACCACCAAAAAACTTATGAATAAGAAAATCCTCTATGGTCTGGCCGCACTGGTTGCTGGAAGCGCCCTCCACGCCCAGGACGAGGCCGCCGTGCAAAAGGAAATCGAAAAGGCAAGGGAAGTCATTTCCAAGTACGTGGAAACACGGCAGGAAATCGCCCGGGTCAAAAATGAGTGGAAGTCCTACCAGGAACTGACCCAACGCCGAATCGACCTCTATGAACGGGAAATCAGCCAGCTCAGCCAGTTGATTGAAACGGCTGAGAAGGACACAACCCAGGCCGAACGCCAGATTGCCGCCGTCCGGGAGGAAATCGCTGTCCTGCGTTCCGCCAATGACATCGTCGGCCAGGCACTCCCGGCCTTCGAGGACAAGATGCGGGAAATGTACCAGTACTTCCCCTCCCCGCTGAAGAGCAAGGTGGAGCGCCTCGTGCAGCAGCTCGGCAAGAGTCGTAATTCCGCTGACCGGATGGCCATCCTTATCGGCATCCTCAATGAGGTGGACAAGTTCAACTCCGATTTCAATTTCGACAGCTTCGAGAAGAAGCTGCCCAGCGGTGAGACCAAGTTGGTCGACGTCATCTATCTCGGGCTGGCCGTGGCCTACTACGCGGACAGTGATGGCAGTATCGGTGGCGTTGGAATCCCTGCTGTCGGTGAGTGGCAGTGGACCGAGCGCAACGACCTCGCCAGCAACATCCGGATGGCCATCCAGTATTACAACGGCGACATCAAACCCGCCATGCTGGTCGACCTCCCGGTGGAAGTCCAGAACCTGACAACCGGCAACTAATTATTCCCGAGGAGATTTACAGATGAAAAAGACCGTAACATTTTTACTCCTGATGGCTGTCGCAGGGCTGAATGCCCAAGGCGACGCCCGGGCCTTCATCACGGCTTCGACAGAAGCCAACCAGCGCCTCGAGAAAGCTCTCGACGAGCTCGACGTCATCCAGGCCGAAGTCAATGACAAGCGCCCGAAGCTGGGCGCCAAGCTTGACGAGGTTGAAGCGACTGCGCTTCGGCTCCGCGACGAAGCTTCCAATGCAGCCCGCATCAAGGCTGGCTTTGATGTCGAAGTCAGTCAGCTGGAAAAGGAAAAGCAGAGTGTCATCGACACCAACAACTACATCCAGTCCACCCTGCTCAATGAGTACATCCGTCGACTGGAGCTGACCATCGACCCCTCGGAAATCCCTGTTTATTCGGGTTCCATCCGGGAATCACTGGCCTTCCTCGAGTCTGAAGAGAAGGCCGACGATGCCACTATCTTCAGCAACCAGCTGAAAATTGTCGAAATGTCCCTGGCTCGCGTAAGCCGTGTCATTGGTGGCGACACCTACGAGGGTCCGGCGATTGTCGAAGGCACCCTGAAGGAGGGAACATTCGCTCTCATCGGCCCGGTTTCCTATTTCACGGATGCGCAAGGTGATGTCGGCATTACCAACGGGATGCGGGAAAACCGCGCCAACATCTATCCCCTCCCCGAGTACGGCGAAGGCATCAGCACCACCGCCAATACCGGCAGCGGCATGATTCCGGTGGACACCACCGATGGTGAAGCCCTGGAAGGGATCACCCACGACATCACCCTCCTCGAGGAATGGGCACTGGGTGGTTTTGTCATGTACCCAATTCTCGGCCTCTTCACCCTGGCCATCCTCATCGCCATCTTCAAGGCCCTCGAATTGTTCCGGGTCAAGGCAGCCAATGCCAAGGATATCGATGTCATCCTCGACCATTTGCGGAGTGAGAACGGGGATGCCGCCATGGCTCATGCCAAGTCCGTCGGCGGGCCGGTCGGCACGATGCTTTGCGCCGCTGTGGAGAATTCCTCGGAAGACCGTGAAGTCATTGAAGAAGTCCTTTACGAGAACATCATCAAGACCCAGCCCAAGCTGGAACGCTTCCTTCCGTTTATTGCGGTTGTTGCCGCCACAGCCCCGCTCCTGGGTCTGCTGGGTACGGTCACCGGGATGATCAAGACCTTCAAGCTCATCACCATCGTTGGTACGGGTGACGCCAGGAATCTTTCCTCCGGTATCTCCGAGGCCCTCATCACCACCAAGTGGGGTCTGATTGTGGCCATCCCAACCCTGATCATGCACGCGCTCCTGAACCGCAAGGCCAAGGGAGTTGTCGGTAGCATGGAACAAGCCGCGGTCAGCTTCATCAACGGTGTGGCTGAAATGCGTGGTGAATCCACCGAGCAATAACGGGGCCTGCTCCCCGAACTCCAGGAAACGATCTCATGTCAGATCCTGCTAATATGGAAAGCGCCACAGAGGCCCTCCGCTCATCCGGTGGCATGTCCCCCGGTGAGTTTGTCAGCTTTGTCTGGCAGACCTGGGTTGAGGGCGGCTGGCTGATGATCCCGCTGGCTGCACTCGCTCTCCTCATTTATTTTGAGGCGATGGCCCTTATTCTCCGCTTGGGGAAGGCGCAAATCAAGAAGACCCCGCGTTCCGTCTGGTCCGACTGGATCGACAACCCCGCCAAGGGCTCCGGCCATATCGGGGAGGTCATCCGCTTTGTCGTGGGCGACGGAATCCGCTCTGACGACGCCATCCTCCGCGTGGAGGCGGTCAAGTCGAAGCTCCTGCCGGACATCAACAACCGCATCGTTGTGCTGAGCATCCTGGTCACCATCGCCCCATTGATGGGGCTGCTGGGGACGGTTATCGGCATGTTAACCACCTTCCGCGGGCTGGCGACAGCCTCCGGGCAGGCAGTGGACCTGGTGGCCGAAGGTATCCGGGTGGCCCTCATCACGACCCAGACCGGGCTCATGATTGCCATCCCGGGCTATATTTTCATCTCCCTGGTCATCCGTTCCCGGAATACCTACCTCGCCTTCCTGGCTGAGCTGGAAACGACGGTTGTGCAACGGGTCCACAAACTGGAGGACGCCCGATGAGTAAGCGAGGAAGTATTCTGCAAGACGAAGCGGAAATGAGCGATATCAACATCTCCCCGATGATTGATATGGTCTTCATTTTGCTGATTTTCTTCATTGTCACCACTGTCTTCGTGCAGGAACCGGGCGTCGAGGTGGAGCGGGAATTTGCCCTCTCCTCTCTCGACTTGGAAAAGAATTCCATCCTTATCGCCATTACCCCGGATGGGGAAGTGGTCTACGGAGGTTCCAATATCGGAGTTGTTGGCGTCCGCGGTGTGGTCAAGCGCCTGACAGCGGACAACCAGTTTATGCCCATCATCCTGCAGGCTGACCGTGCCGCCCCGGCTGGCATCGTCATCCGTGTCATCGATGAATGCAAACTGGCCAATCCACCTTCCGTGGTGAGCATTTCAACTGAATCCCCCTAGATTTCCGAGCATGTCCAACAAACACATAAACCAGCCACCTGATCTCAAGACAGAGATTCCCCGGTCCTTGCTGACCGGCTTTGTCTTCATGGCTGCCGTATTGCTGGCCCTGCCAATCAGCCAGTTGATCACTGAATTCGGTGGCCGCGACCGGGCCGAAGTCGATGTGGTGGAAATGAAGCCCCCCACAATGATGGAGCAACCGCCACCTCCTGAAGAGGAGGACCAGGAAGACGATATCGAGGAAATCGAGCAGAACCGCGAACCCCCGACGCTGGAGCAATTGGAACTGTCCATGAGCGCCGACCTTTCGGGTATTGCCAGTTCGGATTTCACTGTCCCGACAATCAATGTCGGTGATCAGCTCGACGATATCATCTATGAGCTGTCCGACCTGACGCAGCCCCCGCGGCCGATTTCCCGTCCCTCTCCGACCTATCCGCCGGAACTGCGGCGGGCGGGAATTTCCGGGACCGTCGTCCTCAAGTTTGCCGTTCGTGCGGATGGGACCACTTCCAGGATTACCGTGGAGCGTTCCGACAATCCTGCCTTTGAGGAACCGGCCATCCGGGCTGTCCGCAAATGGCGCTTTGAGCCTGGTGAAAAGGATGGCAAGGCCGTTAACGTCTGGGTCCGTCTGCCCATTCCCTTCAAATTTAACCGCTAGAACCTATACATAAGAGATTTCCCATGAAACGAATCATCACCCTCATAACCCTCGCTGGGGCCTGCGTTGCAGTCCAGGCCCAGAAGCAAGTCATTGACGTGGACGCTGCACCCGCCCTGGCCTTCTACGCCACCAAGGAATGGCAACAGGCCTTCATGGGCTACTACGGTGTCGATACGGGCGTTGAGCCCGGTATCCCCGAAGATCAGCGTGAGCGGGAAGTGCTTGGACAAGTGCGCGACCTTCTGCAAACCGGAGCCGATGCCGATCTCCGCGCTGCGGTTGGAGCAGTCGAGGCCTTGATCCGCGAGCAACAGGCAGCCGGCACCAACACCAGCCCCATGATGCTGCAAATTGCCGGCACTCTGGAAATGCGTAACGCGGAAGTGACCAAGGACCAGGCTCGTGCCAAGCAATCCATTGCCCGGGCCGAGCGCTACCTGAAGCAAGCTATCAACCCCAACACCGGATTCCCGAACTTCAAACGGGCCCACAAGAACCTGGCCAACCTGCTTTTCCGCAATGACAAGGCTAAAGAAGCCAAGGTACATTTCGTCAAAGCCATCGAACTGGGTGACCGGGATGCCGTGTCCTTCGGTATTCTCGGGGCCATCTACATGGAGGAGGGCAAGTTGGTCTCCGCCGAGTCCGCCCTGCGGAACAGCCTCATGATCAACCCTTCCATCCCGCAGTTCAAGCAACTGCTGGGTAATGTCCTGCTCCAGCAGGAGCGCTACGCGGAAGCCAAGGAAATCTTCGCCGAAATGCTGCAGAAGACCCCGAACGAGGCCACCTTCTGGATGGCCCAGGCCAACTGCTATATAGCTCTCGACGAGATCGACCAGGCTGCCCGGAACCTGGAAATTGTCCGCTTCATGGGCAAATCCAACGTTCCTTCATTGATGCTTCTGGGTGATGTCTACATGAACAAGGACATGGTCGATGAAGCCACGGAAGTCTACCTCGAGGCCATCGCCATGGACCCGTCCCCGTCATACATCAACTCCTTCATCGGAGCAGCCAAGACGCTCAACAACTACATCGCCTATGAACAGGGCATGTCCGTCATCGAGAAAATCCAGGCCGTCTACAAGAACAACCTGGACGAGGAAGATGAAATCGAACTCCTTTCCCTGAGCTCGGAAATCAACATTTCCCTCGGTAAAGGCGCTGAAGCAGCCGCCAATCTGGAGGCCCTTCTCAAGCGGGACGCCTTCAATGGCCGGGCCCTCCTCAATCTTGCCCGCTACTATGGCGACCTCGAAGCGGGTGCTACCGTCACCGATGAGATTGAGCGGACCCGCCTCAAGCGCGAATACGAGCAACGGGCCATCCTCTACTACGAGCGGGCACAGAACCTTGATGACCTCATGGACCGCCGCCGCGCTTATATTGGCGAGGCCCAGCTTCGCGTCCAACGCAATGAACTGGACAAGGCAGCCGACCTCCTGGAAACAGCCCAGGGACTGGAGTATCATGAAAATGTCCAGGCCTACCTGAACCAGATCCGGGATGCCCTCAAGAACCGCCGCCGCAGTTAAGGCCGGTTGCGGATTTCCAGTAAATCAATTTTCGCCGGATGGGGCTTCCCCATCCGGCTTTTTTATGCATCAAATACGCAGGTGAGCTTGTTCCATCGGCAGTTGAGCCTTCTTCTCCTCGTGGCCGCCCTGATCCTTGGTTCCGGATGCCGGCGGAAAGCGGATTCGGGGAATGATTTGGAGACAGAACTGGACGAGGTCATCCTCCAGACCGACTGGTTTCCGCAACCCGAGCACGGCGGATTCTATCAGGCCCTGGCCAGGGGATTCTACGAGGAGGCAGGCTTGTCGGTGACGATCCTCCCTGGCGGGCCCAATGCCATGTCGACCCAGAAGGTTCTCAAGGGACGGGCCCACTTCGCCATGAACCGGGCAGATACCATCTACTCCCTGTGTCGTCGCGACGTGCCGGTAACCATGGTCATGGCCACCCTGCAACATGACCCGCAAGCCCTTCTCCTCCATTCATCGAATCCCCTCTCCCACTTTGAAGAACTGGATGGCCGACAGGTAATGGCCATCCCCGGACTGGCCTGGATCCGATGGCTGGAATCACGCTACGGCATCGAGCTGGACATCATTCCTCACGATTTCGGAATCGAACGCTTTCTCAATGATCCGGAATTTATCCAGCAGTGCCTATTGACCAACGAACCGTTCTATGTCCGGCAAGCTGGCTTGGAGGCAAAAGTCCTTCCCCTGCGCGAGTCCGGATTTGATCCCTACCATGGAATCTACTGTCTGCGTTCTCTGATAGAGGGGAATCCCGATCTGGTGGAACGCTTTGTCCGCGCCTCCCTGCGTGGCTGGAGGGATTTCATCCTCAATGACCCGGCCCCCGCCCTCGCCCTGATTGCCGGGCAGAATCCCAAGATGAACGAGGCCTTCATGGCCTTCAGCTATGGGGCCATGCGGGATGGCCGGCTCGTTACTGGCGATGATCCTGAAGGTGGCTTGGTCGGCGAGCTTGATCCGGCCCGCATGGAAACGCTGGCTCGGGAAATAGAGGACCTCGGCATGCTGGAGAACGCCTCTAGTCCTGCAGGGAAGTGGTATACGACCCAGTTCCTGCCTAAGCCCGGGGGTGTGCCCGTGAATGAGCTTCCTTGAGCCGTTTGAGTCCGACGTGCGTATAGATCTGGGTGGTTGAGAGACTGGCGTGTCCCAGCAACTCCTGAACCACCCGCATATCCGCACCCGCATTGAGAAGATGAGTGGCAAAGGAATGCCGGATCTTGTGCGGTGTGAGGTCTTCCGGCAACTCAGCAAGGCGCAGGTAAACCTTCATGCGCTTTTGAATCCAGAAGGGTGAGAGGGGCTTGCCGGCCAAGGTGTGGAGGATGGGCTCATCTTCATCGGTAACCACCGCATGCTCGTTGCGGAATTCCTCCAGCAATTTGGCGGCCTGATCCCCGACCGGGCAGAGGCGTTCCTTGCGGCCCTTGCCAAGTACCTTAAGACAACGCGAGCCTTTGTCGTAATCGCGCCAGCTTGCCTGCACCACCTCGCTGATACGCAAGCCAGCCCCGTAAAACAGCTCAAACAGCAGGGCATCCCGCTTGGCCGTAAAGGGATCACATTCACCCTGCTCCAGCAAATGGGCCGGTCCATCAAGGAAGCGCTCCATCTCCCTTTCCGTAAGGAACTTGGGTAACGGTTTACGGAACTTCGGGACACTGACCCCGGCCACGGGATTGTGGTCAACAATCCCATGCTTCCTGAGGTAGCGGAAGAAGGACCGGAAGGCTGAAAGCCTGAGATGGAGTGTGCGTTTGGAAACGCCCGTCCTCTGGGCATCGATGACGTAGGAACGGATGGTGAGGGGTCCCATCATCTCGAAGAGGTTGCGGACACCGGACCGCCCTTCGGCAACATAGGAGAGCAATCCTTCCAGTGCCTGACGGTAATTGCGGACGGTGTAGGCGGAATATTGCCGCTCGGACTCGATGAAACGGAGGAAGCGCTCGATCTGCTCCCGCTCAACCTTCGGTAGGTCCTGCTCGCCCACGTTATCTCCTCAACCGCTCAAGGGTCAGTCCAGGCCGAGCACCTTGCGGGCCTCATCTGAAATCATATGCGGCGTCCATTGCGGGTCCCAGACAATATCGACAACCGCCGAGGCGACAGATGGGATGGCCTCAATCTTGGCTTGGGCATCAGCCGCAATGGTTGGTCCCATTCCACAACCAGTCGCCGTAAGGGTCATTTTGACCGCAACGGCGTACTTCCCTTCACTGGCCTCGCTAATCTGCAAATCGTATATCAGGCCAAGGTCGACGATATTCACCGGTATCTCCGGATCGAAACACTGACGCAGGGCATCCCAGACCAGCTCCTCGCTGAAAGGCACGTTATCCACCTCAACATCCGCAGCTTGGCGGGCAGCTTCGGCAACCTCTGCTCCCAAGGCCTCGACATCCTCCAGACCGACCCGGTAGAGGCCGCCGGAATCGCGCAGGGTGACACTGCCTCCCAGGGCCTGGCTGATGACATATTCCTCACCGGGATTCAGGTGCAGGGGCTCTCCTGACGGAATCCGGGTAGCGTTGCAGGTTTGCTCGATGGTGATCGTTTTGCCTTTTAATGACATGATTATCTAACGGGTTGAATCAGTAAATCCTCAGGTTGTAGGGAACAACGGTGTAGAGTCCGCGCGGATCATTCAAGGATGCCAGCCGCTGGACCTCCTTCTCGATATCACTGAGCATGATCCCCAATTGTCCCCGGGGTGCCGGCCGGGCCAGAGTCATCGACCCACCAGTCAGCATTTCCTCAATTTTTTCCTCAAGGGTCAGGGGCCGGGGGCGCTCGATAACATCAAATCCATCCCCGATCCCGGCCAGGTCCGCTGCCCGCTGGACAGCACTCTTCAACCCGCCTATCTCATCCGCGAGTTTACTCTCCACGGCGGCCGTACCGGACCATACTCGACCCTGCGCCAAAGGCAACAAGTCGTTGCGGGTGATGCCACGGTTGACCGCCACAATCTGCAGGAACTCGTCATAGGTCTCTTCCCCCATGGCCCTGATTTGTCGCAACTCCTCGTCGGTCTTGGCCCGGGCGAGGGAGAACGAGCCGGCAAACGGGTGGGTTTCCACACCCTCGAAATGCAAAGACAGCTTATCAGCCAGCTCCTCGACATTCCAGAGCATCGAGACAACGCCAATGGAGCCGGTGATGGTGGTTGATTCCGCGAAAATATAATCACCAACGGCAGAAATCATGTAGCCGCCACTCGCTGCAATCGTTCCCATGGAGACAACCACCGGCTTCTCCTCGTTGGTCAATTCAATCTCGCGAGCAATCCTGTAGGAAGCGGTTGAACTGCCACCCGGGCTGTTGACGCGGAGGACAACGGCCTTCACGGAGTCGTCATTGCGCAGCTTGCGAAGCTGTTTGTTGATAGTTGTCGCTCCGGCAATCCCGTCACCGCTCTTGCCATCGAGAATCAGTCCCTGGACATACAGGATGGCCACCTTGTTGTTCCCGAGATCAAAGTCCATCAATCCGGCCATGGGATCACTGAGGTTGCGGTAGTCCTGGAAATCAAACTGGCGGAAAGTCTCCCCTTCCCCATCAAAACCGACCTTGCCGACAAGATATTCAATCAGCTGGTCTTCACTCAGGATAGTGTCGACGAGATGGTTGCGCAGGTTTTCCTTGCCCGTGTTAAAGAGCTCTTCCTCCGCGACCGCATTCAGGGTCGCGACTTCGACACCGCGAGAAGCAGCGATATCCCCGACGATGGCCTCCCACAGGTCATCGATCAAGTCTGCCAGCTGTTCCTTTTCAGCCTCTGACATGGAGGCTTGCTGAAAACTCTCCCCGGCCGTCTTGAATTCACCAACGGCCTCCACCTGGACATCAATGCCGATGCGTTCAAATGCTTCCCCGAGATAAAGGCGTTCCGCTCGAAGCCCCCGAAAGTCGACCATTCCATGTGAATCAGTAATGACCTCCGTCGCTGCGGACTTTAAGTAATAGTCACGCAGGGTGTCCCATTTCAAGACGCTCCAGACAGGTTTTTTCTTACCAAAGTCCAACACGGCCTGCCTGAACTCCCGCAAGGCGGCAAAACTGGTGCCGTAACTCCCCGTCTGCAGGTTGCCCTTTATCAGCAACCCATGGATATCGGGATCATTACTGGCGCTCTCCAGGGTATTGATAACCTGCCGCAGGGAGGCTGTCTGGGAAATGCTGCCTTCAAGGGCGTCAGCGATGAGTGCAGCCGGATCGTCGGTCTCCGGGCGGTCGGTCAGGTTGAAACCCAGGTCCATGACGAGGACGGAATTGGGCTCGATGGTCACCGGGGTCGGTTGGAAGGCGATTCCGATGCCGATCAGCATCAGGAACAGCAGCGCAAATAAAATGAAGTAAGCCGTAACCAGTGCGGCGAGCCACTTCAGGACACGTATAACGAAATCGGCCATATTCCTAAACTGATAGCCGCAATCCGCTGAATCACAAGGGAAATGGTCAAACAACGACTACCAGGGAAATGGCGATGACCAGCAACAAGGCACCCAGGGCCCGTTGCGCCAGGACCGCTGTTCCCCGGGATCGTTCCTCGTTGCCAAGCAGGCGCCCGACAGTCCAGACAAGGATAACCGACCAGACCCCTCGCGAACTGTAGACGATATTGACCGCTGTCGGGTCCCGGTACATGGCAATAGTCCAGTTAAGCAGGAAAAATTGGCCGACAATGACCAGGCTACCGACGAATATCCACCAAAGGCTGTGTTGGGGAACGTTCTTCAATGGTTCCTTGAAGAATGGGACGAGAAAGAGGCTCATCCCAAACGTGACGACCTGCTGCAGGGCCACAAACCGCTGAAATCCGAAGGACTTTCCCCAACCGGCGATAAGAATATCCATCAGGGCAAAGAAAAACACCCCCAAGAGTGAAAGAACAATGGTCAGCCAAAGGGGCCCGCCGGCACCCTTCCTGCCAGGTCCTTGACCGAGGAAGAAGATTCCGGCCCCGGCAAGGACAGCTCCGGCCCACCAGCTCAGGGGAAGCTGGTTGCCCAGTATCAAGGTGGACAGCAGGGCCACAAAAAGCACTTTACCTCCCAGCAAGGGTGTGGCCACTGAGACATCACCGACCCTCAAGGCCAGGGTGGAAAACAAGGATCCAAGAAAGGCCGCTACCCCAGCTACGACCGGAGCCCACAGAAGGGACGGATCGACAGGTGTTGGAAAAATCCACCACAACGGAATGAGGCAAATGAAGAAGGTCCCATTGGTAATGAAGACACAGCGGAGAGCACCAGCTCCGTCCATCATTCCCCGCTTGAGGACAATGTTGGCCAGCGCAAAGAAAAGGGCGCAAACAAGGGGATTGAGGTAGTGCAATGGCATGGATAGAGCAATTCCTAGGGGCCGAGGATGTGACGCAGAGTCGCCTCAAGGGTCTCGAAGCGGAATCGATACCCGGTGGATTGGAGGACACCCGGCCGGATGTTAAGATTGGCGAGCAGGGTCTCCTCCCCCATCCGGCCGAAAAGCAGCCTTACCATCGCTGCCGGGAGTGGAAGGAATGAGGGCCTGCCGAGGACAGTTCCAAGGCACTTGCTGAACGCGCCTTGCGACTGGCACTGCGGATGCACCGCGTTGACCGGTCCACTGACGGATCCAGATTCCATCAGGTGGATGAATATGTCGAGCAAGTCATCCATCCCAATCCAGGGAAATCCCTGCTTGCCCGTTCCGACCGGTCCGCCGAGGCCAAGCTGAAACGGCAGCAGCATCCGGCCCACGGCCCCTCCAGACGGATCGAGGACCACGGCCGTCCGTAAACAAACAGTCCGGACGCCGGCCTTCTCTGCCTGCATCGCTTCATCTTCCCATTGACGACAGACCTCCGAAAGGAACCCGGATCCGGCAGCTGAGGCCTCGTCTTTCGGTTGTCCATCGGTTTCGTAAAAATTCACTCCCGAGGAGGAGATAAGCACTTCTGGAGGATTTGCTAACTGCTTTATCGCCTCCACCAGGGTCCGTGTCCCATTAGTCCGGCTTTCGAGAATCGCTTTCCTACGGGCATCTGTCCAACGACCAGCGGCGATATTGGCACCGGCAAGGTGAATCACGGCATGGACATCCTTGAGCGCGTTGGAATCGAGGATTTGTCGATCAGGGTCCCAATTGAACCGCTGCGGGCCTGCCGGTCCCCGAGTCAGCTCATGGACCTGGTATCCCAGTGTCTTCAGGAATGGAACCAACCGGCGGCCGACAAGGCCGCTGGCCCCGGTCACCAGGACTGTTCGGCCAGCACCTGACAGCTCAGGATACCGCTCCAGGTCAAATCGCATTTGCTGATGACGGAATTGGAAGAGTCGCTCCAGTTGGTTGTCGGCAAGCCGGTTCATTCCCGGTACAATCCCAAGCCCCATTGGCAGTGCATAGTCGATCGTATCGGTCAGCCGGGATGAATTTTCACCCGTTGCCTCCATGCGATGTTCATGGCGCCAGAATCCAAAGGGCCCTTTCTCCTGAATATCGACGAATTGCCGGTTTGCTTCCACCGACTCGATACGCGCCCGCCAGTCCCGCTTGAGAAACCCCGCATGCAGTCGCAGAAGCACTGTGCTGCCTGCTGACATCCCCTCAGGGCGCTCCACCAGCTCCACCCGCTGCCATGGCGGAACCAGTCGTTCAAAGGCACCCTCCGTCATATGCCAGTCCCACAAGCGCTCTACTGGCACCGGTACAATCGTAGACTTGCTGAATCGCCGTTTCTTCATGCTGGAACCTCCATTCCGTCTGGGTGGAACCGCACCATCTGAGCGGCTTCGCGAATAGCCGCCATCTCCTCGTCAGACTTGCGTTCAAGATTGCGCAGTTGCATCTGCATGCGCCGGTTTGAGGAAAGATCGTCCCGATGGCGGTAGAGAAAATCCCAATACAACGTAGTGAAGGGGCAGGCATCCTCCCCGGTCGCCTTGGCGGGGTTTGCCGGACAGCCTGAACAGTAATTACTCATCCGCTGGATGTACTTACCACTCGCTACATAAGGCTTGGAGGCCATGATGCCCTCATCCGCGAACTGCGACATCCCGAGGGTGTTGGGCAACTCCACCCATTCCACCGCATCCACATAGACGGCAAGGTACCATTTGTGCATTTCCGCCGGATCAATCCCAAGGAGCAATCCGTAAAGCCCGGTTACCATCAAGCGCTGGATGTGGTGGGCGTAGCCATGTTCCAGGGTCTGCTGCAAGGCTTCCGAGAGACAGCGGTAGCGGGTCTCGCCGGTCCAGTAGAATTCCGGCAGCGGGGCACTGGCCCGCAGCGCGTTGAGCTCGACGTATCCCGGCATTTTCCACCAGTAGACGCCCCGGACATATTCCCGCCAGCCGAGAACCTGGCGCACAAATCCCTCCACCGCGTTTAGGGGAGCCATCCCCTCCCGGTAAGCAATCGTTGCCGCCTCGATGACCTCCCGCGGATTCAGTAGCTTGACGTTGAGCGCCGCTGAAAGCAGGGAGTGGTAAAGCCAGGGCTCGCCCGTCCACATGGCATCCTGGTAGAGCCCAAATTCCGGCAAGCGGTTTTCAACAAAATCATCAAGGGCAGCCAATGCATCCTCCCGGGTCACTGGCCAGCGGAAATCATTCAGGGATCCCGGATAGTTACAAAACCGGTCCTCGACCAACCGCATGACATCCCGGGTTATCGCATTAGCCTCAAAGGCCGGTGGATCAGGCTTGTCCCGGCCGGGTCCTTCTTTTCCAAAACTGCCCCGGTTTTCCTTGTCGAAATTCCATTCGCCGCCCTCGGGCTTTCCATCCTCTGTCATGAGAATCTGGTGACGCCTGCGCATTTCCCGGTAGTAATACTCCAGCCGGATTGACTTGCGCCCTTCGGCCCAACCACGAAACCCTTCCGGAGTGTCCATGAAATGGCTGTCTTCCCGCACCTCGATGGGGCAAGCCAGCGCCTTGCAAACTTCCTTTAAGTCCTGCAGGATACGCCACTCACCAGGCAGGGTGCAAACAACCTTTTCCGGCTGCAGGGACTCCAGGGAATCGTGAAGCAAATCCATCAATCCGCGTTCACTGTCGTCGAGCTTGTGGTAATGGACTGGCAACCCCTCACCCTCGAGGGCTTCCCGGAAGTGGCGCATGGCTGAGAAAAAGTAGGCGATGCGCATCTTGGTGGACCAGACATGTCCCGCTTCGCCGGCCGCCTCCGCCATCCAGACCATATCCCGCTTCTTGTCGAGTTCGGTGAGAACGGACGCCGACAAGTCCAGCTGGTCCCCGAAAACGACAACCAAATGGCGCACCTTTTTCCTGCCGGGACTCACCCTTTATCCTCCTTGAGGGAGGCCAGCGCCGCAAGCGCCCGCTCCCGTCCCGCCTTGTGCTCAATAACGGGCTCGGGGTAATCCTTGCCAATGACACAAGCGGAAGCTTCCTGAACCTCCAATGGCATTTCCCATGGTGTGTGAATGTACGTCTTCGGCACCTCCCGCAGCTCAGGAACGTAGCGCTTTATGTACTGCCCTTCCGCGTCAAACTTCTCGCTCTGCGTCATCGGGTTGAATATCCGGAAATAAGGAGCAGCGTCCGCACCACATCCCCCAGCCCATTGCCAACCGAGGGTGTTACTGGCGAGGTCAGCATCGACGAGCGTATCCCAGAACCAGACAGCACCATCCTCCCATGAGTGAAGCAGGTGCTTGACCAGCAGTGAGGCCACGATCATCCGCACCCGGTTATGCATCCACCCTGTTTCCCAGAGCTGCCGCATGCCGGCATCAACGATGGGATACCCCGTCCGGCCCCGCTGCCACGCCTTCAGGATCGAGGCGTCCTTCCTCCAGGGGAAACTGGCATATTTCAGCTGCAGAGGTTCTTCAGGCGTATCAGGAAAATGATAGAGGACATGATGAGCAAATTCCCTCCAGACAATCTCCCGGTAGAAGGTTTCCTTCCCAGGACCTTTGCCTGCCTTCCGGATAGCGGCCGCCACCTCCCGGGGGCCGATCTGCCCCCAGTGCAGGTAGGGGGAAAGGCGTGAGGTGCCATCAATCGCCGGGTAATCCCGATCGGTCGCATACCGGGCGGAGGCGTCCCCGAGGAAGGTTTGCATCCGGTCCAAGCCACCCTTCCGGGTGGGATCCCAGAAACCGCGCAGGCCCTTGTCCCAATCCAGCTTCGGCAAAAGATCCAGTGAATCGAGGGTATCCGATGCCGGCCACGATTCCGGGACAATCGGATGACTCTCGCACCTGACGGGCTCCTTCTGCGGCAACTTGGCACAGGCCTTGGAAAACGGGGTGTAGACCTTGTAGGGATTTCCAGCACCGGTGGCCACCTCCCATGGCTCGTAGAGCAGTGAGCTGTTGCCGCTCCAGGCTTCCACCCCACGGTCCCTTAGGGAACTCTTGATTTGGCCATCAAGGCGTACACGATGCGGCTCATAGCAGCGGTTCCAGAAGACAGCCTTGGCAGATACCTCAGTCACCACTTCATCCAGAACAGCCGCACTTTCCCCGGACCGGATGACCAGGCGCAGGCCGATGGCATCGAGCTGGGACTGCAGATCAAGCAGGGCATGATGCAACCACCAGCGGGAAGCTCCACCCGGCTGCCATCGCCCGGCTTCCCCCGGGGCATGGATATACAGCGGTACGACGGATCGCCCACTGGCTACCGCCTTCTCCCATGCCGGATTGTCGGCTAGCCGCAAATCCTGCCTGAACCATATTATCGCCGATTCCACATCAACAAGTTATCGGCGAGTGCCCATCCCGTAAAGCTCCGTCAAAAAAAAGACCGCCTGCGATTTGCAGGCGGTCTGAAAGCTATTCAAATGGAACGGCTACGGCCTTAAACGGTGGCTGTTTCCAGCTTGGCGGCTGATTCCCGGGCCGATTCTGCTAGAGGCGTGCTGAGGTAGCGCTCACTCGGGCTGGCCGCCACCACGACAATCATCTTGCCCTTGTTTTCCGGCCGCTTGGCCACCTGCAGGGCCGCCCAAATGGTCGCGCCCGAGGAAATTCCGACGGCCAGGCCGTCCGAAATGGAAACACTCCGGGCCATGTCAAAGGCATCCTCGTTGGTCACCGTCACTGTATCATCGATGACATCGACATTCAGGTTCTTCGGAATGAAGCCGGCACCGATGCCCTGGATCTTGTGCGGGCCTGGTTGTCCTCCACTGATCACCGGACTGGCAGCCGGCTCCACCGCGATAATCTTCGCATCCGGCTTGCGGGATTTCAAGACCTCGCCAACGCCGGTGATCGTCCCTCCGGTACCAACACCGGCCATGAAAATGTCCACCGCCCCATCCGTCGCCGACCAGATTTCCTCAGCCGTCGTTTGACGGTGCACTTCCGGATTCGCCGGGTTGTCGAACTGTCCGGGTCCGAATGCTTCATCGCCATACTGTTCAATCAATTCCTGCGCCTTCGCCATCGCTCCCGGCATCCCCTTCGGTCCCGGTGTCAATACCAGCTCCGCGCCCAGCAGCGCCAACAGTACCCTGCGCTCCATCGACATCGTCTCCGGCATCGTCAACAGGCAGCGGTAGCCCTTCGCCCGGCAGACAAAGGCCAGGCCAATCCCCGTGTTGCCGCTCGTCGGCTCAATGACGATCCCACCCGGCTTCAAGCGGCCATCCGCTTCCGCCGCCTCGATCATCGCCTTGGCAATCCGGTCCTTCACGCTCGCCAGTGGATTGAACCACTCGCACTTTACGTAGATGTCCGCAACGCAGCCGTCCGCCGCCGCATTCAATTTAATCAGGGGTGTGTTTCCAATTGTGTCGATGACACTGCTCGCTAAATGGCTCATTTCCTTCCTTTCCAAATACAGGGTTTGTGATGATTAAAGTGCTCTATTCCAATAATGGAGCTGAAGCTACCATAGCTTATTCCAATTTTCCAGAGTAAATTGGGAAAACAACTCAAGATACTGGGGCGGTTGCACCCCGGTGAGCTTCGGAGAAACCGTTGACTAGCGCTTGCGCGGCCCGAAGCTGCGGATCGGGGCGTTGCGGTTGGAGGGAGCGTTGCGCAGGCGGTAAATAATACGCGCCTTGTCGATATCCTTGGGGGTCATCTCCATTTTGACCATATCCCCGACCGTGATCTTGATGAAATGCTTGCGCAGCTTTCCTGAGATGTGGGCCAATACCTGGTGTCCATTCTTCAATTCCACCCGGAACATGGTTCCCGGGAGAACGGCGGCAACTTTGCCCTCAACTTCTACAACTTCAGATTCGGTCATATAATGGGTTTGGATTTCGTTTGATTAAGCAGGAAGATAACTGGCCGGATCGCCGTTAAAGTCAAGCTATGATTCGGCAGCGGCTCCATAGCAGAAGCGACCTGAACGAACTCTCCAACGCCTCAGCCCCATTTGCTCATGGCCGCATCATAGAGGGCGAGATCATCGGCGGACATGTCCAGCAAGACCTGTTTCATGGAGCCGTCGAAAACACCATAGACCCTGTCGAGCAGGTCCTGGTTGTCCTGCACCTGGCGGATGGTATTCTCCCGGCCGATGGCCAGGGGCACCTTGTAGATCGCTTCAAACCGGTTCGCGAAGCCGGCAATGTCATGGTCAAAACCAACCAGCCGCAGCTTGTCGAGGGAGGCAATGGCATTGGCAACCCGGTTCTCAAGGTCGGCCTTCCCATCCATCCCGAGGCCGCCAAGGTAAACCGTGAGGGACCGGGCCATCCAGATGCCGATTTCCTCGCGCTGGAGGATCCGGACCACCTCGTCGGCCGGATCCACCTTGCCGGTGTGGTAATCTTCGACAGAGGTACGCGGTTGGGCAAAAATCAGGTAAGCCACATGGGACTTCAGCCGCTCGAGTGGTTCCCGGAGAATGGTGATAAAGTCCGTGCTTTCGTTGAACTGGCTATGGCACAAGGGACTGAATGGCAGGTGCCCGCTGATCATCGGGTAGCCCTGCTCGAAGTAGAAGGACAAAAGGACCTGCTTGACCTCCAGATGCAGGCTTTCGAATTCAAACTCGTTCCGGCAGCGCTTCAGCCGCCTCGCCGCCAGGTAAGTGGCGATCGAATCCAGAACCAGTGTTCGATCCGGCTGGAGGGCCTCCCGCATGGCCTTGAAAACACTGTTTCCGGCACACTTGGGAATATGGATATGCTGCACACGTCTCTCCATCCTTCCCCTACAATCCGAATCCCAATCCCAATCTCAATCTCAATCTTAGCGTTAATCCTAATCTCCCCGCTCATTTTATTCTCGATTGGGATTGGGATTGGGATTGAGATTGTGATTCCTGATGAAAACCGAGCCGCCACCGCCCTGCCCATTTGAGAAGCTGCATCCATCCGAGCTGCACCGGGACAGGTCCTATTACATGTCACATGCCTACAACGAGTCCCTCAAGGCATGGAAAGCCAACGAAGTACCCATCGGGGCGGTGATTGAATTTAATGGAGCGATCATCGCCCGCGCCTACAACCAGGTCGAATCGCTGAACGATCCAACTGCCCATGCCGAAATCCTCGCCATCACCCAAGCCACGGAAATCATCGGGGACTGGCGGCTCAATGGAGCCACCCTATATGTGACCAAGGAACCCTGCCCCATGTGCTCAGGCGCCAGCGTTATGGCCCGGTTGTCGAATGTTGTCTATGCGGTGCCCGATCCCAAGATGGGCTGCATGGGAGGAGCCACCGCGGTGCACCAACTGCCGGACCTCAACCACCGCGTTGAAGTCGAGGGAGGTGTCCTGGAGGCGGAATGCAAGGCGGTTCTGCAGGGTTACTTTCAAGTAAAACGGGCTGGCAGTTGACGAACCGGCAATCCTGCCGTTTGTTTAACTTCCGTTTTTAACTCAAAAACCTATAAACAACATCATGGCATATACATTACCGGAACTGGAATACGCTTACGATGCCCTCGAGCCGCACATCGATGCGCGCACGATGGAGATTCATCACAGCAAGCATCACAATACCTACATCACGAATCTGAACAACGCCCTCGAGGGAGCCGGCATTGAAGGTCCCGAGTGCATCGCTGACCTCATCAGCAAGATCGGCGACCTTCCCGAGGCTGTGCAGACTGCCGTCCGCAACAATGGTGGCGGCCACGCCAACCACAGCTTCTTCTGGTCCATTCTCTCCCCCAGTGGAGGTGGTGAGCCGACCGGTGAGTTAGGAGACAAGATCAATGCCGCCTTTGGCAGCTTCGATGACTTCAAGGCCGCCTTTGCCAAGGCCGGTGCGACCCGCTTCGGCTCCGGTTGGGCCTGGCTCTGCGTCAAGGCCGACGGCAGTCTCTGTGTCTGCAGCACGGCTAACCAGGACAGCCCGACAATGGGTGAAAGCATCGCCGGTTGCTCGGCAACCCCGATCCTCGGACTCGATGTCTGGGAACATGCCTACTATCTCAACTACCAGAACCGTCGTCCCGACTATATCTCCGCCTTCTGGAATGTCGTCAACTGGGACAAGGTGGCTGAGTATTACGCCAAGGCGAACGCTTGAGGCGATTGTTGAGCATCTTTTGCACAAAGCCCCGACGCAAGTCGGGGCTTTTTCGTGGACAAAAAGAGTCGGGCCTTCAGGCCCGGTCGCGGTGACCGGCGCTGAAGCTCCGACTCCTTTACTATAAACAAAAAGCCCCGGGCGTCCGGCCCGGGGCTTGATGGTTAACTATGATTTTGTCCTAAAGGGTTGTGGCCGGCATTACATCATGCCGCCCATGCCGCCCATACCGCCCATGCCACCCATGTCGGGGGCGCCACCGGCCGCCGGCTTTTCTTCCGGGATGTCGGTGACGAGGGCTTCGGTGGTCAGCAGGAGACCGGAAACCGAGGCAGCGTACTGCAGGGCACTGCGTGTGACCTTTGCCGGGTCAACAACACCTGCCTTGACGAGGTCCTCGTACTGCTCGGTAGCGACGTTGTAGCCAGTGTTGCCATCGGTATCGAGGACATGCTGGACAACAAGGCTGCCTTCCACACCGGCGTTGGTGCAGAGCTGACGCAGCGGATACTCGAGGGACTTCAAGACGATGCTGGCACCAATGGCTTCGTCGCCTTCCAGCTTGATGTCACCGACAACGTTGCGGATGCGCAGGAGCGCGACCCCGCCACCAGGAACGATGCCTTCTTCAACCGCAGCACGGGTCGCGTGCAGGGCGTCCTCAACACGAGCCTTCTTTTCCTTCATCTCGGGCTCGGTCGCGGCACCGACGTTGATGACGGCCACACCACCGGCCAGCTTGGCCAGGCGTTCCTGCAGCTTCTCGCGGTCGTAGTCGGAGGAAGTTTCCTCAATCTGGCGGCGGATCTGCTTGACCCGGCCCTGGATGTCGGCGGCGGTACCGGCACCTTCAACAATGGTGGTGTTTTCCTTGTCGATGGTGACGCGCTTGGCACGGCCGAGGTCGGTCAGTTCAAGGTTTTCCAGCTTGATGCCGAGGTCTTCGGTGATGCAACGGCCACCGGTGAGGACAGCAATGTCTTCCAGCATGGCCTTGCGGCGGTCGCCGAAGCCGGGAGCCTTGACGGCGCAGACGTTAAGCATGCCGCGGAGCTTGTTGACCACGAGGGTGGCCAGGGCTTCACCTTCGACATCCTCGGCAATGAGGAGGAAGGGCTTGCCGCTCTGGGCAACCTTCTGCAGCAGGGGCAGGAGATCGTTGAGGTTGGAGACCTTCTTCTCGTGGATGAGAATGTAGGCGTCCTCAAGAACCGCTTCCATCGCTTCCTGGTCGGTGGCGAAGTACGGGCTGAGGTAGCCCTTGTCGAACTGCATCCCCTCGACAACGTCGAGCGTGGTTTCAATTCCCTTGGCTTCTTCAACGGTAATGGTGCCGTCCTTGCCAACCTTGTCCATCGCGTCGGCGATGATGGAACCGATTTCCTCTTCCCAGTTGGCGGAGACCGTGGCTACGTTCTTGACGGCCTCACGGTCGGTCACGGAAATGCTCATCTCCTGGATGGCCTTGACCCCGGCAGCGACGGCCTTGTCGATACCGCGCTTGATGTAGACCGGATTGGCACCAGAGGTGACACTCTTGAGGCCTTCACGGAAGATGGCCTCGGCGAGGACAGTCGCGGTGGTGGTACCGTCACCGGCGATGTCGCTGGTCTTGGTGGCCACTTCCTTGACCATCTGGGCGCCCATGTTTTCAAAGGGGTCCTTCAATTCGATTTCCTTGGCCACGGACACACCATCCTTGGTGACGGTCGGGCTGCCGAACTTCTTGTCGATGACAACGTTGCGGCCCTTGGGACCGAGGGTTACTTTCACTGCGTTGGCGAGCGTTTCTACCCCTTCCAGGAGCTTCCGGCGCGCGCTTTCGTCGAATAGGATTTGTTTAGCCATGATATTAAATAAGTTTGTTCGTTAACAGTTGTGATGCGGAGGCGACCACTTAGGCGATGATGCCAAGGATGTCGTCTTCGCGAAGAATGGTGTACTCGACATCGTCCAGCTTGACCTGCGTGCCGCCGTACTTGCTGATGATGACCTGGTCACCGACCTTGACGGAGAACTCATAGGTTTCGCCGTCCTTCTTGCCATTCCCAAGGGCCAGGACTTCTGCCGTGGTCGGCTTTTCCTTGGCTGAATCAGGAATGATGATTCCACCTTTAACTTCTTCCTCAACTTCGATCGCCTTCACCAGAACGCGGTCGCCGAGAGGTTGGATATTCACTTTGTTAGCCATATTTCTATCAGTATTTAGTTGTTAAATAAGATTTGGATTTGCGTTGTTTAAAAAGGCCGGCCTGCTCCCCGAAAGGAACAGACCGGCTGGAAATTACTTCTTCTCGTCAACATCCTCGACTTCGGCATCGACGACATTGTCATCGGCGGCAGAAGCGGCGGATTCTGCTTCCGGAGCAGGACCGGCTTGCTCCGCGCCTCCTTCGGCACCGGCAGCTGCTGCCTGCTCCTGGTACATGCGGGCCATCGCCTGCTGCATCTCCTGGCTGTTGTTGATCTTTTCCAAGGCCGCCTTCATCTGCTCGGCGTCGTTGGATTCGAGAGCTTGCTTGCCCTCGTCAACAAGGCCCTGGATGAGCGTGCGTTCGGAATCGTTGAACTTGTCACCGCTTTCCTTGAGGACCTTCTCCGTCCCGAAGACGACCGTGTCCAACTGGTTGCGGGTTTCGGCTGATTCCTTGGCCTTGGCGTCCGCCTCGGCGTTGCGCTCGGCATCTTCCTTCATCTTATTCACCTCGTCATCCGAGAGACCGGAAGCATTGGTGATGGAGATGTGCTGCTTCTTGCCGGTTCCCTTGTCGGTTGCGGACACGTGCAGGATACCGTTGGCGTCGATGTCAAAGGTGACCTCAATTTGCGGCATGCCACGCGGGGCCGGCGGAATGCCGTCCAGGCGGAAGTTGCCCAGCAGCTTGTTGTCCTTGGCCATCGGTCGTTCGCCCTGCAGCACCTTGACGTCAACCGCTGTCTGCTGGTCGGCGTAGGTGGAGAAAATCTGCGACTTCTTGGTCGGTATGGTAGTGTTGCGCTCGATCATGGCAGTGGCCACGCCGCCGGCAGTTTCAATGGCCAGGGTCAGCGGGGTCACGTCGAGCAGGAGGACATCCTTGACGTCCCCGGCGAGAACAGCGCCCTGGATGGCAGCCCCGATGGCCACGACTTCATCCGGGTTGACCCCCTTGTTCGGCTCCTTGCCGGCAAGGTTGCGGGCCACCTCATTGACCTTCGGCATACGGGTCATCCCACCGACCAGGACCAGGTTGCCGATATCGCCTTCCGTCAGGCCGGCATCCTTGAGACAGGACTTGAAGGGATCGACGGTACGCTGGAAGAGATGGTCGGTGATCTGCTCGATCTTGCTCCGGGTCAGCTGCACATTGAGGTGCTTCGGGCCCGATGCATCGGCCGTGATAAAGGGAAGGTTGATATCCGTGGACTGGGAGCTGCTAAGGGCAATCTTGGCCTTTTCCGCTTCTTCCTTGAGACGCTGGAGGGCCATCTTGTCGGAGCGAAGGTCGATGCCGTGCTCGCTCTTGAAGTCGTCCACCAGCCAGGTAATGATGGCATCATCCCAGTTGTCCCCACCGAGGTGGGTGTCCCCGTTGGTGGCCTTCACTTCAAAGACGCCATCCCCGATCTCGAGAATGGAAATGTCGTAGGTACCTCCTCCGAGGTCATAAACCGCGATCGTTTCCTCGCTCTTTTTGTCCAGTCCATAGGCCAGGGAGGCGGCCGTCGGCTCGTTGATGATCCGTAAAACCTCGAGCCCGGCGATCGTGCCGGCATCCTTGGTAGCCTGGCGCTGCGAGTCATTGAAGTAGGCCGGAACCGTAATAACGGCCTGCGTTACCGGCTCACCCAGATAGGCTTCAGCATCAGCCTTCAGCTTGCCAAGAATCATGGAGCTGATCTGCTCCGGGGGAAAACTCTTCGTTTCCCCGCTCTCCTCAACTTCAAGCCAGGCATCGCCGTTCTTGCCTTCGATAACCTTGAAGGGCACATGCGCCGATTCCTCGGAGACTTCCGTGAATTTACGTCCAATCAGCCGCTTCGCCGAAAAAACTGTATTGCTGGGATTCGTGACAGCCTGCCGCTTGGCAGCCTGGCCCACAAGTCGCTCGCCGTTCTTGGTGAAAGCCACAACCGACGGCGTCGTGCGTGAGCCTTCACTGTTCGGGATAACCACCGGTTCTCCCCCCTCCATGACAGCCATGCAGGAGTTGGTGGTACCCAAGTCGATTCCTAAAATTTTACCCATAGCGTCCTCTCTCCTGCAAACAATGTGCCAGAGATGCATTTCTTAAATTAACCCATTGCTATTCATAGACTTATATCTTTTCAATCCCAGAAAACACCCAACCGCCGGGTTCAAGTGTGACACGCCCTGTCACACCTTGTGTCACACCCTGCCATTCCCTGTCTCACTCGTGTCCCACCCGCTCAGCTTGGCCAATCAAGCGATTCTCCCAAATCCCGCTTGCCATGCTGCTGCTGCTGGACCTTTCATAACGCGATGCATGAGCCCTTTGAGGAACTGACTGGCCGGAAGAAGAAAAAGGTCGACATCGAGGCCCTCCAATCCCCCTTGAAGCGGATTCCGGGTATGGACATATCTTCCGTTCGCGACCTCTTGGATATCGGGATCACAGAAATTGATGAATTGCGCGGCCGTTCGCCGGAGGCCCTCCTTGAGGAAATCTTCAATCTACGGGAACAGACGCCACGGGACAGGCTGAGTTACCTGCGGTTGGCGGTCTACTTTGCCGAAACGGACAATCCTGACCCTCAATTGCTGGAAGCGTGGAAATGGTCCGATCCAAGTATTCGCGACTAGTTGCACCTTCCTGAAAATTGACGTACTCTTTCACCCTACATGGAAGAGACAGGAGATATTCACATTCCCGAGGTCGTTCCGGTGATGACACTGCAGGACACGGTCTTGTTCCCGCACGCCGTGATGCCGCTTTTTATTTTCGAGCAACGATACCGCTTGATGCTGGAGGAGGTCCTCAATTCACATCGATTGTTCGCCATCTTCAATGAAAGCCAGGAAGAGACCGAGGAAGGGCATGAGGAGCCCCCTGCCATTATGGGCACCGTCGGGATTGTCCGGGCAGCCCATAAGAATCCGGATGGCACCTCCAATCTTGCCCTGCAGGGACTGAAGCGGGTGCGACTGGTGGAAATTGTCCAGGAGTCTCCCTACCGCCTGATCCGCGTCGCTCCCTGCCAGGATGCCCCCGAGGACGAAGGCTCCGTTTCCGGAAAACGGCAGAAGATTCTTGAGATGCTGGACAAGGAATCCCACCTGACAACCGGTCTCCCCCAGGAGTATGTCCAGTTTATCCACTCCCTTGAAGCTCCCGGACCCTTTATCGATGTGGCTGTCCATTCCCTGTGCCAGAATGCCGTCACCAAGCAGATGCTGCTGGAAACCCTGTCCCTCGAGCGCCGTTTTGACCTCTTTCTCGAATTCCTCGGCAAGGAATGCCAGCGCCACGAGCTCTTTCGTCTACTCCAGGGCTCCACGAAAGATGAAGAAATCGATTATAATTAGATAGGCAGGGTTGATTTTTTACATTTATAATTCTTTGTTTGACATAAAGCCCTAATCTATTACTTATCTTCTTTCCCATGTCGGGGGAAAAAAGAGATAGAGGTTTCTCCTTCGTCGAGGTCTTCGTAATGGCCTCGATTTTTGGCCTCATGTTTCTCGTGGCCATGCCCAACTACCTGCAAAGGCGCACCCAGGACCAGGCCTCGGATCTGGCAGAGGCATTCCGCAAACAGGGTGCCGCCATATTGGCCTACAAGAATGAACATGGCAGCTGGCCCGGCGGTGAGATGAAGGGCAAGATCCCCCCCATCGTGGAGGCTTCACTGGGTATGTTCGACCAGGAACCCCTCGGGGGTGGAGAATGGGAATGGACCCCTGCCGGCCCCGGCTCAACTCCCTGTCTCTGCCTCATCGACTGCAAGGCAGGGCACCGCGTCCTGGTCCGGGTGGACGAAATGCTGGATGATGGAGACCTCACAAAGGGCAGCCTCTTCCAGAAAGACAATCGCCTCATCATGGTATTGAAATAACCCCTACGCGGACTGGTTTGAACCGTCAGGCCACTACCTAAAAAGAGGTATACGGCGCAATTGCATGCATCCGGAGGTGTAGTGATGCTTTCACTCGTTATGAAAGCAATCACCTTAGAAAAATCCTCGAGAATCCTACCGCTGATCCTTCCGTTGATGGCGACCTCCATCAGCATGGAGGCCAGCATTATCTTTCACGAATCGTTTGAAACCGATGGTGAAGGATCCCGCTACACCTCCACCGGTTCCTTCACGGATGGCAGTGACGACTACTTCATCCGGACCGATGGCGCCACGGAGGCCAGCGGCATACCGGCATTCACCGGCTTCGGCGGCTCCTACTTCTGGGCCGCGGAGGACATTGACGCGGCGGAGAACACCAGCGGAATGGCCTTGCTCGACTTTTCCGCCATCTCCCTGCCGGCAATCCCGCAGATTCAATTGTCCCTGGACCTCGGAGCCGGCTCCAACAGTGCCTTCGACAGTGTGGATGATTTTATCCTTGTTGAATACAGCTTTGATGCGGGCCCCTGGCAAACCGCCCTCGCCTTCCAGAACAATGGCCAGACCTTTAACGGGCCCCTTCTGAACGACACGGATTTCGACGGCATCGGCGACACCACCGAGCTGGGTCTCGCCTTCCAGACCGTTACCAGCTCCTTCATTCCGGTCACCGGGTCGCTGTTGAATCTTCGTATCGACACACTCATGACAAGTGGAAGCGAAGCCGTGGGCTTCGACAACCTGCAGGTCATCGGTGTCCCTGAACCATCCGCCACCGCCCTGGGCTTTGGCGTGGCCTCGCTCCTTCTGCTGCTGGCAAGACGCTTTCTCCCACGACGGGAGATTGAGAGCCGAGCCTAAACACGTATCCCTGACATACGGGCCCGCGTCCCTGCCAAACGGGGGCGCGGGTCTTCTTCGTCCAGAAAGGATAGAATCTCCGCTGCCATCCAGTCGGCCCGGATTGATCCCAAACGCACGCGGACCAGGCGGTTACGGATGTCGTACCCGGGATTGTCCACTCTCACCCGGATGTAGTTTTCCGTGTATCCCGGAAACCCGTCCTCGCGGGGATCTTCCAAGAGCACATTTGCTTCCCGACCACTGTGGAGATCCATGAAATCGTATCGTTTCTTTTCACTGAGACGGCGCAGGAAGGCGCAACGGCGGTTTCGCTCCTCCATGGGAACCCAGCCATCTTTCCTTTGCATGACAAGGGTTCCCTCCCTCTCCGAGAAGGGAAAGACATGGGTGTAGGCAAAGGGCAACTCAAGAAACTGCCGGCAGGTCTCCTCGAAATCCGCCTCAGATTCACCGGTAAAGCCTACCATGATGTCGGTTCCCAGACAAAGCCCCGGAACAGCCGCCATGGCCTGATCGGCAAACTCCCTGTATTCCTCAATCGTGTACTTGCGCCGCATCAGGCCCAATACGCGATTGGAGCCGGACTGCAGAGGCAAGTGGAGGAACGGGAGAAGACTGTGCCCGGGATCCGCCATTCGCTCCAAGAGGCCATCGGGCACTGTGGTCGGCTCAATGCTGGAAATCCGGACCCTCAATAACCCGGGAATCGCGTCCAGGGCATCGATCAGGTCAACGATGTTTCGCCCCTCACTATGGAAAGTCCCGATGTTGACCCCCGTGAGGACCAGTTCCTTGATACCCCGTCCAACGGCAGACCTCGCTTCGGCCAGGGTATTCTCCCAGTCCCGCGAACGGGCCTGACCGCGGGCAAAGGGGATGATGCAAAAGCTGCACATGAAATCACAGCCGTCCTGCACCTTCAAGTTGGCCCGTTTGTCAAAGGGAATGTCCCCCACATAGCCAAGGCTGAAATCCTCCCGGCTGATGCGCTCCCTCAGGATGACTGGTCGTGGGCTCTTACCCTGCCCGACATGGTCCAGTACGGCAAACTTGTCCTGGTTGCCGACAATCAGGTCGACCCCGGGAATCTCCGCAATCGCCGCTGCCCCCATCTGCGAATAGCAGCCAATGACTGCGGTGAAGGCGTGCGGGTTTTTCGCAATAAACTGCCGGATGGCCTTACGGCACTTGCCGTCGGCCTCCCGGGTCACCGTGCAGGTGTTGATGATGCCAAGGTCAGCCTCGCTCCCAAACGAGACAATGCTGTATCCCATCTGCGCCAGCCGGTCCCGCAGCATCTGGGACTCCGCCTGGTTAAGGCGGCATCCCAGCGTGTGGACCACAGCCCGCCTGGGCGGCATCAACTGTCTATCGGAGACCATCGCGAACAGTCACACAAACGGGCCCTTGCCCGTCAATCATGGACTTGTTCCTGCGGCACGGACAAAGCGTGGCAAAAGATTGCCATCCGCGGAAAAAATCCAATTCTGGAGCCATGCCAGCGCGAAACAACGCAAAAGCCTGTTGGACCTCATGCCTGCTCTTGTTGGCGGGCACTTTCCTGCCGGCCCAGGTCGGCGTTTTGGATCCGACGGAGGAGGAGAACGACCGTTCCAGTGGACAGTTCTTTGGCAATCCCAACGAGTCCAATGAAAGGGAGCAACGTGAGGCTGATTATCAGGCCTTCTATGATAATGGACTCTCTGACAGCATTGAGGACAGTCAGATCCTGCGCCGAATCTTCACTCCCCGGGTCAACGACGAATTGTTTGATACCAATCTCCCCGGGGCGCAGCAGAAGGGACAGCTCAGCTTGCGCCTGAGCCCCAAGTTCGGGGATTTCCTGGGGGATGACTATGTGCGCTTTCCGATTGGCGTTCGCTACAACCCCAGCCGCTATTTCGAGGTCCGTAGCGATGTCGGAACCTACTTTCCCAATCCCTTCGGCAGCGGGGATGGCGTGGGCCTCTACATGTGGATGGTCGGGGGTAAGTACAGCTGGATCAATGCCTGGGATTCCGATGTCAACGTGGCGGTCGGTTTCGATGCGGAAATGCCGATTTCCGATCCCCCGATTGAGATAACGGATGGCTACGCCCGCTACGAGCCCTATGTCTCGCTCAGCCACCAGTTGAAGGAGCATCCCCATTGGCTGGTTTATCTCAATGTCGCCTACGAGTTTGTCGAGCAGACGCCGTTCCGGGCCGAACCGGTCGACCCGCAACCGAAGGACCGGATTTTCCTGCGCCCCGGCTTCATTTATTATCCCGGTGGAAATTTCCGCTATTCCTTCGAGTTGGAATACCGAACGAATGCGCTGGATTTCCGGGACGCAGCCGGCCCACGTCCCCTGCCCAGCCTGGAGCCCCCACTCGGTTTCCGTCGGGAAAACTGGTACCTCGCGTTCACCAGTGTTCATGAAGTCATCGCCTACCCCTCCATCACCTGGTTCCCCACCAAGGAAATCCGGGACGGCATTTTCATCCCCGGCAACTGGGACGTCGGTCTCCGGCTCAAGCTGCCCATCGTTGAGGAAACGGGACAGGATTTCGGCATCTCCATCCGCTTCCGGTGGTATTATGACTACCGTAAGCTGATTGCCCAAGATCTGCCCAATCTGTTTAGTCCAAAAGGTAAAAAGTAAGGGACAGTGGCGAATTGTTGAGTCCAGCAATCACTCGACACTGATAAATTCCCATGTTCCGTCAGTCCCCCGGCAGACGGTGGCGAGACCTTCACCGATTTTCTTGTACCGTCTGTAGGCAGTGATGTTAAGCGTCATGCAGGGGGGGTCGGATCCCTCTTCAATGCTGACAATCTTAACCTTCCCCTTGGCCCCGGATTCCTTGTTTTGCCAGTCGACGGTCTCCCCTATTTTCGCAATCGAAACGACTGCCTCCATGGCTTTGCCAATCGCTTTATGGTCCTTCACCGTCAATTCCGAACTGGAGAAGATAGAGCCACTGATTCCGGAGACGATGTTCATCGGTGCCTTGATGATTCCTGTGAAAACACCCGTAACAGCTCCTTCACCGGCCTTTTGCCCGGCTTGCTCGATATTCAGGCTGATCCGCTCGGCCTGATCCAGATGCTGCGGAATTTCCGCCCGGATAGCCTCCACCTGCTCGATGATGCCAGGAATCGTCCCACGCACCGCCTCAACTTCAGCAACGATAAAAGGCACTTGCGCCTCGATGGCATCAACGCGCTGGAGGATTTCGGGTATCTCTTGCCGGTAGGCAGCAGTCTCCTCGAGGATCGGCGGGATAGCGAGGCGAATTTGTTCTGATTCGGACAAGACAGAGGGTATGGTCAGGCGGATCTTTTCCACTTCCTCAAGAATGGGAGGAACCTGTTCGAGAATCGGAGGTATTTGCGCCCGGATCAGGGCAATCTCCTCAAGGATAAGCGGTATCTGCACCTGGATGGCATGGACTTCATCGACTATCGGGTCGATTTTCTCAGCCGTTACCTGGATCTCATCCGTCAGTTGCGGCAGGGCTATCAGGACTCTCGTCAGAACCACCGAGAAATAAACCAATGCTATCGCCAAGGCGAAAAGGGCGGCAGCCAAAACATAGGTTGCGGAACTCTTGAGCGATGCCATCCGGTTAAGCCAAAATTACGAGCCCTGTTGCGTCAACATCAAGCTGAGAGCCGCCAGATTCAGAATCCGCCCTGCATGATGGGCAGCCCCAGGAAAAATTTAATTACCAAGGCATTGATCAGGTCGATGAAGAATGCCCCCACCAGCGGAACCACCAGAAAGGCCTTGAAGGAGGGCCCGTGCTTGCTGGTAATGGCATTCATGTTGGCGATGGCCACCGGCGTTGCGCCCAGGCCAAGGCCAGTGAATCCGGCGCAGATCACCGCTGCATCGTAGGTTTTCCCCATTACACGGAAAACAATGAAGGCGGCAAACAGGGTAATCACCAGCACCTGGACGAAGAGGACAACCAGGATAGTCCGCATGCCGCTGGCAAGGGCTGCCAGGTCGAGGCTCATGAGACTCATCGCGAGGAAAAGCTGGAGGGCACCATCACCCACCCTGTCAAAGTCCCTCTGGCGGATCTCTTTTTTAAAGACATCGGCCATATTGGTAATGAGAATCCCGACCATCATGGCGGTGAGAAAACCGGGCAACTTGACGCCGGCGGAAAAAAACAACCGGTTCACCATGTCCCCCAAGGAAACGCAGATGGCCAGGATGAAGATAGTCGTCAATGCCCGCTGCATGGTCACCGGTTCCATCGGTTGAAGGGCTTCATCCTTCCTGGCCATCATGGGGAGGTCGCCTTCCCCCTCGCAGGGAGCCAATTGGTGCTTCCGGATCAATCTTTCCCCCAAGGGACCGCCGACGATCCCCCCGGCAATCAGGCCAAAGGTGGCGAAGGCAATGCCGATCAGGGCAGCCCCCTCAAGGCCTGCCGCCTCCGCCTCCTGACCCCAGGCAATTGCAGTGCCGTGTCCCCCGGCAAAGGAAACGCTTCCGGCAAACAAGCCATAGCCCGGATGACCTCCCATTAGCAAGGCCAGGCCAACCCCAATGGCATCCTGAATGAAGAGGAAGACCGCTGCGCAAACCAGCAGGATGACCAGGGGCTTTCCACCTTCCTTGAGCCTTCCCAGCTTGGCCGAGAGGCCGATGGTGCTGAAGAAGGCCAGCAGGAAAGCGTCCCGCAATGTCATGTCAAAAGTGATTTTCGGCCCACCCATGGAACCAATTGCCAGGACCAGCAGACTGACCAGCAGGCCGCCTGTCACAGCCTGGGGGATGCTGTACTTCTTCAGGAGGCCGATCTTCCGGGTCAGCACGTTACCCACGTACAGGACGACAATGCTGACAATCAGTGTATCAACCGGAGTGACTGCAAGTTCCTTCATCTGCTTTTCTAGAAGTCTATGATGAGACCGACGATCAAGCCATGCGTAACCGTGTCGTACTTGAAGTAATCCCCGGTATCGGCTTTGCCATTTTCGAAGTCCACCCAAACCGCGTAATACTGGAGATCGAGGGAAAAGGTCTTGTTGAATCGGTACTGGAAGGCGGTGGCTGTCTTCAGGGTGAAGTCGGAGCCAATCCCCAGCCCACCGATGTCACCTCGCAAGACGAAGGTCCACTTCTCATTCAGGGGTGTGAAGTAGCGGACCCCGAATATCGGATCAATCCAGTTATCCCCTCCCTTGAATTCGGGCCTTCCCTCGGAGGTGTTTATATCCAGGACAACCTTCAGTTCATTGTCCCAACGCCGAAACCCCGCATATATGTCCCAGGTCCCGCTCTCCCCGGCAATCCGACGCATGAGGGTCGCTTCCAGTACTGATTGCTTGAAGCGCACTTCATTCAACCCGTCAAATGGTCCGGAGATGTCGTCGCCCAGCTTCATGAAGGCGAAATCAAAGGTACCGCCCCAGCCGCTGCTGTGGTGTCCCTCTCCGTGGATCATGCCGCCGATGTCGAGATTCTCCAATATCTCCTTGGTGTTGATGGAGATACTGGTATCGAGCCGCTTCCCAATCCCAACATCCCCGTCAATGGTTGAAGTCGCGATATATGGCTCCAGCGACCATTGCCACTCCCCGACAGCATCGGCGGAGGTCAAAAGAGCACAAGAAACAAGGACAGAAAGGAGTATGCTTGATTGGCGTCGCTTCATAACCAGTCCATCACTAGTTGCCCGGACAATTTCTGGCAACAGTCAATTAAGGCATTGCGCCCATAGCGGATGCCCATCCGTCGGGGTCCGGTCCAGTATTCCAGGAAATTCCAAGATATGCTAAAAAATAACTTGATCCTTCCCCTATCAGGGACATGGTTGCCTTCTTCACTTTATTGCAGGGTGGAGCAGCCCGGTAGCTCGTCAGGCTCATAACCTGAAGGTCGGGGGTTCAAATCCCTCCCCTGCACCCAATTTCTCGAAGCTCTGCTTCGATAGAAATTGGAGTGCCCCGCGAAACGAAGTGAAGCGTGGGCACCCATCTTCGCCTCCCGGCTTCGCTGGGCAGGCCCAATTTAAGCCTCGGTCACACAGACCGGGGCTTTTTCACATGCTCAGAATCCCGCAGGCGCGGGATCCCCTGCACCCATCTACGCTTCCTTTGGAAGCTAAACTGGGCACGGCCCAATTTCTCGAAGCTCCGCTTCGATAGATATTGGAGTGCACCGGGAAGCACTCCAACCGGCCTGGGTCACAGAGACCTGATTAATAATCCGCCTCCGCGGCATCCTCCTGCGGGAGGGGTTCGAACCGGTAGGATTCGGCGAGCAATTCGATCCAGATGTCCCGATCGGAGACGAGCGGTCGTTTTTCAGGGAGAACCAGATCAAAATCAGCGGCCCACCGTTTACGGATTGTGTCATCCGCATAGTAGATGAGGTAATCGTCACTCTCACAGGAGCAACACTCGTGATAAAGGATTCCGCCGGACGGATTGGGGCCAACCCCGATTGGCTGGGGCAACACCTCGGCCAGGATATGCCGGTACAGTTCACGGTCGCTGAGGTGGTTTGAGGAAGTCAGGCACAGATGATAGCGGGCCAGAAGGTCAACCAGACAGCGCAGCTGGCCGCGCACTTCCCAATCGCTCAACGCATCGGGGTCCGTGGGCGGGGAGAGAGTTTTTTTCACGATCGGGCCCAAATCAATTCCCCATTCCTCGGGATTGAGGAAGGCCCGTTCATCCTCCATCAACTGCCTCGTAAAGGCATCCGTTTCCGGTTTCGGCTTGAGATCCGCACCCTGCCCCGCCGGCGCCACCCATTTGCCAACCTCTTTGTCAATTTCCGCCAACTCCTTGGCCAGCTGACTGTCCATGTCTCGTTTCGGTTTTTTCTCTCTCATTCCACCAAGCTGTCCCGGTGCCCTCCAGCTGACAATTTCACAAAACAGTCATATTCAGGCAGCCCATGTGCTGACATTGGACCGTCCCCGGGTCTCAAAGAATGAGTGTGACTTCAAACGCCTGCCGGAGACGATCGCCAACTTGACAATTCTGTCCAGTCTGTCCAGAATTTTACCATGAAATCAACCTGGCAAGTACAGGAGGCCAAGAACAAGTTCAGCGAGGTTTTGGAGCGGGCGGCAAAGGAGCCACAGGTGATCACCCGTCATGGGCGCAAGGCGGGTGTGCTCATGTCCTACGCGGAATACCGCAAGCGCCTGAGCACCGGTAAGCGGACGATTCGGAGCCTCTATGCCGCGGCACCCAAGTTTGATGACGGGGAACTGGACTTTGAAAGGGACCGCGACAGTGGCCGGGAGGTCATCCTGTGAGTTACCTGCTGGACACATGCGCACTGTCGGAAAAGCTGCAACGCCGTCCGGACCGGTCATTTGTGCGTTGGATCGAAGCGCAGGATCCCATGGATTTGTTCATCAGCGCCATTTCAATCGGGGAAATTGAAAAAGGCATTCAATTGCTCGCTGAGTCGGAAAGGAAAACAAAGCTCGCCCACTGGTTTTCTTCCGACCTGATCCCCTTCTTTGAGAACCGCACGCTCGAAATTGGACCCATCGAAGCACGCCAGTGGGGCCGCTTGTTTGCCCAACGGCAGATCGAAGGTGAAAAGCCGCCTGTCATTGACAGCCTGCTGGCAGCTACGGCACTTACCCATGGGCTGACCCTTGTAACCCGCAACGAGGCGGACTTTATTCCCCTCGGTGTCGACGTCCTGACCCCGTGGACACGAAACTGAGGTCACAGTCTGGAGTGGTGCGAGCCTTGACTTGCGAGGACAATGCCTGAAAAATCCACCCCCATAGCTGACAACGCTCTCATCCTGAACACCAGACACTTATGACACGCTACGACGCCATCCTGCTCCTGATCGTTCTCCTTCTGGTCGCCCTTGGCGGCTATTTCATCTACCGCGAAACGACGGATCCGATCCTCTTACCTGGTGGACAGGAGGAGGTCGCTGAGACAGCGGCAGCCGATGCGGCAGCCAGTCCCGGAGCGGCTGCGACCCCAATTGCCGATGATGATTCCGCGGTGACCCCGGATGGCACGGCGGAACAACCCGGAGCGGAGCCGGAAGTGGTCCAGGCATCCTTTGAGGAGGAGATCTCAGGCCAATTCGGCCAACTGGCGACCTTGATGGAATCCCACATCGCCTCCTTCGTCGGCTCCATGCAGGAACAGTCCAGCGCCCAAGGTGAAAAGCTGGAATCCGCCTCCCTGATCATCCAGGAAGCCCTCGACAGCTATGAAGCGGAAGCCCGCAATTCAGTCACCGAGCTGTCCGATACCCTGAACCTGATCGACGAGATGCGGAACGAGTCGGATACCATCACATCCAGCCTCGACGAGGCACGAACCGGCTGGGACCAGCTTTTCGATGACGTTTCCACCATAGATGCCCTTTCCGGTAACCGGCTCGATGAGGAAAACTTCGAATTTCAAACCTATCTGGTCGGAGCAACCGAGACCCTTTCAGAAATAGCCAAAAGCCTTGAGACCGCCTATGATTTGCCGGAGAGCGATCTCAGTTACCTTCTCAACCGCTTCAACGACATTGAATACCGCTACTACAGTCCGGGCGGCCGGCGGACCCCTTACCGGGTCATTGCCAATGAATCCCTGCGGGTGCCCGTCCCCAGGACCGCTGGGGAAATTATCGGGGACTTTGAGATTCCGGAAAAAATCCGCTCCCAGGTCTCCACGATCAACCATGTTGTAGCAGCCAACACCAACCTGCGGAACAACCTCTCCCGCCAGGTCGGGAAACTGCAGCGGCTGGAGGCCAACTTAAGCGCAATTGAATCCATGTCCCAGTCGCTGGCTGAACTGGACTTGAGCAACCCGGAATCGATCACCACCGAAGCGGCCCTCTCCCCTGAGTTACGGGAGGCCTGGCTGGAATTTGAAATGGCCGCGGCCGCTTACCGGGCAGCATCCGGTTCCGAGGAGGAGAAGCTGGCCCAGGAAAGGCTGAAGCAGGCGATTTCTCACCTGCTGCAGCAGTATGAGATGAACTACCTCAACATGGCCGACGCCCCCAAGGACCCGGTGGACTTCTATCTCCGGTTCATGGAGAAGTACAGCCCACGGCAACTGTCGCAGGGACAGTAAACAGGCTCCGCCATTGGATCCATCTGGACCTTCCCGAATGATTTCAGAAAACTCCCGACTGGCCTGAACTTCTCGATAAAAGCCGGGAGACCCTAAAACTGGCTGAGTCCTTCTCAAAGCCCCCGGATTTGCTCCACCTCCCGGCCAGTTTCCCTTTGCCAACCACTCATTGACGGTTTATCGTAAGGGTTCGCAATTCAACGTCCGTCATGAGCTATTATTTTACAACTGAACTGCGCTGCACCTTTGAGGAGGCCATCGCGCGGGCCGAGGAGAAACTCAAGGAAAACGGCTTCGGGGTCCTCTCCGAAATCAACGTCCACGAGAAACTGAAGGAAAAGCTGGATGTCGACTTCCGGCGCTACCGGATCCTCGGGGCCTGCAGCCCGAGACACGCCTACCGGGCCCTGACCGAGGAGAACAAGATCGGGACCATGCTCCCCTGCAACGTCATCGTGCAGGAGCATAGCCCGGACCATATCGAGGTCTCCGCGATCGATCCCATCGCCTCCATGCAAGCTGTCCAGAATCCCAATCTGGCCGACGTCGCCGTCGAGGTCCAGGCCATGCTGCGCAAGACCATCCGGGAAATCGGCAGTTGACCTGCCAGCAAATCTGTCCGGTTAGCCGGAGCGACAAGTTTCCTGCAAACGACAAACTGCCTTTATGCTGGAAGTTTGGTCGCTGGGGGATTTAATGCAGTCAAAACCTAGCCATGAGCACAGAAGAAAAAACCATTCGTACAGCTGAATTCAACGAGCGGGTCTGCACCTACTGGTTGTTGAACGGCATCATCCTCTGCACCCTCACCATCATCGGCATTCCCATCCTTTTGCTCTGGGTGCCGATTGGTCTTTATTTGACCAAGCGCTTCCTCGACCGCATGGAATGCATCCTCACCGAAAAAAATCTCAAGGTCCACAAAGGCATCTTCACGCGGGTCGAAAAGACCATTCCCCTTGAGAAGATAACCGACCTCGGCCTCGTTCAGGGCCCCATCATGCGCTATTTTGACGTCCATCAATTGACGGTTGAAACGGCCGGCCAGTCGACGGGGGGCCCATTGGTTTCATTGACCGGAATAAAGGATGTGAAGGACTTCCGTGAAACGGTCCTTGCCCAGCGGGACAGCCTGCGGGACGCCAAGCCAGCCGAGCAAGCAGCCGCCGCCCCGGTCCCAGCCGCTGGGAATGACGAGTCCGTACTGGTTGATATCCGTGATACACTGAACAGGATTGAGGACCTTTTGGCCAATCGTGATCGTTGACGGCCAGCATTTCCGGACCATCTGGCCGCATCCGGAAGATGAGCGCTCGATCCGGATTATCGACCAGCGCTTGCTTCCCCATGCCTTTATCATTGAGGACATCCGGAGCGTTGAGGCCATGGCCACTGCGATCCGGGACATGCATGTTCGCGGCGCCGGGTTGATTGGCGCCTCCGCTGGATACGGGATGTACCTTGCCGCCATCGAGGCGCGAGGGAAAAGCGACTTCATGGAGCATCTGCGGGCAGCCGGAGAGCAACTGAAGGCCACCCGGCCCACAGCCGTCAATCTGGCCTGGGCCGTTGACCGGCAACTGGCGGCCTTGTCCGGTGTCGCATCAGCTGAGCAGGCTGTTGCAATCGCCCGGGATACCGCGATGGCAATCGCCGATGAGGATGCGGATTGCTGTCAGCGCATCGGCCTCCACGGACTTGAGCTGATAAGGAATATCAGCCAGCAGAAGGACGGCCAGCCGGTGAACATCCTCACCCATTGCAATGCCGGTTGGCTGGCCTTTGTCGATTACGGGTCTGCCACCGCCCCCATCTATGCCGCCCATGATGCTGGAATCCCCGTCCATGTCTGGGTCGATGAGACCCGGCCCCGCAACCAAGGGGCCCAGCTGACCGCATGGGAACTGGGGAAACATGGGATTCCCCACACCGTCATCGTCGACAATGCCGGTGGCCATTTGATGCAGCATGGCATGGTTGATATGGTCATAACGGGCACCGACCGGACCACCTTCACCGGCGATGTGGCAAACAAGATCGGCACCTACCTCAAGGCACTGGCAGCCAAGGATAATGGTATTCCCTTTTACGTTGCCCTGCCCTCCTCCACCTTCGACTGGAAAATGGAGGACGGAGTGGCGGAGATTCCCATTGAGCAGCGTGACGCAACAGAGGTGACCCTTGTGCAGGGTGAGTTCATGGGCGAAACGAAGCAGGTCCGGATTACCCCCGAAGACTCACCTGCAGCCAACTACGCCTTCGATGTCACCCCGGCCCGTTTGGTGACAGGCCTGATTACGGAACGCGGTTTCTGTGAGGCAAACCGGGATTCGGTGCTGGAACTGTTCCCGGAACAGAAGCGCTGATGCCCGCTACTGGTTCTCCTTGTCGAAGGCAGCGTCGAAAGCGACATTGCTGGGACTGAAGTCCAGGCCACGGGTAAAGGCGCAGGCCTCCGTTCCACCATGGATGCGGTCCATACGGATGTCCTCCCACTCAATGGAAAGTGGACCCGTGTAGGCGATGTCGTTCAGCGCCACGATGATGTCCTCGAAGGCAATGTCTCCCCGGCCCGGGGAACGGAAATCCCAGAAGCGCCGGGCATCCCCGAAGTCGGTATGCCCGCCAAAGACTCCGACGTCACCGTTACCATGGTCCCACCAGGCATCCTTGACGTGTACGTGGAAGATGCGGTCACTGAAGTCGCGGATGAACTTCACGTAGTCTACACCTTGATACCCAAGGTGACTCGGGTCGTAGTTGAATCCAAACCGCGGGTGACCGTTGACCGCCTCCAGCGCCCGTTGGGAACTGGCAATGTCGAAGGCAATCTCCGTCGGGTGCACCTCGAGGGCAAAGTAGACGTCTTCTTCCTCGAAGACTTCGAGGATCGGCAGCCAGCGCTTCGCAAAGTCGGCAAACCCGGCCTCGATCTGGCCCGGTTGGACCGGCGGGAAGGAATAGAGCAGATGCCAGATCGATGAGCCCGTGAAGCCGTTGACGACAACCCGCTCGGGAGCCCCTCCGGGACGCGCATTGAAGAACTTGCGCGCCGCCCGGGCGGTGTTCATCATTTCCTCAGCTGCGCGTTGGCGCACACCTTCGGGATCCCCGTCGCCCCAGACCTCGCTGGGAAGGATCCCCTGGTGGCGCTCGTCGATGTTGTCGCAGATAGCCTGCCCCACGAGGTGTGAGCTGATGGACAGGCAGGTCAGCCCGCTCTTTTCCAGGAGATCCCACTTTTCCTTGATGTAGTCGGGTTCATTGAGGGCCTTACCCACGTCGAAGTGGTCCCCCCAGCAGGCAAGTTCAACGCCGTCGTAGCCCATCTCCTTGACGAGAGGGGCCAGCTCGGCCAGTGATAGATCGGCCCATTGGCCGGTGAAGAGTGTTACGGTTCGCGACATGTTTAGTTCCTTTCGATACTGGATAGTTTGCTGTTAAGATTAATTCAGATTTTCCAAAATTGTAATGGCTTCTTCATTACTGAATTCCCTAGCCACCTCGAGGGCAGTCCCCCCGTCGGATGCGACCACCGATGGATCCACCCCATGGGCCAGCAGCAGCTTCACCATTGCCCCGCCACCACTGGCCGCCGCCTCGTGGAGGGGCGTCCCACCCCGCTCGGTCAGGCGCATCGGATTGGCTCCACCGGCGAGGAGGATTTCCACGATTTGCAGGCGATCCTTGGCTGCTGCGTGGTGCATGGGTGCCCAGCCAATGTTGTCCCAGCGGTCGGGATCGGCCCCGTTCTCCAGAAGGGAACGGGCCACTTCAGGAAGGTTTCGTTCCACGGTTAAGTGAAGGGGGGTTCGCTGGTTGCCATCGGCCTGGTTCACATCGGCTCCCGATTCGATCAGGAGAAGCGCAATCGGGGCCTGCTTCCGCAGGATGGCCTGGTGCAAAGGGGTCAGCTTGGGATGCTTTCCCTTGTTGACTGAAGTCGGCCAGGCGAGGATGTGCCGCTGGACGTCGTCCAGATCTCCCCGGGCAATGGCCTCGTCGATCGTATTGTAGACAGGCTCGATCATCGCCCCCGGTTGCGGCGGCTCATCCGCCGTTGCGAGAGGGGAAGCCACCAGCCAAAGGCCGAATCCAGCCATGGCTGCCCGGCAAACAAAATCGAATCTGTTCCAACCTGTTTTTATGACGTCTGTCCTCCCTAGGGGATTGCTTTCCATGCCCCATCGCTGGCGCTTGAATCAACCGCCGCCTGGATGAAGGCGATGCCGTTGCGGCCATCTTCAACATTAGCGTAGCGAGACCCGTCGCAGGCAAAGGATTCCCCTGCCTTGTAGGCGCGCACGTCCACTTCAAACTCACGGTGAAGCCGGGCCAGGGCATCATGGAAGGCCTCCCCGTGTCCGGAAGGCAGGGTTGGCGCATCCATCAGGGCTTCCGGCAAGTCGCCAAGGAATCCATCATTGGCGGCCACTTCACCACGCCAGTAGATCCGGTCCGGCTGACCGGGCAACATGACCTTGACCGCCTCCGGTTCCTCCTGCCGCCAGACCAGAGAACCCTTGGAGCCATTCACCTCGATAGCCAGGTCGTTCTTGTGCCCGATGGCAATCTGGGAGGCCCGGACCAGGGCCTTGCCACCGTTGTCGAGTTCACAGTAGGTCGTGAAGTGATCATCAAGGGAACGCCCCTCGACAAACACTTCCAGCCGCGCCGAGAGCCGGGTCACTTCCAGCCCGGTGACAAATCGCAATTGCATCAGGGCATGGGTGCCGATGTCGCCACCGCAATTGGAAGCGCCGGTCCGCTTGGGATCGGTGCGCCATTCCGCCTGCTGCACGCCGGCTTCCTCGGTCTTGCCGGCCAGCCAGCCCTGGATGTAGCTCGAGTCCACCCAGCGGACTTCGCCAATCAGGCCGCTCTGCACAATGTGCCGGCTCAGGAGCGTGCTCCAGTGACCGAGGTAGGTATGGGCCACCCCGAACGGAACCCCCTTTTCCCTCACGGCCTCCACCAGCTGGTCCGACTCCTCGAGAGTCAGCGTGAGGGGCTTTTCACAGAACACCGGAATGCCCGCCTGGACCGCCTTCATGGCCGGATCAAAGTGGGCGTGATTGGGCGTCACGATGACGATGTAGTCCAGCCGCTCCTCCGGCGGAAGGTCCGCCTGGGCACTGATCATCTCGTCGTAGGTTCCGTATCCATGGATTGGATACGGCCAATCCGCTGCGTCGGCAATGGACGCCTCGGGATTACTGCGCAAAGCGGCAGCCGCAATGCGCCGTGTTCCGTCGAAATGAACCGCCTTCTGGTGGGGATGGGCGAAAAAGGCGCCTCCCCCTCCGCCGACAAGTCCGACTCTTAATGGACTGGGTGATGACATGAATGGATTCTCCTCTTGTGGTTAAATCAGTGGGCTTCCTCACCGATGACCTTCGGCTTGTACCCCCCTTTACTTTTGAAATACAGGATCAGGCCGATGTAGCAGATCAGCATGAAGGCCGGGAAAGTGGCCATCCTGGCCAGGGCCCCTTGCGTTTCCCGCTCGATGACCTCTGTCGCGGCCGCTTTTGCCTCCTCCGGAAGCAGGCCCAGGGCCTCTGTGTTGACGGCCGTGTAGTGGCCCAGCAGGTAGTCGTTTTCCTGGATGATCTGTGCATGCACTGCCGGCATCTCCTCTTCAAGGGCACCCGTCACCGAGCTTTCCTGCAGGAAGCCAATAAAGGGGCCGCCGAGGATCCCGACCGTTAGCATCCCGATTCCGGCGATGGCATTCAGGGTCAGGGCCCCTCCCTTCGGAGTCTGTTCGGAGACCACGCCGAGCATCGTCGGCCAGAAGTAGGTCTTGGCCACGCCGTAAATCGTCGCGGCAACAAAAATGAAGACCAACCCGGAGGCAAAGGAAAGGAGATAGAGCCCGACAATTGCCAGGCCGGAGCAAATCGCCAGCAAGCCCAGCGGGCCAAACTTATGGATCACCGGACCGGCATTGAAACGCAGGACCATCATGATGGCAGAGGTGTAAACCAGCACCCAGGCGGGATCCCAACCGGAGGCCGCCATCGGCTTCTCCATCAGGCCGGAGATCCAGCCGTCGGTCCCCAGCTCTGTTGTGGCCAGAGGCATCATGATGATGACCAACAGCAGGAGCAGAGGATTGCCGAGATGCCGACTGTAGAAGGCGTAAAGGGCGACTGTGATGATGATCAGTCCCAAGGTGACGTAAGCCGACCAGCCGAAGACACTACCCAGCTGGGCGAAAATCAGGTAGAAGGCAATGAAGGCTCCTATGGTCCCAAACTCAGCCAGCATCTCACGGTAACTGGCACCGGCAGCCACGCGTTCATTGACCGGGAACCGGGCTTTGGCCAGCATGACCAGGTAGACCACCGCAGGGAGGAACATCAGTCCAATGACAATCCGCCAGTCACTGGCCACGGCCCCGCCAAGGGCAATTGTCAGGACTCCACCAAGGACCAGTCCTCCCGGCCACCCCGCATGAAGAATGTTGAGCCACTTCGCCTTCTCGTCCTTGAAGAGGGTCGCCACGACAGGATTGATGAAGGCTTCAACCGTCCCATTCCCGAGACCAAGGATGACCGAGCCCCAGTAGAGATAGTTCCAGGCCGTCGCCTGTGCTGCGGCCAGATCGTCGACCACTCCGTTGACCGTCCCGTAGGCCAGCATCGCCAGCACCCCGAACACGGCATAGCAGCCAAAGCTGAAGAACATCGCAAACCGGTAGCCAACCCGGTCGATGACAAGGCTGAAAAGAATGATGCTGATGGCAAAGGGCCAGATGCCGGCGCCGAAGAGGACACCGCTCTGCACCTTGTCCAGACCGAATTGCTCTGGCCAGATCCCGCTGTTGATGAGGATTGCCCGGATGATGAAGGCCATGGAGGTAGTGATCAGGGCAATAAAGGAGCCCCAGAAGATGACTTTATCATTCCTGTCGTGTTTCATGTTTCCTTTGTTTGAGGTGAGTGAAGGGTTGCTTTCGTGAAATAAAGTTATCCTGCCTTGCGGCGGTTGCGGCTGCGCTCACCGTTGCCTTCGCTGAATCGGCGCCGGTAGCGCAGAGGGGTGATTTTCAACTCAAGGCGGAAGGCCCGGGTCATGCTGTTCTGATCGTTGAAACCGCACTGCACCGCGATGTCCGCAAGGCTGTCCTCGCTGTCGCGCAAGCGCTTGCAAGCCGCGTTGAGACGGGTCTTGCGCAGGTACATGGACGGGGTCAGCCCGAAGGTCTTCCTGAACAGGCGCTCCTGGGAACTCACCGAGATGCCTCCCACCCGGGCCATGTCGGCGACAGACAGCTTCTCACGGTAGTGGGCCCGGACAAAGTCAACAATGTGATGCATTTCCGGATGATCCGCATAAACCGTATCGCTGTCCCGGATACGCCGCGTCACGCCGGCCAGTCCGGCTATGTCCCCTTCCCGGCCATAGAGGGGAACTTTGGTCGTCGACAACCAGTCCAGCGATCCGTCAGCCGTGGGAACGAGTTCGATCCGGTTCAGGATCGGCTCGCCGGTCTCCATGACCATCCGGTCGTCAGCAAGGAAGGCGTCGGCCAGGAAATCCGGGCTGTAGTCATAGTCGGTCCGCCCAATCAAGACCTCCATGCTTTCTTCCCCCAGCGTCTTGGCAAAGCTCTGGCTCCCACCCATGAAGCGGCTTCCCCGGTCCTTGATAAACAAGTAGGCACCGGGAATCGCCTGGAAAAGATCGACCAGCAGCTGTCCCGGGCGGAGGTTCGCGAAAAAGCGCTCACGCTCCCATCGGGAGGCTTCGGGGAGTTGTCTCGGAGGTGCTGCCATACTGACCTGGTGGATCACAACAAGTTGACGTATTATGACAAGATAATTCTTAGAAACATTGGATAATTCATTTGCGCAATCCGTTTATAAGGCAGAATAATTAATTCGTAAGTTCTTCTTTATTATTATTTAAAAAAATTAATTAGGCTATCTAGCACTTCCCTCAACAACACTTCTCCCCCACAGCAGTCTAAATATAATTTGACACTTCAGACGGAATTTGAATAAAACCCATTCACCTTCCTGAAGGATATCACGAATCATTAATCCCCACCCGACGAATGGAAACAGAAAGCCCTAACAACAATGACCTCGGCCGTACCCTGGCCATGCTCCTGGCCCGCCTCTGGCTCGCTCTCCGGTCCCTGCAAACCGGTATCGAGAAGTTCGCCGGAACCCGATCCAGCGAGACAGCGGTGACCATCGACGGTGCCGCCAACACCTACGGACTGACCGAATCCGCCAGCTCCAAGGTCTACGGTATCAGCCACTACAGCGGTGTCCCCAAGGCCCTCTATGACAAGTTCGCCGCCGAGCCCCTTATTCCTGGTTGGTTCCTCGGCCTCTATGACCTCCTCCTCGGCCCTGCCCTGCTCCTGCTTGGCCTGACCCTTCTCCTGGGTATCGCCACGCGCGTCTCCCTCTTCGTGATGGGTCTGGTATACACCAGCCTGACCTTCGGCCTAATCCTGCTCAAGCAGGATGCCGGAGTGGCCTGGTTGGCAGCCCATGTGATCCTGATTGTCATGGCGCTGAGCCTTGCGAATCACAACCGGTTCGCTATATTGAAAAAGTGGTAACCCATTCATCCCGATGAATCCCTCCCCTTCCAATATTTCCCGACGATCCTTTCTCACCCGTTCCCTTGGGGCCGGGCTTGTCCTCGGCGCCCCGTCCATCCTCAAGGCTGCCGGCACAAGCCCATCGGATACGCTCAAGGTAGCAATCATTGGCTTCGGCAAGCAGGGCCGGGTCCTTTTTGAAGCCATGTCCAATATCCCGGGCCTCCATTTCCAGGCGGTCTGTGACATCTGGGACTACAATCGCAAAGGTGGCATGGGCAAGGTCCGCGCCCTCCAGGGGCATCTTCCCAACGGCTATGTCGATGCCGAGGAGATGCTGAACAAGGAAAAGGATCTGGACGCGGTCATCGTCGCCACCCCCGACTTCTGGCACTCCCGGCACACCGTCATGTGCCTCGAGGCGGGCCTGAACGTCTATTGCGAGAAGATGATGTCCAACACCATCGACGACGCCCGAGCCATGGTCCTTGCCGCCGAGCGGACCGGCAAGCTCTGCCAGATCGGCCACCAGCGGCGCAGTAATCCGCGCTACCGTTACACGCTGGAGCAGCTTCTCAAGCGGCACCAGATCTGTGGGCAGATTGTCAATGTGAATGGCCAATGGAACCGTGCGGTCTCTTCCTCCCAGGACATTGCCTACAAGGAGAGCCTGGCCATTGATCCGGCGGTCCTGAAAAAGTACGGCTTCAAGGACATGCACCAGTTCATGAACTGGCGGACCTACCGTGACCTTTCCGGTGGCCCCATCTCCGACCTTGGCGCCCACCAGATCGACATTTTCAACTGGTACCTCGGTACGGTGCCAAAACGCGTCTACGCCTCCGGGGGCAATGACTTCTTCACCCAGCGGGAGCACTTTGACAACGTCATGGCCATTTTCGATTATGATACGCCCCAAGGCGGCTGTCGTGCATTCTACCAAGTGCTGACGACCACCAGTGCCGGCGGCGGCTATTATGAAAGTTTCATGGGCACCGAGGGAACCATCAACATTTCCGAACGGGCGGCCTACACCAACATCTACCGCGAATCCGGTTCCAAGATGAGCTGGGAACCGCTTGTCGAAAAAGGCTACCTCAAGAAAGTGGCGGCCTCCGCACCGGCCGCCTCCGGGGATTCCGACGCCATCGCCTCCTACGAATCGGCTGCGCCGGAAGCCTTTGCCCTTCCCGGCGAGCTCAATAAGCCGCCGCACCAGCCGCACCTGGAGAACTTCTTCGCGGCTATCCGTGGCGAGGAAACGCTGAACTGTGACGCCCGCCACGCCTTTGAAAGCGAGGCCCCCATTTACTGGGTAAACCCATCCGCCCTCGATGGTGCTCCCGTCAACTTAACACCTGATCATCTATCCGTATGAAAATGAAATGCTTCACCCTATTCAGTGCCACAGGCGCACTCTTAATTGCCGGTTGCGGCGGCTCATCCGACAGCGAGTCGGAATCCGTTGCCACCGACGCGGCAGCCCCGGCCGGCGGCTTTGCCCTGACCACGGAAATCCCGCCGGAATTGATTGAAGGAACGCCCGCGCCGATCAAGGTCCCGAATCTGGTCCAGGCCCCGACAACCGCCCCTACCTTGGTGGTCCCGGAGGGAACTGTTCTTCTCTCCGCCGGCAAGGAAGTGACCGGCAGTGATGACTTCCCGATTATTGGTGAGCTCTTCTACCTGACCGACGGGGACAAGGAGGCCGGCGAGGGTTACTTCACCGAGTTCATGGACGGGCTCCAGTGGGTCCAGGTTGATCTTGGCCAAAGTGCGGCTATCTCCGCCGTCTGGGTCTGGCACTTCCATTCGCAGAAGCGCGCTTATCACGATGTCATTGTCCAGGTTTCCGATGATCCGGAATTCCAGAGTGGCGTGACCACCCTCTTCAACAACGATTACGACAACTCCGCCGGCCTTGGAAAGGGATCCGACAATCCCTATGTCGAGTCGCGCTTCGGCAAACTGATCAACGGTAATGGCGCTGCCGGCCAGTACGTCCGCCTTTACAGCGATGGCAATACTTCCAACGACATGAATCACTACATCGAGGTGGAAGTTTTCGGCATCCCCCAATAATCTGTCACCAATTTTTCATGACAAAGCCCCGATGCCCATCGGGGCTTTTTTATGGATTGTAATAACCTGCCCGTGACCGCCGCCGTATCTTCAGCAGGGCGGCCAGCATCCTCCAGGCATCCCGCAGGGGATGGACCCGGCCATTCGCCTTTTCCGTCCAGGTGACCGGCACCTCGACAATCGGGCACCCAGTTTCCCTAAGGGCCAGCAGGAGTTCCGCATCAAAGGCAAAGCCGGTCTCCTTCAACTGGGGACGCACATTATGATAAGCAGGTGCCGGAATCACCTTGGCCCCGCACTGCGAGTCGGCAAAGGGCACCCCCAGAAGGGAGCGTGTCAGCCTGGTGAAGACCTGAAAGGAGAGGCTCCGGAAAAACGGCCGTGTCACCGGCGTCTCCGGGGAATCCCGGCGAATGGCGACGATGGTCGCCTCGCTGCTGGCGACAGCTTTTTCGATCAAGCGTTTCAAGTCATGGGCGGAAATAGCCCCGTCCGCATCAATAAAGGCCAGCCATGCCGCCTCCGGACAGGTATCCCAGGCATTGCGGATGGCCCCTCCCTTGCGACTGCGGACCGCATGGTGCATCAGTCCCACTGCCGGGTAGACTTCCCGGAAGGCTTCCACCAACTCCTCAAGGGCTGCCACCTCGGCCTCGGAAGAGCCATCATCGACAACCATCCACCGGACCGGAAGGGATTGTCCCGCCAGCATGGCGGCGAGCTCTGGACCGAATACGGCCAACCGGGCCGAATCATTCCAGACCGGTGTCACAAGAACCAACTGTTGCTCGGGGTCTTCCACAACCAGTGGTCATACTAGTGCAGCCGATATCACTGAATCAACGGTAAAGGAGCATTGCAGCAGCAGCGGAATTATCTCTTACTTCTAGCGAACATGCACCAGCGCCTCCTCATTGTCTTCGCCTGGGCCGTGATTGCCGCAATGGCCGTTTTTACGCGGTTCACCGACCTCCCGGAGCGGCCCATCCACGCCGACGAGGCAACCGGGGCCCGCATTCTCGCGCAACGGCTGGAAGAAAGCGCTTACACCTTTGACCCAACCCACTTTCACGGTCCCCTCCTGACAGCCGCAGCCGTCCCGGTCGCCCGCCTGCGGGGAGAGACCGGATGGAGGGATCTCACCGAAGCAACCATCCGTATTGTTCCCGCCCTTGCGGGTTCCCTCCTCGTGCTGACTCCTCTCCTCCTAGTTCGCTGGACGGGTCACACGGGTGCCCTGGCTGGCGCTCTCCTTCTCGCCAGCTCGCCCCTGCTGGCTTATTACAGCCGCATGTTCATCCACGAGATGCTCCTCGCTCTCGCCGCCCTGCTGGCCATGGCTGCGCTCTTACACCACGTGAAACAGCCCGGTCGGCAATCAGCCTTCCTTGCCGGACTTGGCATCGGGCTCATGTGGACCGCCAAGGAGACCTTTGTCATCACGTTGCTGGCTTGGGGTATAGCCTTTGTCCCGGCCGCCATGGCGTACTGGGGCCCCGCGTGGCAAAGTCGTCTTCGGGAACGGGTACCCACCATCGGCTGGCTGCTGGCAGGTATCATCCTGACATCGCTGCTTCTCTATACCGACTTTTTCAGGAATCCCGGCGGCGCTCTGCATTCCATCAAGACTTTCCTCGTCTATGAAACGGTAGCTGGCCATGAGAAGCCGTTCACTTACTATGCCCAACTCTTGCTTTGGCCAAAGATCCAGGCCGGCGTCCTATGGTGGGAGGGTCTCATCGGCCTCATGGCCTTGGCGGCCGTTTTCCTTCATGGCAGAAGACAAGGCAATCCGGAGCGGAGGAGTATCGTCATCTTTCTCGGCGTTTCAACAGCGGTCCACTTCATCATCTACAGTCTTATCAGTTACAAGACACCCTGGCTGATGGTTGTCCCCTGGACTCATGCCTGCCTCCTGGCAGGCTGCCTCATGGCGGATCTTTCCAAGATGCGAAAGTCTTTCCGCTATGCCGGCATCGGCGGGTTGGCCCTGGTCGCCGCACTGCAATTGCACCAGACCCTTCAGGCCAACGGTCGTTTTGCCCAGAATACACGAAATCCATACGCCTATGTTCCAACAACCCGGGATGCCGCCCGGCTGGGTGACTGGCTGATCACCCTGGATGCAACTATCCAGCCCCAGTCCGTGGAGCCCATTGCCGTTATCGGCAATGCCTATTGGCCACTGCCCTGGTACTTGCGGAAATTCAGCTCCATCGGGTACTGGCCTCAAGCTGGCGAGTTCCTCAAGGACCAGCCGTTGGCAATCATCCTGCCGGGGCATTTCGAGACAGTGGCTGACCTGCTGGACGACACACACACCGCCCTGCCCCGCGGATTGCGGCAGGACACCCCCATTATGGTCCACATCCGCAATGACCTCTGGAAGCAGTGGATGGAGGCCCCTGAGGAATGAGTTCCGAACCCGTCTTCAGTCACGAGGCTATGAATACAACCTTCACCCTGAGAATATCCGGGGAGTCGGAAAAGCAGGCTGCCGGAGTGGCAAGAGAGTGTTTTGAGCACCTCGATTACCTTGAAGACAAGCTCAGCCGCTATCGCGAAGGCAGCGATGTCTGGCAGATCAACCATCTTGCTGCCGGTGAATCGCTCTTCCTCAGTGAGCCTTGCTATGACTGTCTGCGATTGGCAATGGAAGCCACCTCGGCCACCGGAGGCCTTTTCGACGTCACGCTTGGGCGCTCCATCGAGTATGCCAAGGGAGCAGGTGAAGGGCCGGCCCCGGAGCTCCATGGGAGCCTCATGCTCGATCCGGAGAAGCCCTGCGTCCATTGCATGGCCGAAGGACGGGAAATTGACCTCGGCGGCATCGGGAAGGGGTTTGCCCTCGACCAGATGAAGGGCCTCCTGCTCGATTGGGGCATTGAGTCCGCCCTTCTTGCTGCTGGAGCCAGTACACAGTTGGCCATGGGCCCCCGGGCATGGCAAGTCTCCCTCACAGGGGACAGGGGAAGCCTCTCCTTCCCATTGAAAAATGCCGCACTCAGCGCTTCCGGGCTCGGCATCCAAGGCAGCCACATCCTCGCTCCCGATGGCTCAGCTCCCGAATACGCCTTCAAAAGGGTCTGGGTCAGCCTTGCCTCCGCTGCCCTGGCCGATGCCTGGTCGACCGCAGCCATGCTGATGAATCCTCCAACTTTGATGGAACTTCTCCCGCCCGATGCCCTCTACATGTTTGAGAATGAAAAGGGCCATGGCGGGAATTTCCCCGCCTCATCTTGACTCTTCCCCGCCTTCCAACTAATTGTGAAGTTTAACCGTTAAACAAGAATCCTCATGAAGAACATCATCAAACTCCTAACTGTAACGACCCTCATGGGCCTGCTCCTCTCTTCCGCAGCCTTCGCCAAGAAAGATCACCCGGAGACGACCTTCGATGGTCTGGAACAGGTCAAGAAGAGCAAGGCTGACTTGCTTTACGTTCTCCCTGAAGCCGACCTCTCCGGCTACAACCGGGTCATCATATTGGAACCGGAAATCGCCTTCCGCAAGGACTGGCAATCCAACCAGAATTCCGGTCGCGGCGCCAATCGCATCAGCAATCGCGACATGGAACGGATGATCAAGGGAGGAAAGGAAATTTTCCTCGATGAATTCTCCAAGGTTTTGAAAAAGAAAGGCTATGCTACGGCTGAGGAGCCGGATGATGATGTCCTGCTGGTTCGCCCGGCCATCGTCAACCTTGATGTCAAGGCACCCGACCCGAACCGGATGAATTCCATGTGGAACCGGGTCTATACCGAGAGTGCCGCCGATGCGACGTTGGTCATCGAGCTTTACGATTCCGTGACCAAGCAAATCCTCGTCCGCGCCGTCGATCACAAGCGGGATATTGGCGATTCCTTCGGTTTCGGCGTCCCCCGGACGCAGCACACGAACATCATGGATGCCCGGGACGCTTTCGGCAGCTGGGCACGGATGCTGGCCAGCGGGCTCGACCAGGCCAAGAAGGCCAAGGATTGATCTGTCTTTCAACCTGACAATTTCATCCGGCAGGTGGCCTTCCCCTGCCGGATTTTTTATGTCTTTTTCAGGGCAATCCAACCGGCAACGAGGTAGCAACCGATTCCCATGCCCCAGACAACTCCCTGACCAAGGTGCACCGCCATCAGGACAGCCAGCGGGGCGGCAACCACCGAGGCAAATCCATTAATGCCCCATGCCCAGGCAATATGGGGCCGGGAATCCCTCAGCTGCCTCAATCCCCAGGGAAAGGCCCTGCCCAAGGTATAGGCCATGGGTCCAAGAGCGACAGCAACGAGACCCAGGCAGCCAGCACCCGATATCTTCAGCATGGGCGGCGCCACCCACTCAAGGATTGCCCACCCCCAGAATACACACCCCATAATGGGGAGAAACACCCTCGCTACCGCTGCGGTCCCGGAAGAGCGGGGCGTTGAAAAACTCCCCCAGCCCGCACCGGCAAGAAAGACAAAAAAGACCAGTGCGGCCGCGATCACCGGATGTCCGGCGAAGAGCATGCTGCGCTGAAAGGCGACCATTTCCAGGGACAGGAATCCCATGCCAAGCGCGGCGAAGTAGGTCACAATGGCCATGGGTCCGAAGGTAGCCTGCCTGCAGGGAAGCCGGCCCAGCGGAAGCAGGATCAACAGGCCCGCAAGAACCGCCGCCACAATGAACTTCACCACCGAAACGAGAATGGACCAATCCAGCCAGATCAGCCCGTTGCGCCCCAAGGCATTTAGCAGGTCGGGCAATTTCGACCAGCGCATCGTTTTCCAGAAATGGGGCCTGTCATCGGTAGGCACATCCCGGCTGTACCAGTCCGCTTCCACCGGCAGGCTGCCCTCCCCGGAAAGGAGGGCCATCGCCGCCGCATGATAGACGGGCTGTTCAAGGATGTGAAACCGGTTTGTCTCGCCGACTGACAGGCCCGGCAGGATGGAGGTGTCATACGACCCCTGCTGACAGAAGTCGCGGATTTCCTCTAATTCCGGCGGGGTCAATGTCTCCCGGAATACCAGGATCAAGGCGTCTTCCATGGACCGGATCATCGCCATGCTGGCAAGGGGATTTTCATGCCCAAGGCGCAGGAGCACAGTCCGGAGCAGCTCCAGCAAGCGGATGGCGTTCCTTGGCGGATTGGATAAATGTAGCGGTATTACCATGACACCGTCATCCCCCAAGGCGGAATAGCAGGCTTCAAGCCCTTCCACTGTAAGCAGGTAATCAACATCCACCGCCTCCCCTCCCATCGAGGCACCGGCCAGCAGAATGAGACTGAAGGTGTTGCCGGTCTTTTCCACATACCGCCGCGGGTCCGTTTGTACCAATTGTGCAAGGGGATACATGGCCCGTTCCTTGTAAAGCTTCAGGAGCGTTCCGTTGTTCTCCACCAGGACAGACTCCCGATCCAGGTCACCCGGAGGAAATATCCAGTCGCTGGCCCCAAGGACGGCCAAGGGTCCGGAGGGACGAAGAAGAAACGGCAAAGCCATCAGGGTGGACCGCGTGTAGTCTGCATGCCGCGCCGCCTCACCCGGCCGCCACAGGGGAATAACCGTGTCGGCTTCCAGCACCACCGCATCAACCGGAGGCAACGGATGCGGCCACTGCACGCTCAAGCCGCGCCCGATGCGGATGCTGTCGGAACGTACGACCGTCACGTCGGCTTCAATCCCGGCGAGCCGGGAGACAATCCGGGCATCAGGCAAGTCCATCAAATAGGCCAACTGCTTGAAATCGGAAAGCCGAAGCGGGGCAACGCCTGCAACCAATACCAGGACGAGCAGAAGGCAGCCACCAAGGCCTACGAGGCCCAAGCGGGGCGCCCGCGCCCCGGCCAGACCAAACACGGCGATTCCCATTAAAAGGAACACCGGGACCAGCAGTAGCGCCACTTCCAGATAAAAGGTCGCCAACAGGATTACCGGGAGAAGGCAGCCCAGGCCGGAGCCCAGCAGGTTAACGCCATAAAGACGGGAAGTGGCTTTGGGCCAGCGGACAAAAACCTGGCCGATGGATACCGCCAGCCCGAGGAACGGCACAAAGGCGATGAAATCGAGCAGCAGAAGCTTGAGCAATTCCCCAACATCCCAAAGGGCAAACAAGGGGCGCACAAGAATCCATCGGGGCAACTGGCTGGCCGCCACCATTCCTCCCGCCCCCAGCAGGAGTCCCGAGATAAAGAGCCGGTCGCCCCATTGAACCGCTTTTTGGCCGAGCAAAGTCAGCAGCGTACCGGCCACCCCGAAGCCAAGCAGGGCCAGCGCTACCGCCAGTGAGGCAAAATGATGCCACTGGCTGAAACTGAATACCCGCAGCAGGATGATTTCGAAGGATAGGACCGCCGCCGAGGCAACGCCGACAAGCAGGTAATCAGCAAGACGGGGAGCTCCCTCGCCTTTCATCGTTTTTCCCTTGTCAAGGGGACAAAGCGAACGGGGAGCATGTTTCTTGTAGTGACAACACCATCACGGTCCTTCTCGACCAGAATCAGGTTTTGCGTCCAGCCGGTCGCCCCCACAGGAATGACCATGCGGCCGCCCGGCTTGAGCTGGGCCAGCAATGGAGGAGGGATATGCTTCGCCGCCGCTGTCACGATGATGGCATCGTAGGGTCCGTCGGACTCATGCCCGAAATACCCGTCCTTGTGGTGGATGGTAATGTTCCCGAATCCCAGATCGGCAAGGTCTTCCCGGGCACTGCGGGAAAGAGCAGCGATGATTTCGATACTGACCACTTTCCGGACAATCATTGCCAGCACCGCTGCCTGGTAACCCGAACCGGTTCCCACTTCCAAGACAACATCCCCCGGCTTGAGTTCAAGCAACTCAGTCATCCGGGCAACGATGTAGGGTTGGGATATTGTCTGTCCATGGCCGATGGGCAGCGGGCGGTCCGCATAGGCGCTTCTTTCAAGATGTCGGGGGACCAGGAGGTGTCGCGGTATGGCCCGCATGGCCCCAAGAACCGCCCGGTCCCGGACTCCCCTGCCCTCAATCTGTCGTGTAACCATATCCTCACGCTCTGCCTTGAAGGCCTCCCCATGGAAGTCGGGTTTTGGTACGCCGCCAAGGCTAAACCAGAAGAGGAGGATCAACAGGATGAAATAATACTTACGCATGCTGGAATTCTCCAACAGCATGCTAAGGCATCCCGGCCAAAGGCGCAAGGATTATGGAGAGCAGCCTGCCCGGTATCCGGGACAATATCAGGCCCCTGTCCGTGATTCAGAACATTCACTGGCCTCCCTTCGAAGGAAGGCTTAGCCCATAATTGATTTGCCTGCCCGGGATGTCTCCCGCTATCACCAATCTCCTCGAAAATGGATGCCATAGACCAGTTACTGGCGGATCAGCCCCTGATTGCCCTGTTTGCCATCATTGCCACGGGTCTGCTGCTGGGAAACATCACGATCAAGGGTGTCAGCCTGGGCAGCTCCGGCGTGCTCTTCAGTGCATTGCTGGCCGGTCATCTTGGCTATACCATCCCGGATCAAACCGGAACCCTGGGTCTGGTTCTTTTTGTCTACTGTGTCGGGATTGGCGCCGGTGGGCGGTTTTTTGCCGCGCTGGCCCGCGAAGGGGCAACGCTCGCCAAGCTGGCCCTGGTGACCGTCACACTCGGTGGCTTGATTACCTGGGCCGGGGCCAGCCTGCTTGGCCTGCCGACGGACCTGGCAACAGGCATCTTTGCCGGGGCCCTCACCAGTACCCCTGCCCTCGCTGCGGCAACCGACGGCCTGGCAACAAGGGGTGCCGAAGGCATAAGTATCGGATACGGCATCGCCTACCCATTCGGGGTTATCGGGGTCGTTCTTTTCGTCCAGCTGATGCCCCGCTTCCTCAAGTATGACTTTGAAAAGATTGCTGCTGAAAACAAGGACCCACGGGACACCGAGGAGCGTGTTGAAACCGTTCTGGTGGAGGTCACCAATCCCAACCTGAGCGGCAAGAAGATCGCCGATTCCGGGCTGGCCAATTTCAATGCCTGCCAGATTTCACGCATCTACCGCGATGACCGGCTGGCTCCCCTGCACTACGATGATGTCTTCGAACCGGGCCAACTCCTCCTGCTTGTCGGCCGCAGCAATGAAATGGCCATTGCCGTGGACTTCCTTGGCAAGCGCAGCGAGCGCAAGCTGATCAAGGATGTGGAAAGCGAACGGCAACTTTTACTCGTGACCTCAAGGGAAGTCAGCGGCCGGTCACTACAGGACATTGCCCCATTGAAGAACTATGGCATTGTCATTACCCGGGTAACCCGCCTTGGCCTGACATTTGTCCCCAATTCCTCTACGGTCATTGAACGGAATGACCAGGTTACCGCCGTTGGCAATGCCGACAACCTGAAGGCCTTCGCCACCGCGGTGGGGCATCGCAGCAGCGCCATTGATGCCACCGACCTGCTCTCGCTTTCCGCCGGGCTGACCCTCGGGATCGTTGTCGGGTTGATACCGCTTGGCCTTCCCAAGAGCACCCCGGTGACACTGGGTCTTGCCGGGGGGCCCCTGCTGGTGGCCCTTCTGTTGGGCCACTTCGGCAGGGTCGGCCGGATTGTCGGCCACATTCCCCGCCCAACCCGCATGCTGCTGCAGGAATTGGGCCTGGTCTTCTTTCTCGCCAGCGCCGGCGTCAAGGGCGGTGTCTCCTTTGTTGAAACCGTCCAACAGTACGGAGCCCCCATCTTCGGGCTGGGGATCGCCGTGACCGCACTGCCCCTCATCCTCAGCTGGCCGGTGGCCCGCGTTGTCTTTCACCTCAATCCCCTGCAGGCCCTGGGTGGCATTTGTGGCGGCATGACCTCGACCCCCGCCCTCGGAGCCATCACCACCCGGACGGACTCCCAGATTCCGGTTGTCAGCTACGTCTCCGCCTATCCGGTGGCCTTGGTCATCATGATTGTCGTGGCCAACCTGCTCCCGGCCATTCTGGGCTAGGGTTTGGGATTGCCGGAAAGCTGGTCGACGCTATAGCATCGCACCACTCTCCCCGGCACGAGCATGAAGCGAACGCATCCATATGGTCCCCTTCACTGGGCCTCTCTATCCCTCCTTACCCTCCTTTTGGCCGCCCTCGGGGGTTGCCGTTCCCCGGCTGACATGGCTCCACCTCCGGATCCCGGCCCCGCGCCGGAAATCCAGAGAGACAACCAGCTGAGCGGTTCAAGTCCACAATCTTCGAGGATTCTCGATTCAGCTATCGAGCAACCCGGGCAGCACAAGGTCATCCTCCTCGAGGGGGGTGATGATGCCCTGCTGGCACGAATCCACCTGATCCGCTCAGCCAGGGAGTCGATCGACATCCAGACCTTCATCTGGGTCTATGACCGCAGCGGCCAATGGGTCTACCGGGAACTGCTGGAAGCGGCCCGGCGCGGGGTCAAGGTGCGGTTACTCATCGACCAGTTTATCAATCCCGAGCTCCCGGCTGAAGAATATGCCGCCATCGCCACCGCCCATGAAAACCTGGAGATCCGCCTCTTCCGGCCCTTTACGGTGAATGCCATCAACCGCCAATGGGACGTCACCCGGCGGACCTTCACGAGATTCGCCACCATGAACTACAGGATGCATCATAAGGTATTCCTCGTTGATGGAAGCACCGCCATCCTCGGTGGACGCAATTACCAGGACGCTTACTTCGACCGGGACGCCACCCTCAGTTTTCGGGACCGCGATGTTCTTGTGAACGGCCCCAGCTGCACCGATATAAGCCGCTTTTTCGAACTGTTCTGGAACCACGAGATGTCCTTCGAGGCCAGCCGGATGAAGGACCTCAAGGCAGCCCTTGAAGCGGGAATAGCCCGGTTGCCGGAGTCCCTCAAGGCCCCGCTGGACCCGGTATTCCATGAAGTGGATCTTCTGGCTAACCTCTACGACCTCAGGGCGGTTCGGCCAACCTTCAGGGAGTGGGTGGTCGGCGACATCGAATACATCTCCGACAAGCCCATAAAGGTGACCCAGTTCCGTAACCCGGGGTTCCTCAATCCCTTCGCCAGCCTGAGGACTTTTATCGCCGATTCGGAGTCGGAAGTCCTTATCCAGACGCCCTACTCGGTCTTTGAAGACCGGACCTACAAGCGCTGGCGAAAGATTCGCAAGGAACGGCCGGAGGTCAGGGTATGCCTTTCCACCAACAGCCTCTCATCTGCCGACCATGTCTATGTCGGCAGCATCGCCCTCAAACAGCGACGGGCGCAGATGGAGAGCCTGGGCATCGAACTCTACCTTGCCAAGCCGGTACCCGGGGACATCCGGGACATGGTCCCCCGCTATGACAAGCTGCTCCATGAGTCCGCCTCCTCACTCGATCCAAACTGGGAAGAAGATCCGGAGATCATGCAACTCGACATCGAGGGTCCGCGGTTCTGCGTCCATGCCAAGACGATGATCTTCGACCGCAAGATCAGTTTCATCGGCTCACACAACTTTGACCCCCGCTCCATCAACCTGAACACGGAGTGCGGTGTCTTTATCCGCGATGCCGCTTTTTCGAGGCATCTTGCGGAATACTACGACCAGGCCATCCATCCGGATAACAGTTGGGTGGTGGCACCAAGGGATTTTGCCCCCATCGTCGGTGAGGTGAACAGTTTCATCGGCCTTGTCTCTACCAGCCTGCCCCTGTTCGACATCTGGCCGCTGGAACATGTCTCCTGCTATGAATTGCTCGAAGGAAAGGAACCCCTCTCGCCCTATGATGAGGCCTTCCACGAAAACTATGAGGACGTCGGCCCCTTCCCCGGGCTGGACCTCGGGCTTGAACCAGTCAAGGTGCGCCTCCTCCGGGCCATCGGCGAACCGGCGGTTCCCCTGATGTAGTTACGCTCAACTACAATTGCCGGTTCACTCCATCCCGTCGCGGGCAATGTTCTGGAAGTCGGTCTGGTTGACGAAGCCCTTCTGCATCGCGTAACGGATCAGTTCCACCGTTGAATGCAGCCCCAGCTTGCGCATGATGCGTGCCTTGTGGTTCTGCACACTGACCGGGCGCAGGTTCAGGCTTTCGGCAATCTTCTCGTTCGAGGCACCGGCCCCGAAGTAACGCAAGAGCTCCTGCTCCCGCTCGGTGAGGATTTTCGAGAAGGCCATCGGGTCCGTTTTCTGGATGAGCATGTTCTGCTGCACCGTGGCCGCGTAGTAGCAATTGCCCTCACCCAGTTGCTGGACCGCCTTCTTCAGCTCCTCGATGGACTCGGTATTCTTGTCCACGAATCCAAAGAGGCCGGTCATGAAAACCCGGTAAAGGGTGTATTCGTCCGTGCGCCCGGAGACGCCGAGTATCCGCAGCTTCGGGTTCACCTTGAGCATGCGGTTGGCCAGGTCGAGCCCACTGCCATCCGGCAATTCGATGTCAAGGATGGCGACGTCCGGATTATATTTCTCAAAGGCCTTCCACCCGTCCTTGATCGTCTGGCAGGTGGCCACCAGTTCAAATTTCTCGGTCAGGCAGTTGCTGACCAGGTCAATACCCAGCTTCTGGTCTTCAATGATGATGGTTTTCATGACCGTCTCCATTTCTGCAGTTCCAGCAGCCCCACGTGTATCTCGTCCATATCCTCATTCTGGGCGGACACCTGTAAATCCCGACAAACCTGTTGCATGGCGCGATTATTCCGGATCATGGCAAGGGTAGTCAAGCGATGGGCGCATCGGCGGAGATTTTCCCATTCGTAGCGATCGCCGTAGAGGAGACATTCGTCGATATGTTTGTAAATTTCCTCCATTACCTCGTCAGGGGCCACCATGTCGGTGGTACTGGCCAGCTCCGGCTTGTAATTCTGGATATTGGCCAGGCAGTAAGCCAGACGGGCCGCCGTCAGCGGCTTGCTGATATAGCCGTTCATGCCCGCTTCCTCGCTTTCGCGCTTTTTCTCCCCATCCGTGTAGGCTGTGACCGCAATCAGGATTACCTCGTCGTCGGGATCCTTCTTCCGGTGCCGCCGGGCGATTTCTGGACCAGTCAGGCCGGGCAGGTCCCAATCCAGCAAGGCGAGGTAATACTCGTTCTGCTCCAGCTGTTCAAGGGCCTCACGGCCGTTCTCCGCCTCGTCACAGGAGCAGCCGATGGTCTCGAAGAACTCCACCACCGAGCGGCGATTGTAAACCAGGTCATCCACCACGAGGATCTTTTTCCCTTTCAGCTGGGCAAGGACGGCTTCCTTATCCAGCTCGGTAGCCCCCTCGACGCGATCAAAGCGCCCCTTGAGGACAAAGCGGCAACCGGACGGTTCATTATCCTCCAGACGAAGGTGCCCGCCCATGGCATGGGCAATCTCCTGACAAATCGACAAGCCCAGCCCGGTCCCGTGCTTCCCGCTTTCCACGCCACTTTCACCACGGTAGAAACGCTCGAATATGAATTCACGCTCCGACTCGTCGATTCCGATCCCCCAGTCAGCGACATAGAGTTCGAGGTCGACCTCGTGTTCGGTGATATTGATGCAGGTGGCGCCAATCTCCACCCGGTCGGATTCGGCATACTGGAGGGCGTTGACCAGCAGATTGCTCAGGATCTTGATCATCCAGTTCCGGTCCGTGCGGATGACAACGTCCGCCAGCTCGGGCGAAATCGAGGTGGTCAGGTTCACCATCTCGTGCTGGATACTGAACTGGTTCTGCTTCACCGAACTCTCAACAAGGTCGTGGATGGAAACAGGGATGAAGGCCGTCGGAATGTTTTTCTGGTCGATGGCGGAAAAATCGAGGATTTCACCCAGCATCCGGTCAACAATAACCCCGAATTCGGTCAGGTCCTTCAAGCGGGGATCCTCTCCTGATTCGGGCGGGTTCCGGGTCAGGGTCTCGGTAATCATGAGGACCCCGTTGAGGGGATTGCGGATGTCATGGGACAAGCCGGCGAGAAAGTTGGTCCGGGCGGCGGTGGCGGCCTCCAGCTCCCGGGTCTGTTTCTTGACCTCGCTCTGCAGCCAGAGGTTGGTCCGCTTCAATTGCGCCGAGCGGAGGGCAAACAATCCCCAGAAAAGGAAGAGGGCGGCGACCACCATGATCCCCTGGTAGATGGGATTCAGATACCACGGCGGGGCAATCCCGAATTGCACCAGCTTGGAGGAGGATACATTCCCATTCGGGTGCATGGCCCGCAGCTCCACCGTGAAATTGCCATGCCCGGCAAATTGCAGTGAGGGATCCTGCAGGTTGACGTTGCGCCAGCGCTGCTCGTTGATCCGGTACTGGACGATGCTCGGAATATCCGGTTCGGAGAAGTTCACCTGCAAATCAATGAAGTGCATTCCACTGGGAATGGTCCGGTCCTCGATGCGCTTGTCTTCCAGCAACATGGCAAACTCCACCCGGGGAGCCGCCGTGCGGGATAATTCCGGCATGGCATACCAGCCAACACCATGCGCCCCGGCGATGCCCAGGCGCTCGCCCGCGGCCATCAGGCCCATCGCTTCCCCGACCCGCTCGAGGAACGGGACTGTCAGCATGATGCTCCCGGCACCGGAATACAGGCCGACCGCAAGGTTCCGGGTCGCCGGTTCCTCGAACAGCACGTAGATACCCTCATCCGATGCACTCAGCGACTTGACCGTCCATCCGGGAGCAAGCGGGAAGCGTTCCAGCGATTCCCCCATCCATCGGTAGACAACTGTCGATGAAGCCATCCAGATGGCGTCGTTCTCCACGGCATGGGCAATGATGATGTCCTCCATCTTGTAGGGCAGCTCCGTTGAGTGCCATCCGGATGCCTCCCGGCTCAGTTGCAGGATCTGCTTGCCCCCGATAAGCGCGTAAAAGTCAGTCCCCAATTCGCCCACCAGTTCAATCTGGCGGTCGTCCTTGTGGATCAATTCCAGCTCGAAGGCATTTGAAACCGAGTAGATCCCCTCTACCCCCAGTGCATAGCCCGTGGATTCCCCCCATTTGAAACTCGATATCGGCTGGGAAAGTTCCCGGGGCACCCACTCTTCCCCGTTAAATTCTTCGTAAATATTGACCGCTCCCATGACTGGAAGCCCGTTTTGATTAACATCCACCCAACTGGCCGTTCGCAGCAACTCGCCCTTCTCATAACCGTCATCACCAAACCGGACCCACCCCTCATCAAGGAAAAGATAGCCTTTCTCACCCTCGGCCAGGAAGTGCCTCACATTATCGCCTTCCCACAACTTTCCGGCAGGGAAAAACCTGGACTCCCGGCTGAAATCAACCAACCCCACGCCTTTGTCTCCAAGCATGGCAATGCGGTTCTCGTCAATGGCCCGGATCTTGAAGACATCGCCAAGATCCACCTCTTCATTGCTGGCAACACATTCACTTATCCGCTCAAGGGACCGGTTCCAGACCGCAACCCCAAGAGGGTATTCTGTGATGGCTATGTAATCGCCGATTCCTGTTGAATTACTGATGCCCTTGCTGAAAAACTCTCCATAGTTGGAGTTGATGAGTTCCGGTTTATCGGTCTTTTTTCCCGTCCAGTAATAAACGCCGAAGTTTGTTCCAAAAGTAAAGCTATCACCTGTCCTCTCCAGCCACGCAACTACTTCCCCGTCCGTCATCTTGATTGAAAGGACTAATTCCCGGCCCTCCGTCGTAATCCTCCATATCCCTGCACCGGACCCCACAAAAAAATAGGGATCAAACGGATCAGAATGGTAGACCACAGGCCTCGGATTGAAGGTCTCTTTCCAGTGTTGTCCAACTTCGAAACTTTCTGGATGAATCCATCCAAATCCCTCGGATGCAACGTACCAGATCCTGTCCTGGTACCACTCCAATGACCATACAAAGCCAACCTCGATCGTTGAGAATCCGGCCAGATTCCCGGATTTATCAAAAGCTCCAACGCCATTTGAGCCAGCAAACCAAAGTAAATTTTCATCCGGGGATACCGTCAATGCCGTAACCCGGTCATCGGGTCGCATTGTCTCAAGCTGGTCCTCGCTGAGCCGATACAAACCCTCCCCAGCCAACCAGAGACCATCAGCGAAAAGAATGGTATCGTGATAGCTTCCCGGAGGTACCGATTCGATCTTTTCGGCAAATCGGTAGGCCGGACCCGGGAATGGGTCCGCAATCAGGACGTTGATAAAATTTAATCCAACGAGGAATAGGAAGTGTGGAAATATGGATGAAGACATTTTTTTAAACATACTGTAAAAATGGAGCCCTATGAAAAACATCAAACGCATCCTAATACTCGTTGTGGCTATCTGTTTAGCCTCAGTCGGGCTAAATGCACAAGCTGAAACCGTCAGCAAGAAGGTAATCAAGGATTTGGACGCCAAGAGTTCCGGCTCAATCCTCATGAGCATCTACTGCATAGTCGGCATCAAATAGCCCTCAGGAGTAACGCAACACTGAATACCAACCGTAACGTATAACAAAGGCCTAGAAATGACCACCTTGTCACAGTCAGCAACGCTGCCCGTTCCCTATGATTTGAGCGCAGCACCCGAATGGTTCCTCAAGAAAGCCCGCTTCGCCAAGCGGTTTTTCCTGAATCTTGCCCCCATCCGCTATGCGCTGGCTGCTGAAGAAGGGGGTCCGATCAGCCAGGTGGAATACGGTCAGGCGGAATACATGGGCCAGCTCTGGCAGCTGTGCCGGGCAACCCTGCAAGAGGATTTCCAGCACCCGATGGGGAAAAAGCTGGAGCTGTTTTCCTCTGCGGACGGCTCGGGCATGGGGCTGACACGGCTCGAGGCCCGCGCCAAGGCTATCTCGGAGGCCCTCGAACGCTGGGCCTACACCGAGACCAGCTCCGGACCGGACGCCGTTCTCTATGGCTACCCGTACTCCATGAGCACCAAGGGCATGGCCGCCTTTCCCAGTGTTTTCCCGGGAATGGCACGCCGCACCGCCATTGCGGAGGCCTTTGAATACTACTCGGTGGACGCGTGGTGGGGAGGTACTCTCAACCACTGGATAATCAATCGCGACGATTCGACAGTCGTCTTTATCAACCAGCCTGAGTTCAAGGGGCACATCGCCCTGGTTATCCGGCACCTCGACCTGAAGGACTACGTGGCCGCCTACGGGATTGGCTCCGGGGCCACCGCGGAAGAGGCCGAACTCAAGGCGCAACTGGAAGCCTGCCGCTCGCAGACCATCCTCGAACGGCGCGATGCGACGCCCCATAGCGTCCGCAGCAAGCCCATCCTGGAAATGGAGCAGCGTCTGCTGGAGTTTTCTTCGCGTGACGGCTTCGCCATGGTCAAGGACCGCCTCGCCAGCCGCCCATGGCTGCCGGAAATCAAGCCCAACGTCATCTTCGACGGGCCGGTCAAGGGACCATGGAACAAGTATGCCCATGTATGGCGCTACGCGTTGGAGCCCTTCCCGATCAAGTACCGCCAGCGTCAGTTTGTCGCCTGACCAGGCTCCCCTGCTGCCAACCTGCTGTCTAACTCCACAAACCGTCTTCATCCTAACCACAGGCACAATGAGCACGCATGAAAGCACTTTCAATTTTCCGTTCATCTCCAACCTGATCAATGACAAGGCTGGCGCGCGAACGGCACCATTCCGCAAACAGGCTGTTCCCATGAAAGAAAAGGCCCTCTGCCTGGACGACGATCCCTTGTCTCTTCGCCTGGTTGAGCACCTGTTGAAGGAACGCTACCAGGTTGTCTCCTGTCCCACCATTGATGCCGCGGTCAAGGCGGTAAGGCGGCACAAGTTCAGCCTCTTCCTGTGTGATTATCATCTCGGGGAACATTTCACGGGCGCCCGCGCCAACGAGATTCTGACCCGGAAATACCGCTTCAATCCCATTCACCGGGTACTGATCACATCGTATCCATCGCCGGAAATCGAGAAGGAGACCCTGGCCAGCGGATTCGAAAGGGTATTTGCAAAACCGCTACGACGCGACTTTCAATCGTATTGCCTCAGCCTCTGGCGCCCGCCCCTGAAGAGTGGCGTGGCAGTCGGCTGATGCCGTCAAAAGCATCCCCTGATCATGGTTGCCGTCACCACTATAGGCCTTCTGGCCAATGGAACCCATTCCATCCCCCACAGGGACCATCCGGAACCTCATGGCGTCCGGCCGGTCCGGCAACCCTTGAGCAAACCCGCACCCGTCCGCATCAGGAAGGACCGGCGGGAACGCTAAATTTGTTGCCAGCAGGGCCGGGAAACTGCTTTCCTTGGGCCATGTCCCTCCCTGCAAAGTTGACGGCCTTCCTTGTCCTGGCAGCCGTTACGCCTGCCCTGACAGGCAAGCCCAAGCCGGTTCCGGCAACAGTTGGGCATGCAGTGCCGCCACCTCCCGTGGAGCTGATGGGGACATCCGGAAGTCTGCTCCTGGCCAGCCTTGCTCCCGAGAACCAGTACTCGATCGGAAGTCCATCCGACGAGGAACAAGCCCTGGTCGAGCTGATCAACCGAGCCCGGGCAGATGCCAATGCCGAAGCCCTTCGCCTGGCCAATACCACGGATCAGGATGTCCTCGATGCGATTTGCTTTTTCGGGGTCAACCTGCCGGAGATGATCAACCAGTTTGCCACCCTTCCGCAATCCCTCCCACCATTGTCCATCCATTCCGAGTTGACGCAAATGGCCAGGCTCCACTCCCAGGACATGTTGGACAACATTTTCCAGGGCCACACCAGTTCGGACAGTCCGCCTGCCCCCTACTCCGCTGGCGACAGCCTCTCCGATCGCGCAGCGGAGTTCGTCTACCCCTATACTTCCCTCGGGGAAAACGTCTACGCCTACTCAAAGTCCGACTATTACGGCCATGCCAGTTTCGAGATTGATTGGGGATTCGATGCCCTGGGCATGCAAAGCCCTCCTGAGCACCGGGAAACAATCCACAATGCCAGTTACCGGGAAGTGGGTATCGGGATTGTCAAGGGAACCAATTCCACCGAGTCACAGACGGTCGGCCCCATGCTGATGACACAAGTATTCGGAGAGCCCCAGTCGGGCAGCCCCTTTATAACCGGAGTCGCCTACTACGATCTCAATGCCAACGGATTCTATGACGCTGGCGAGGGACTGGGCGGATTGACCGTTTCAACCGAGGAAACAACAGCCTGGGCCCTGACCGCGAACAGCGGCGGTTATTCCATCCCGGTCCCGTCGGATGGTTCCTACACGGTGACATTTTCCGGGCTTGGCATCACGCCCCAGACAACTGTCGTCAACGTTGCTTCCGGGGAGAACGTCAAGCAGGACTTTGCGATTGGATACGTCCCGCCTGTCCTCAACGGCTCGACCACTCCCTTCACCGGAATCGACAACGAATATGCCATATCCCCGACCCCCGGAGCCACGGGTTACTGGTTCAAGGTTTATACTGAAAATGTCACTACATGGCTGGAGGGGGCCGAGAACGGAACCGCGGCCGTGACCATTGTCAACAGTCCTGAATATGTGGTCATCCAGAGCGAGGTGGTCCGCAACGGAACCTACGCCTTCCATTTCGCCCACCCGGGCGGAGGCAGCGACCAGACTATCACCCTTCAGCAAATCATCTTCCCGACCGCCAGCAGTGAGCTCCGTTTCGGCAGCAAGCTGCAGTACGCTACCTCCTCGCAAACGGCCAATGTGGACGTCTCCACCGACGAGGGAATAACATGGACCAATATCTACCGCCAGACGGGATCAAACTCCAGTGGTGAAGCTGGTTTTGTCTACCGCTTTGTCTCACTGGGAAGTTATGCCGGCCAGCCATTGCGGATTCGCTTCCGCTATTCGGTGGAAGGGTGCAATCCGTCCATCTACGACGGTATCACCACGAATATCGGCTGGATTATCGACGACATAACGGTGGCCAATGCGACCCGTCTACTGCCCGAAAGCGAGCTCATCCTCGGAACCCCGACGGCCTTCTTCAACCCGGCCACCGGTGGCGAATTTTACCTTACTGCCCGTCCGGTCAACAACTTCAAGGGCTTCCCTTATGGCCCGCTTCTCAAGGTAACAGCCGGGCCGGCCGGGCCGCAGGACTTGTGGCGTCTGGATAACTTCCTCCAGGCCGACCTCAACGATCCCGCCAAGGAATCAACAGTCTGGGGTAATCTTGCTGATCCCGACAAGGATGGGCTGGG
>JBFOLZ010000056.1:0-32329 GCA_040830445.1 Puniceicoccaceae bacterium
GAACGGATTCACAGGAATTTTCAGAAGCATATTTGTGGGAGAACGGTACATTAACCACGCTTGGATTCTTGGGTGAATACGAAAGCAGCGCAGCAAATGATGTCGCCTCTGATGCACGGCTGATCGTCGGGCACAGTAGCGCAAGTGACGGCGTCCGGGAGGCTGTTGTCTGGAGAAAGGCGAACAATTACCAGGCTGAATCGCTGAATGACATCCTGGACACCGCCGGCATTGATCGTCAGGGGTCCGTTTTAACGAATGCGAATGCGGTTACTCCAGATGGGTCAGTCATTGTGGGCACGATGACAAACGGCAATGGCGATACGGAGGCCTTCAAGGTTACCCTGCCGCCGGTGGTGCAAATCGACATGTTTCTCCTTCAACCCACCTACGAGCCGTGCGGATTGGCATTCGTTAATGGGGCGATCTCCTCGCCGACCGAGGATATCACACACATCCACTGGGACTGGGGCGATGGACAATCCAGTTTCAGTTGGTTCCCCGCCAGCCATGTCTATGAAGACAATGGAGCCTATACGGTCACAGCGACTGCCCACACTGTGGCCGGCTTTACCAAAACCCTAACTGTGGATGTACTGGTGACATCCATCGATCCCAGCTGTTTTGAGGAAGAGCTTGCCGCAACACTTGACGAGCAGGTGGAGCTCGGGGTGTATCCCGAAGAGGATGCTGTTACACCGGCAGACCGGCTGCTGGTTTGGCATGCAACTCCCGGAAAGCGCTATGAAGCACAGCAATCCGAAACGCTTGAGGTTTGGGGTGCGATGGAGGGGTTTCCATCCGTCGCTGTGGAAAAACTTGGTTCGGCTGGCATAACAAGCGATCCCTCGGCCTTTTACCGGGTGCTCGAAATCGATGAGCAAGCACCCGTGATCACCGCCCGCTTTCCGGACGATGGGGACTTCGCGATCCGCCGTGACAGTACGATGCGGATAACCGTGGACGATCCCTCAGGTATCGATCCGGAGTCGATCAGCCTGACCGTCTCCGGACTTGGGACCTATACGACAGGCAGTCCTGAACTGGTCTATTCGGATGGGCTCATAACCTTGAACATGGACAGCGGGAATTTCCTCGGTGGATTCGGCGATTCGATCAATGCCACCCTCAATCTGGCGGATGAACTCGGCCATCAGGACAGCTACGCATGGTCCTTTGACCTGGAAAGTGAACCGATTATTGCGGAGAACGTTTTTGTATTTGGCTCCGCAGCGGCTCAGGCCAAGGGGCAGTACATCGGCGATGTGGCAACAGCCGTCCTTAGTGAACGATTATCCCAAGGCAGTTACAGAACCCTCAAGTCCAACCCGGCCAATTGGATTATCGACTCAGTCTATCCCGACCGCATAGTATTGGCCTATGCCAACGCCACTCCGCCCGTCTTCGAGATTGGGACCTACCTTGCCAACCTGACTCCGGCCACCGCTGAAGAAATCTTCTACCGGAAGATTGCCAACGTAACGGATGACGGGGCGAATGGACTCCTCACACTATGGACCGTCGAGGCGACGCTTGATGAGTTTATTCAACAAGGATCGCTCTCGGTAGACGAGAATTCGATGGTCCTCATCAATGATGCGCAAGGATACTTTACGGAGGTACTTTCGATTGATGGCAGCTACTCGCTCCCGGACGTTGGTGTCTTTGATTTATCCGGGACTGAGATCCGGATAAAGGAAGACGGTTACCAAGCGACGATTGGAGGTGTCACCTTCGAGTGGGGGGAAGGACCTGATGTATTCAGTTACGGGCTCGACGATTTTGGATTAACCATTTCACCGACATTCAAAGCGAGTGTGGATTTCGGCTTTACGGGATTGAATCGATTCAAGGGTGTGCTCGAAGCGGATCTGCAGCAGAGTTCCGTCATCAAGATGACAGGTCTCCAGCAGGCCTCCTTTGGTCCTTACAAGGTGGCTGAACTGAATCTGGGCGTCATCTCCAGGCTCTACCTCGGCAACATTGGTATCGTTCCCGTTTATGTTGTGATGCCACTTAACCTGGGGCTTAATGTCGGTGGGGACGTAGGGGGAGAGCTCTCCCTCAAGGCTGGATTCCGGCAAGGGGCCAAGGCTGTTTTTGGATTGGAGTTTGATGATGACCGGGATCCGGAGATTGAGCTGATCGATGAATTTTCGCTGAAACCCCTGCAGTTGGTCCTGCCCGATTCCACCGACCGGTTTGATGTCAAGTTCAGTGCGACTGCTTGGGTCGAGTTGGAACCATCCATTTCCTTTTTATTCTACGGCCTGATTGGGGCCCGGACCTCAATCATTCCGAGATCGCAGCTAACCTATGCCTACAGTCTTCCCACCGATGCCCTGTCCGTGTACAGGACGGATAATGTCCGCCTGAAAATCAGTCCCTATGGGCCGTTTATCGACGAGTTTACCCCGAACTCCATCAGCAAAGAACTTTGGCAGCACGAGCGGAAAATCTATCCTGACGAGGAATTGGAATTCACCCGGCAACCCGGTTCGGTCGTCGTCAACAAGGGCGATAGCGTTACATTCTCGGCTTCGGTCAATCCGTTCCAGAATGTCACCTACCAGTGGTACTTTGATTCATTGCCCATTCCCGGCGAAACCGGTGCACAATTAACCATCGCAAGTGCCAGCGTATTCGATGAGGGAGATTACTTCCTCAGGGCCACCATGGGGAATGAGGTCCTCGAATCGGCAGTGGCCACCCTTAGCCTTAATCCGGATACCGTTGAATTGAAATTTGTCACCCAGCCTCAAAGTGCGGCCGTCGAGATTGGGGAGTCGGTTACCCTGACCGTGGAGGTCAACAACCCGGACGGGGTTGTCTATCGCTGGTTTCATAATGGACTGGAGCTCACGAACCTCAGTGGACCGCAGATCACCCTGAGCAACGTTACCCTCGACCAGGCCGGGCAATATTTTGTCTTCGCCCAGAACGTGGCAGGTGGCGTATTTTCCGATACGGCGACCATCACCGTCATGGAAGCGCCACTTGAGATAACCGATCTGGAATACTGGATCGTTTACAATGTCGGAAACAGTTGGACGGAACCCGACGGGGCACAGAGTGACTTTGAATCGGATCAAACGGGAACGGCGACCAGCTTCAATGTTTCCAAGGAATGGGTCACCGCGAACGGAAACATTTCCGTGTCATCAACACCGACTGAGTTAGTCGTGACGATGTCGGGATCCGCCGTTGGTGCGTTACCGGATTTGACGGAATCGGAACGATCAAACGGTGTCGTGATGGCAGACGCTCAATTTTATATGAAATTCCAGACGCCACAGCTACTTGAGGCGACCATCGAAAGGACCTACAACTTGTCTGAATTGTCCGCTTCGACACCAAGCACAAACCGAGTGGAACTTGGATGGTATTTCCCTGTAGAACCTCAAACCGAGCGACTCCAGGGATCAGAGGTTGAGACGCGTGCCGCCAATGGGGAGTTTAGGTTTATAATCAACCAGGGCTTGACGATCGAAGCTCAGGCAAACTTTGGCTATAATGGCCCGGCGGAGCTGGACTCCACATACAGCATGACCTTCCGGATCAGACACGCCCAGTGACACGTGATCCGGAGGCAACTTTAGCGTGCGCCTGAATCTGACTAATAATGGCGCGAATGGGATTAAACCACGGAACACACAGAAAACACGGAAAGGGAATTCGTGTGATTCGTGTTATTCGTGGTTGAATAGGGGGAACTACGAATCACGCGAATGGGGCTGGATTAATAGGGGATTGCCCCTTGGAGCGGTTATTTCTTTCCGATGAATCTTTGGACCGGGAGATTGATGTCATCCGCAATTTTCCGTATCAATACCGGTGAGATATCCCGGCCCTTGTGAACGGGAACAGTTGTTGCCCTTCCATCCGGGTGACGGAACTGTTTGTGCGAACCGCGTTGACGGACTGCCTTGAATCCGAATGCCTGTAGGCGCTTGATGACCTTTGTTGGGCTGAGGGGCGGGACCTTTGGCATTAACCGGCGATGGAGATGGTCTGGGTGCCGATGAATTCGGATTCCAGTTTCGGTTCTCCTTCGTCCAGGATGAGGGCGATAACCTCTTCGAGATTGTTCTTCAGTTCATCGAGGGAAGCGGCCTGGGTATGGGCGCCGGGGAGTCCCGGGACATAGCCAACATAAAGGCCGGTATCGGTACAGCGCTCGATGACTGCGGTAAATCGCTTCATCCGGACAGTTTCGAATTTCGTGGAGAACATGTCAAAGCCGATCCTGTGGCGCGGTAGGGGCGACGGGCAAGGGTGGCGGGTGCCTGAAATTAACTACGAATGGCGCGGTGACTTTTTTAACCACGAATCACGCGGATGACAGGAATAGGTTGGTTTCGTGTATTTCGTGGGTATCAATAAAAACGACGATGGCGCGACTGGGGATGTAAGAATAATGGGTTGGCCTTTGGAGCGGCCATTCCCTTCCGATGAAAGTCTGGGCCGGGATGGCATGAGTTGGCTCAGGGTGTTGTTTTTTCCGGGCCGTAATCCAATCGTAGAAATACTTTTCCTCCACTCATATCGATATCCCGAATGATGGTCTCTTCAAGGAACCATGTTTGCATGCCGTCATCACTGGATTCGAGATCGAACTGCAGGGTCACGCCGCTGCCTTCATCCTTGATCATGAGGTGACCTATATTCATGTCGAGGATCGACGATTCCGTGTAGAGGGCATAGCCGTATTGCAGGGGATCCGCTCCGACAAGATCCATGATCGGCCTGAAATTGACGATCGGATCCATTCCTGCCGATGCGGCATCGCCATCGGTAATCCCGTCCCCTGAGGAATCGGGATCCAGGGGATCCGTCGTGTAATAGCGGATTTCAATCCGGTCATTGAGTCCATCGGCATCGGAATCGCTACTCAGCCGATTGGTGGAATGGCAGAACAGCTCCTCCGCATCCGATAGGCCATCAAGATCACTGTCGATGGGGGAATGGAAGCTCAATGTACTTTGAACGGGACTGTATCGATCGACTGCGGAACCATCCCCCAATTGGCCGGAGGAATTTTCCCCCGCTGCCCAGATTGTTGTGTCGTTCTTGACGAAATAACTGAATAAAGCGCCGGCGGAGATGTACGCCCCATCCGTCATGATCGGGATGGGCGATGATTTGTGAATGGTGGAACCATCCCCTAATTGCCCGGAGGAATTTGCACCCGTTGTCAGGACCGTACCGTCCTGTTGGAGAAACACGGTATGGTCATGGCCAGCGGTGACTTGTCGGACACTTGTAAGAATCTGTAACGGCGTTGACTGGTCGATTGCGGAGCCGTCGCCCAATTGGCCAAAGTCGTTATCCCCGGCAGCCCGGACAGAGTGGTCTTCCCTGTGGAAAAGGCTATGGTTAAGGCCAGCGTCAATATCCTGGGTCGCGGTGAAGACCTGACCAGGAGAGGTTTTCTGATCGTTGGTACCATCTCCCAGTTGGCCGGATTCATTTGCCCCGGTCGCCCAGACTGAGCCGTCCGCCTTGAGGAACAGGCTATGGTTCCCGCCGGCGGCAAGGCCGATGACCTCCGTCAGGACCTGAACGGGCTCATCCTTGCCAGTCGTCGTCCCGTCTCCCAACTGTCCAGTGAAATTGCTTCCGGTTGCCCACGCGGTTCCATCGCTTTTAAGAAAGAGGCTAAACCACCTGCCGGCCTCAATGTCGATGACCTCGGTCAGGACTTGTACCGGACTGGTTTTTGTCACATTCGTCCCATCCCCCAATTCCCCGGAACCGTTCGATCCGGTTGCCCATACGGTACCATCGGACTTGAGAAAGAGGCTGTGCGTATACCCGGCGGCAACTTTGAGCACATTGGAAAGCCCGAAGATGGGCCCGGGGCGGGTTGAGGTCTGTCCACCCCCGAGCTGGCCGGAATTGTTTGATCCGGTTGCCCAGACCGTGCCATCTGATCGAAGAAACAAGGTATGGAGTAATCCCGCCGAAATCTGCACCACATCCGCAAGGAACTGTCCGGGTGACGATGTGCCGTATGTGGACCCATTCCCTAACTGGCCATTTAATCCCCAGCCAGTGGACCAGACCGTTCCATTGGCTTTGAGGAACAGGCTATGACTTCCACCTGCTGAAACGGCTGCTGCATCGCTGAGGACGTATACAGGGGATGTTCTGTCCGTTGAAGAACCATCTCCCAACTGGCTATAAAGATTCGCACCGGTTGCCCAAACCGTGGCATCGGTCTTGAGGAAGATGCTGTGCTCCCAACTGGCCGAGATGGCGGCGACATCGGTCAGCACCTGCACCGGGCTAGCCCGGTCAATGCTCGTGCCGTCGCCCAGTTGACCTTTATTGTTGGCTCCGGTCGCCCAGGCCGTCCCGTCGTTCTTCACAAACAGGCTGTGTTTCTGTCCAGCTGCAATAGCGATGACATCAGTCATGACCTGGACGGGCGTTTGCTGAACCGGAAGACCGCCACCGAGCTGCCCACGATCGTTTGCCCCGACTGCCCAGACCGAGCCATCACTTTGCAGGAAGAGGCTGTGGGACTCCCCGGCTGCAATGTCGATAACGCCGCCCATGACTTGCACCGGAGTGGATAAGTCGACGCCGATGCCATCCCCGAGCTGGTAATTGTCATTTCTTCCCGTGGCCCATGCGGTGCCGTCGCTTTTCAGGAAAAGGGTGTGCCCTACGCCCCCGGCCATGTCGATGACCCCGGACATGATGAATACCGGGGTTGACTTGTGGACCATCGTCCCGTCGCCGAGCTGCCCGTAGGTATTCTCTCCGGTTGCCCAGACGGTTCCATCACTTTTCAGGAAGAAACTGCAGGTGCCTTCGCCTACGATTTTAATGACATCTGAAAACACCTCAATCGGGGAAAATTTGTTAACAGTGGTACCGTCACCCAAGGCCCCAAAGGCATTGACCCCTGTGGCCCAGACCGACCGGTTGTTTTTCAAGATGAGGCTGTGGTCCAGGCCAGCCGAGATGGAAATCACTTCCATCAGGAGGGCCACGACCGGGCTTGACCTCGTCATCGCGGTCCCATCCCCCAATTGACCGTAACCGTTCCATCCGCTTGCCCAGGTCGATCCATCGTGCTTGAGGAACACACTGGTTCGCCCACCGGCCCCTATCCTTAGGACATCGGTCATGACCTGGACCGGGCTGGATTTATCAATGAATGTACCATCCCCCAGCTGGCCGGATACATTTTGACCGGTCGTCCATGCCGTTCCGTCCGATAGCAGGAACACCGCAAACCGGCTGCCGGAATCAACATCGAGGGCTGTTTGCGGCAGTGGGATTTCCACGGGGGAGAGCTTGTCCACCGTCGTTCCATCACCCAACTGGCCGGAACTGTTTGAGCCCGTGGCCCAAATCGTCCCATCGGTCTTCAGGAAATGACTGAAGAGGAAAGAGGCCGCCATGTCGGCGACACCGGACATGACCATGACGGGGGAGGGCTTGTCGACCGTCGTTCCATCGCCCAACTGCCCGTAATCGTTTCGGCCTGCCGCCCAGACGGTACCGTCCTCCTTCAGGAAGAGGCTGTGGCGTGAACCCGCCGCAACGGCCGTGACACCGGACATGACCTGCACGGGGCTCAACTTGTCCACCGAGGTTCCGTCCCCAAGGGCACCGTTCAGGTTGGAACCGGCAGCCCATGCCGTTCCGTCCGTCTTCAGAAACAAGGTGTGAAACCGGCCCGCTGAGACGGCGACCACATCGGCCATCACGAGAACCGGGGTCGATTTGTCGACCGTTGTTCCGTCCCCTAATTGGCCATCCCCGTTGGAACCGGCCGCCCAGACGGTTCCATCCTGCTTGATAAAGAAACTCTGCTGGAATCCCGTCGCGACGGAACGGACGGATCGCATGACATCATCGGGAGATAGCTCGTCCACCAGTGTCCCGTTCCCCAGTTGCCCGGTGTTGTTTCGGCCAGTCGTCCAGGCAGATCCGTCGCTCTTGAGGAATACGCTGTGAAATTGGCCCACAGACAGGTCAATGACGGGGTTTGGATTCAGATCAGGGCAGATAGCTGCTTCAGCCTGGTAGCAAATCATCAGCAGTATCAGTGTTATCAAATAACGATCAGGGGTGCAGATTCGTTTGGCCATTGGTCTCCTCCTGGATTGAAATCGCTTACCTCAACAGAATGCGCTGGGCGCTGGGCACATAATCTCAATTTACCGGTAGCTGCATATAGGGATTTCATGCTGATTTCTGGTAAAGTAATCGGGCTGAAGCCCTGCGGTAGCTGCTATACAGGGAGCGAGCACCGGATGCCCGCAATTAACGACGCATGGCACGGGTGGGATTTAAACGACGAATCACACGAATTACACCGATAGATTGGTTTCGTGTGTTTCGTGTATTTCGTGGTTTAATATTCTCCCCTTACGGACTTACTCCGCCCGTTGAACCGTAAACGGGTAATCGGCCGATTGCGTGTCCGGGGGGAGTTGTGCCTGGACGACGATGCGGTAGAGGGTGTCGCCCCAACTGGCGGCCATGCGGGGATCCTCGAGGAGGATCTTGTTGACGGAAATATCGAGATCCGGCGGGCAGGAGAGGACGGCCCGGGCGATGCCGGTATCCGGATGGGCCAGGAGGACCTGGCCCTGCTTGCTGCCGGGTGAGGGGACATGGTGGGTCATGAAGTGGAAGGTGACGGCATTGCCGCCGCCGGCGGAATTGCCATCGCGAAAGGTGAAGGCCTCCTCGAGGGAGATTTGTTCAGCGGCGCGGTCAAACTGGAGCGTGCGGATGTACGATTCGAGGTTGGCCGTTTTGGGATAGGCAGAGGCGATGCCGATGGTGATGGTCGCGCCCGCATTGTTGTGCTTTGTCTCAAAAAAGTCACTACGCCACTGGATCATGTGGGGCTGTGGCTGGCCATTGATGTCGGGCAGGTTGTGGTAGCTGCTCTGCATGGACCAGATTTCGTAGCGTTGTTCACTGAAGGTCTTGGAGGTGTAGGTTCCGACGCCGGTGTCGATGAGGAGCGGTTCGCCATCAAGGAAGACAAGGAAGTTGCCGACATCGTTGTGGTTGTGGCTCTCGGCGTTGTAGCCTCCCTTGGCGGCAAGGTAAAATCCTTCGCCGGTATGGGTGCTCTGGCGGACATAGGCCGTCTCGAGGCCGGGAAGGGCCATGAAGGCGACCGGTTCAAAGGGACGGTCATAACTGAGCAATTCCTCGCGATGGAAGAGCTTGGGCAACTGGTCAAAGAAGAGGTACTCGGTGCGATAGCTGGAGAGATAGGGCTTGAGTTTGAATCCGGCGGCAAAGGCCATCAGGTTTTCGCTACCAACGGCCTTGCCGTAGCGGAACAGCTTGGTCGGGTAGGGGGTGTACTTCGCATGGGCGTCGGCAAAATTCACATACCATGGCTTGTGAATGCTGCTATACCACATGAAGTTGCCCATTTCGCGAATCAGTGGTTCGTCGAAGATGTTGATCAGTCCATCCGTCGCGGTGTCGAGCAAGTGAAGACATTCGAGCAGGCGGCCACCGGCGTGGCCCCAGTAGGCGGGACCCTCCTCGCAGCCACCGTCGTCCGGATAGACATTAATGAAGCGATCGAGGACATCGACCGCCTTCAGCAGGTGCGGGGCGAGCTCCTCCCTCGACTGACAAAACACAAGTGCGCAGAGGAGGTAATTGGAGGTGATCCATGGATTCCAGTTGTTGGTGAACGGCTTCTTGTAGGCCATCCACCAGTAGTCGGTCCGCTCGAGGTAAGGTTGCAGCAACTGCCGGTTGACCTCATGCCGCATGCGTTCGCGGAAAACCGGGTTAATGGCGTCCAGCTCATCGGCGAAAAAATATTCCGCGGTGGCCAGGATGACTGCTGCCTCTGTGGCATGGAGGGCGAGGATTGGCTTGTCGTGCGAGGGCAGGCCCGCGCCCGGATACTCCACATTCAGATGGGTCGGCAAGGCGAGGGAGGTCTGCTCGCAGAGAGCCCAGACTCCGTTGGCGATATCCCGGATGAACCGGCCCTGTCCCTCGAGGATTTCCGCATAAAGGAGGGTCTCCAGTCCCTTCAGCCGCGCAAACTGCTGCTGGAGGATATTTCCTGAGGAGCCCGTCTCGTAGAATTCAAGATAGTCCGTTGCCCGGATGGTCGGCCAGTCGTAATCAAGGAATCCCTCTGCTGCCTTGATGATGGCGGTCCGCTCCTCTTCCGGCAGGGCCCGGTAGGCAGCATCCCCGGCGGCCGGGTAGGGACGGAAGCCAGACGGTTCGATAATCGCCCCAAGGATGGCCTCACTGGAATAACGGTTCTTCAGGATATCCCGCCTGGTGTAATTGCCCGCTTCCTCCTTGGTCGTCTTGCGGATGTGGGAGGTCGGGTTGTACTTCGGCGCGGTGTCCCGCGCCTCCCGGGTCATGTCCGGCCGCTTGACCTCGGTGGAAAAACTGAAGGCGGGGTGCTCCTCGCCGAAAACTGCCAGCGTCACTGTGATTGAACAGGTCAAGAGAAGGGCCCGCTTGAGCAGGCTGGAGGAATGAGGGATGGAAAGGGCATGGGACTGCATGGTAGACCATCCTTACCCATTTGACCTGCTGGATGCCAAGACGGGAGCTGTCTTATGGTACACTGCTAGTTTTAGCGGGCCTGATAAGGACTATTAGTTAATTTCATTGATTTTATCAGGCAGCCGTCTAATTTTCCCAGCAGTCCTCCCTGCATGCGAAGATTGAAAGACAGTCTCCGGTTCCGTATTCTGCGCCTATTCGCGATTGCCTGCATGGTTTTTGCTACCGGGACCTTGCTTGGCGATGTCGAGGTGATCGATGTCCGGGTGGAGCAGGGGATGGTCCTCGTTGATCTCCAGCCGATGGGAACGGAAATCGCCGGTCTGGAAGTCCTCTATTCGCAAGCGCTACAGAGCTGGTATGAGGATTTCGGGGCCACCTTTTCCGAACTGGGTGGTAACCAGTTCCAGGCACAGATTCCTCTGGAGAAGGTGGACGGACAGTTCTTCCAGGTCGTCGGTCTGGTACTGGGCACCGGCCTGGATCCGGATAACGACGGTCTCCCTACCGCCTACGAGGAGGATCCGGAGACCCCCGCCACGGACCCGGCCCGCTTCGACACCGACTGGGACGGATTCAATGATGGGCTGGAGATCTCCCTCGGGACCGATCCCTTGAATGCGGAAGTCTTCCCCACGCTGGCCGACCTTCCGGCGGTCCAGTTCAAGGAGTCGCTTTCCTCTTTCACGGAAGGGGATGCCACCACCCATTCGGTGACCCTGGAGTTCGATGAATTCTTCACGGGCAACGTGGCCTATACGGTCAGTGCCAGCAGCACCGCCATCGCGGGGGAGGATTATACCGCTCTCAGCGGGACAATTCTCGTCAACGGAACCGAGGCGACGATCGACATCTCCATTCTCGATGACCTTGTGATCAAGGACGTGCGGCGGCTGCTCATCGACCTCAGTGCGGAGCCGCCACCGGGTTCGTTTTACCGTCGGGCCGGCCGGGCCTCCCACACGGTCATGCTCTATGATAACGACGCCTACTGGACGGGAGTGGCCAAGGATGCGACTTCCGAGCGGTTGTTCCGTTTACGCGTTCTCAGGCAATCCGGCCAGGGAAGCGATATCGCATTTGTCGTTGGGAGTGAAGATGGAATGCCGGAGTTGGACGGTGGCCAAAGTTCGCTCAGCAACGGACTTGTCCCGGATACGCCAGAGGGGTTTTGGCAGGCAACGGATGTCATCGATACGGCAGAGCAATTCCGGGCGGTGTCGCCAGCCATGCCAGTGGAAACAACGGATTTCAATGGCTTCAGCTTGATCAATGGAGCCATGCGCCGGATCCTGACCCTGGAAGCCGATGACTCCGAGTCCGACCAGGCAATTGGTCCCGGGGCCAGGATTTTAGGTTCCTTCACCGAGGAGGTTTTCCTCGATGATCCATCCAAGACCTACCTCAACCGTACCCAGTCGGGTACCCTCGTCCTTATCCGGGATGTTCCGGTGATGCCGTTCGAGGAAAGCCCATTTCTTTCTGCCCAATGAAGTTCGCGCGACTGAGAACACGACAATCGACAGCGGCCCTTGTTCTGGCCGGTGTGTTTTGTAGTGAGCTTCTCATGGCCATCGAGCCAACTTCGTTCATCCGGCCGGACTACCAGAACTCGACCGGACCCGGAGAAGCGGGAGGGGTTTACTTTCTCGATGGTGTTATTGCGCCGGAAGACAAGGGTCCGGGGTCCAATGGCATTTACCTCTCCGAGGCGAAGTGGGGGCACCCGTTGGCAACCGTGCAGTCCTTCGGGCCGTCCGGGGACTTTGTCCTGCGCAAACCGGATCAGAGCGGCGTCTACGACATCCTCTATCCCCCGGGCTACCGGGCAGAGGGGGTCACCCTGACGCGTTCCCAGATGGAGGACCCCGCCCAGGGGGGAGCCTTCCGCTACAAGTGGCTTCTTTACAACGATGCGGAAGGGGCTGCCCTCAACACCTTTGAAGATGCGGAGAATTCCGCCTCCTGGTTTACGGATGACGACCGAATCGCCGCCCGTGCCCAGATTGAGGTACTGCGGAAGGCCCTCGCCAGTGCCCCGCTCAATCAGGAGCTACAGATTGCCCTGCTGAATATCTATCACGACCTCGCGGTAGCTGAGAGCCAGTTCGCCCGGAAGCAGAAAGCGGAGCTCGCCACCGTCCGGCTTGGCCTCAGCGTCCGCAACAATCCGTTTGTCATTGATGATGAAATTGAGCTCTACCGTGAGTTAATCGATGTTTTTGGAACAGCTGTTGCCTGGTATATGGAATTCCTCTCCTTCAGCGAGGAAGGCGTCGAGCCGGGTGACTACATCCCGGCATTCACCGGAGCGCCCTTCGGCTACTTCATCTTTGCCACCCGGGTACCGGCAAGGAGCCAGACTCAGGATGACCTGACTTATACCACGGATGAAGGAGTCCTGCTGGTGGCAGACCCGGATCCCGCAAACGGTCAAATCTTCGCCGGCTACAAGGATTACCGCACCCTCGTGTCCGTACACGGGCAACTCATGCAGGCCAAGACCGAGTTGGCCAGGTTGCTGGCACTGCGACGCAATCCCGGTGACGAGACGGAAGCGCGCCAGCTCCTGACCCAGGTCCAGGGGCCGGATGTCAATACGTTCACCCTTATCAAGGGCATTTTCCCGACCGTCGACTTTGAGGACCCGGCCCTGGAGTCCAGTGGAGTTCGCCAAGCGTACTCCCTTGTCGATACAGCACTGAATGCCAGCAGCCGATTGCGGGGATTTGTCAACGGCACGGCTAACATCCTCGGACTGGATCCGGATTTCCTCATTCTTGCTCCCCCCAGTGGGGACAATTTCGACACCTACGATATTCTTTCGGAGCTCCTGAAGAAGACGGATGAAAATGGCGATCCCATTGGACCACTGGCGGTGGCGCTGGAAGAGCTCGGGGATCCGGAGAATCCGGAGACGGGCGGGGGCGCCATCCAGACCTACGCCAATTACCGCCAGACCGCGACCCAGACTGCCCTGGAGTTGGACAAACTGGAGGATGAATTTGCCCTGCGGTTCGTCGAGGTCACGGGATACGACTACAATGAAGGGGTCAATGGCTGGGACGGTATCAACCCGCATCCGACCAACCCCAGCGAACTGGCCGATGCGGAGCGATTGATCAATAAGCTCATCGACCAGAATGAAACATTGAAGCTCCTGCAGGCGGAACTGGAGCAGAACCTCCTTGACGCGGCTGAAGCCGTGACGATTGCCGAGGGTATCGACGATTCCATTACATCTGCCGAGGCCGATTATCTTGGAACGACATCCAGTGCATGGGATGATATTGCCTTCTTTTCAGCCACGGCTGCCGCAGCCGATGCTTTGACATCGGGAATTTACGCCACCGCGCAATCTCCGGAATTTGGTGGGATCACGGCGACCGCAGCGGTTGTCAACGCCGGGGAACAAGCCCTTGCGAGCGCAGTCATTGCTAACAGGGAGAAGCAAATTGATAATGCAGCCATCGCCTTTGAGACGAAGTTGGCGACTGCGGAGCTGCCCTTGACGGTCCAGCAATCGAAACTCGAACTGGGATCTGTCCGGAGGGAAGCGCATGCCCTGCTGCTGGAAAAGCGCGACAACACCGCTGCCCTCGGGCAGGCCATCGCCGACCGAACATCCCTGCTGCGCGAGATTGAACGGCTGGAGGATTACCTCAATGACGATCGCGCCCTGCTGGCCAACAGCTACCACGCCGATCCAATTCATTACCTGCGGGCGGAAAACGCCATCCTGGAAGCCGATGCGGCCTTCCGGCGGGCCCAGCGGTGGCTTTTCTACACCGTCAGGGCTCTCGAATACAAATATCAGGAACGGTTCAGCTTCGAGGATACCGGTTCAGGTGAAATCTACAACCTGGAGACCATTTTCAAGGCCCGGAATGCCAATGAACTCGATGACATTTACCGGAACATGCAGGCCTTTGACCAGGACCGCGGGACGTTCGCCTCCGGTGACGTTGACCGGGCCACCATCTCCATGAGGGATAACATCCTGACTCCCAATCCGGACGATGTGAACCGGGAATTCGGCGCGTTTCCCCCCGACAAGGGCTTTCGCTATGACCCGAAGAAAAGAAAAATGGTCACTAAGCAGCAACGCTTCCGTGATATCCTTCGGGATAAGCAAACCACACCGAGTCCCGGTGGTGGGGTGAATGGGCGGATTGCCATCGACTTCAGTACGCTGCTGGAAGTCGGACAGTTTTTCAAGGGTCCCGATTACTCGGATCTGAACGATATTGCTTCCGGCATTTACCGGGACAAGGTCATCCAGATTGCCGTTCACTTCATGTTCGAGGACGGTGCGATGGTCAGGGGCAGCCTGGTTCCCACAGTCCCGGGCAACAATGGCATCGGAGGGACGCTGAGTTATTCGGGTAATACATTTTTCAGGACCCGCGTACCACCAGCGCCTGACCGCAGCACCGGCGTCAGCATCAATCCGGTGGCCCGGAAGGTCGACTTTCCCGGTGAATTCGTTGTTGCTCCGTTCCGTTTCTATCAGGATGCCGATTTCGACGGTGTCTTTGATGTCTTCGACCGTCGGAGCGTCCGCAAGATTTTCGCCTTCAGTTCCCAGTCGGTCGAAGTGCCCGAAGTTGTTGATCGCATCGATGCGGAAACCGGCTTCCAGATAACGACTTTCAAGGAACTGAGCGTTGCCGCTACCCGTTGGAGACTGGTCATTGACGAGAACCAGTTCATTATCGATGACCTGATCGATATCCAGATCATTATCGACCACCAGTATTACGAGCGCGCCCTGATTACCGTCGATTAATTCATTCAACCCATCATTGTCATGACCAAGAATACGAAAAATCATTTTAGCGCCCTGGCCGGCCTCTTGCTGCTGGCGACAGTGGCGACCGCCCAGGTCAATTACCAAGGCCGTCTCACCGACGCGGCGGGCGACCCGGTTCCCGATGCCTCCGCCTTCATTACTTTCTCCCTTTGGGACGCTTCCGTGGGGGGGAACAAGTTGTGGGGTGACCAGGTCATTATTGCGGACCTGCTCGACGGCCGCTTCAACGTCATCCTTGGTCCAAGCGACAACAACAATCCCCAGCGCAACCTCGGCGATGTGTTCAGCATCTCCCCCGGCAATAAGTATCTTGAACTCAAAGTTGGGACCGACGATCCGCTCCCGCGTCAGGAACTATTGCCATCCCTGACAAGCTTGCATGCCTTCCGCGCTGACGACTTCAACAGCACGGTCCTCTTCAAGCACGAGGAGCCCAAGACGGTTGAGGTCCGCGGCACGCTCGATGTCAATGGTGCCCTTGAGGTGGAGGATGATGCCGTGGTCAATGTCGACGGGGACGTTAACGTCGACGGCAGTGTGAACATGGGTCCGCTGGCCGCCTTGAGCGCGTTAGGGGCCAACAGCGATATGCGAATTGTTACCGGAACCGTCACCTACAATGCATCCAACCAATCCGTGTCTTGGGTCGGAACAGGTTTCAACGTAACGAAAAGAAATTCAACGGGGGGATATTCTATCAACTTCAGCCCGAGTTTTGCAGAAGCACCTGTTGTCGTGGCTACAGCCCATCATACGAATGACCGGCCCCATATCGCAACCGTGGGGATTAGTGAACCGCACAGAACGATTATTTATACTTGGGATGGTAATGGAAATCCTGCCACCTCATTCACGCGGGTATTTCGAACGAAATTTTTCTTCATCGCCATTGGCCCCCGGTAAGCGGACCTCAGTCAGTTTTACGGTCAGGTCAGATCCAGATTGCCCGACTGGCCGGCGCTTGCCACATTCTAGCCCATTGCTTTGGGCGTGGCTGAAATACGGCACATAGACTTGATTGTCATTTTTATCTATCTCGGGCTGATGCTCGGGATAGGGTTTGCCTTTTCGCGTTTCATGAAGGGCGGGAAGGAGTTCTTTGTCGGGGGGAACCACATTCCCTGGTGGGCGGCCGGAGTCTCGCTCTACATGACGACTTTTTCGGCCTGGATGTTCACCGGGGCGGCAAGCTTTGTCTACAACACGGGCATGTTCGGGGTGCTCTTCTTCGCGGTCAAGCCGGCCGGCTTCCTGGTCGGCTTCCTTTTATCGGCCCGGCGCTGGCGGCGCTCGCGGGTAACCTCGCCGGTGGAGTATGTGCGGACCCGCTACAACAAGCCGACGCACCTTTTCCTGAGCATCATGATGATCCTCAGCATGATGTACTGGCCGGGTCATCACCTGGCCTCGCTGGCCAAGATCTGTGCGCCGACTCTTTTCCCGGGAATGCCATCGGCGATCGACATCATGATCATCGCGGCGGGAATCTTCATTCTCGTCTACACGATATCGGGTGGCTTCTGGGCGGTTTGCGTGACGGATGTGGTCCAGTTCATCATCCTTTTCTGCATCTGTCTGGTGCTGATTCCGGTGATCTTCCTCTCCGGTGATGTGGGGACTCCGATGGAGTTCCTGAAAGCGTTGCCGCCGCTGGAGTTCGACCATGTGGTGCGGGGGAACACGGTCTATAACGAGTATTACCTGATCGGCTTCATGGTGGCCGGGGTTTTCGGCAACATGGTGGGCGACAAGGCCCAGCGCTTCTACAGCGTGCGTGACGAGAAGGCGGCCATGAAGGTTGGCTGGCTCGGCTTTGCGCTTTTCCTGACAAGTCCCATTCTCTTTGGCGTCCCGCCGCTGGTGGGCCTGATCCTTTTTCCGGACATCAGCGAGCTGGCCCACTTCTCCAGTGTTACCAAGCCGGACGAAAACATCTTCATCGCGGTGGTCATGCAGTACCTGCCCATTGGCATGGTCGGGGTTTTCCTGTCTGCCATGATGGCGGCCTCGATGTCGGCCCTCGACAGTGTCTGGAACACAGTCTCCTCGATTGTCTCGGTGGACATCTACAAGGGGATTATCAAGCCAAACGCGACCGAGAAGCAGACCCTGCTCGTCGGCCGGCTGACCATTGTCGGCCTGAGTGTCATTGCCGTGGTCATGGCGCTGCTCATCATTCATAGCGATCTCGGGTTGTTCACCATCAGCAACATCGTGCTCGGGCTGTTTGGGATTCCGGTGACGATTCCCATGGTGGCGGGGCTATGGAGTCGGCGGATCACCCGTTGGAGCGGCATTGCCTCGATCCTCGCTGGGGTAATTATGGCGACTTCCATCCGATTCTACTTCGGCTATTCACTTGGCGTGCAGTATCTGTTGACCATCGCCGCGGGAGTGCTGTTCCTCTACACCTCCATGCCTCTGGGGATGCTGTTCCGCAAGACACGGGCCGGTGTAATCGTTCTCGGCAGTGTTTTTGGCCTAGGCGTCTTCGGCCTGTACCGCTTCCTTGGCCAACAGGCCGGGGCAGACGGTCTGGCCTGGCCCATTGGGGCGGCACTGGCCTACGGATTCCTCGTCATCGGCTTTAGCAGGTGGCACGCCCGTGATCTTGAAAAGGACCAATCGGCAGTGGACCAGTTCTTTGAAAAGCTCAACACCCCCATCGATCCGGAGAAGGAACTGGAGGCGGAAGGGGATGATGTCGTCAAGAGCTACTCCCTCGTCGGCCTGGTGACGCTCTTCATGGGAGCCCTCTGTCTGGTCATCCTGCCATTGGCCGATAACAACCTCGCCCGTGGCTCCGTGCTCGGTATCAGTGGCCTCCTCCTGTTGATTGGGTTTGGCATGTACCGCATGCGGCCAAGGACCAAATCATGACGGCGCCGGACCAGGAGTGGACCTTCATCCATGTCACCGACATGCACATCGGGACACCGCGGTCCTATCGCTTTCAGCCGGCATGGAACGCCAACTGGCAGACGGCCCGGCGGCAGATCCTCGATCTTCAGCCGGAGCTGCTCCTCGTCGGAGGCGACATGACCCGCGACGGGGCAACCCACCGCTTCGAGCTGGAACAGGCGAAGCAGGAACTCGATGCCTTGCCCTTTCCCTGGTATGCCATCCCCGGCAACCACGAGGTGGGCAATAAGTTCCGCCTCGGCGATCCGGTCAGTGTGCAGCCGCGCTACCTGGATAACTACCGCTCGGTCTTCGGTCCGTCCGCATGGTCGTTTGTCCACCGCAATGTCCAGTTCAGTGCCTTTGATGCCTTTCTCGCCGGCTCCGGCCTGTCCGAAGAAATGGAAATGTGGCAGTGGATGGACAACGTGGAGCGCGACCCAAGTGCGCAATACCACGTCTGGATGATGCATCCGGCGCTCTTTATCGATCGCATTGACGAGCCGAACTGGAACGTCGAGACCGATCGCAACGCCTGGTACTTTGGTGTCGATGAGCCGTACCGTAGCCGGATGCTCGCTACATTCCAACGGACGCGGGCGGACCTCGTCATCACCGGGCACATCCATTGCCGACGGCGCATCGAGGTCGAGGGCATCGTTTTTCAACTGGCTCCTTCAACCGCCTTCCCCCAGTGGGGGGACCGCTGGCCGGATGGGGATGATACCCTCGGCTTCTTGAGGTTCCGGGTAACTAGCAGCGGTATTCAGGAAGCGTTCATCCCGCTCGACGCGGATTCCAAGCTGGAGGGCTATGGGCCCGGAGGTAATCCACCCGTTCAGGGAAGGGACTATTCCGTCGCCTGGGAGAAACCGCCCCTGCAGGCGGATTTTACGGATTAACGCCCGTAATATGGGGTTTTGACCGCAGTTTATGTTCATAAACCCACTAATTTATGGGTTTATTTCATTTACACATGAATCGACAAGCTCTAGGTATTTAGAGGAATTCTTGATCGAATCAATGGGTGGACCAACAAACAGTGAAACCTGCCGCATACTTTTAGCTGAAGACAACAAGATTAACCAGAAGCTGGCTTTGTTGATTCTTCAGAAGCTGGGAGTCACCGCCGAGACGGCGGAAACGGGGCAGGAAGCAGTGGAGAAAGCCAGGGGCAATGCCTTTGACCTCATCCTGATGGATCTCCACATGCCCGGCATGGACGGGATGGAAGCAACGCAAATCATCAAGGGAGACCTTGGGGACAAATGCCCGCCGATTGTCGCCCTGACCGCGGATGCGATGCAGGGAAGCGACACTGAGGCGCTGGAAAAGGGCCTCGATGGTTACATGACCAAGCCTATTAATTCCGGTATTCTGCGGGACTGCATCAACGAGCACACAGCTTTCACGGTTTAGGGGCGTGCTGCTCAAGGTAGGCTGCGAGAATGGCCTGAACGACGGCGCACTGGGCCTCGATCCGTTGGGTAATGGCCTGGCAGGAGGGCGTTTCCGTGGTGACACTGGCTTTGGCCCCGTGATGAAAGAGCAGTCGCAGGGCCTCCGGCAAATCCTGTCGTGACTTGTCCATGACATCCATGGGCGGAAACATCCGCCCATCCTTGGCCGGCATCTCGTCGATTTCCTCACGCCGATCAATCCCGGTATGGGGTGCGGCGGCCTGGATAGCGATGCTGGCATAGTCATTGGGATCGTCCTCGTCCTCGTGGGCGTAGACATAGAATCCCTCTCCGTCGTAGTCCTCGTGCAGGCAGAGGCAGAGGTCGAACTGGCGCTGGCCAATCCATTCCAGCTGGCTGCGGGTTTCCTCCGCCACGGGCGAAAGCCCGTAATCGCGGTTAAGGTCGACGCCATCCGCGTTTTCCCTTGTGCCGGCAGCGAGGCCGGTCGGATTGACCATGGGAAAGAAGGTATAATTGGCGGAATCGGGGAAGGCCTTGCGGCGGAGCAGCTCCAGCAGGGCCATGGGCCCGGCCGGTTCATCCCCGTGCACGCCGGTGGAAATGTAGACCTGCGGGGCATCGTCGGCGGCCTGGCGCTCCAGGACCGGCAGGCCGGTTTTGCCGAGCTGGCCGTAAAAGGAGAGGGTGAAGCCGCAGCGCGCGGCGGCGTGTTCCAGACGGTCAACATAGGCCTCGATATTCATATGGGCGGTAACATTCCTTGAATCGGCCTTGAATTCAAACGGAAAGGCAAACAACCTTGTCCCCTTATGTCAGAAGTCCGCGTACGATTTGCCCCCAGCCCGACCGGGTTCTTCCATATCGGAAGCGCCCGCACGGCTTTGTTCAACTGGCTTTACGCCCGCCACACCGGCGGTAAGTTCATCCTCCGCATTGAGGATACGGATGCTGCCCGCAACACTGAGGAAGCCTTGGAAGTCCTGCTCAAAGGCATGCGCTGGCTGGGCATGGACTGGGATGAGGGCCCCGACATCGGGGGCGACTATGGTCCCTATTTCCAGAGCCAGCGGGGCGATATCTACAAGGAATACCTCGCCAAGCTGGAAACAGCCGGCCGGACCTACGAGCAGGAGGGGGCCATTTTCTTCAAGTTGGAAGGGGAGCGCTACACCGAGTTCGATGAGTACCACGGCAAGGAAATCGAGAAGGTGAAGGCCGCACCGGTTGAAATCGACGATGCCATCCGGGGCAAGGTCGTCCGCGCGGAGAGCCGCGACTTTGTCATTGTCCGCTCGGACGGCAGCCCGACCTTCCACTTTGTCAATGTCGTCGACGACATCGCCATGGGCATCACCCATGTCATCCGCGGGGAGGACCACCTGAGCAACACCAGCAAGCACGTCGAACTCTTCAATGCCTTCGGGGTCAAGCCGCCGCAGTTTGCCCACCTGCCGCTCATTCTCAAGGACCCGAAAATGGGGAAGGGGAAGATGAGCAAGCGCGACAAGGGGGCCCTTATCGAGGAATACGAGGAACGCCACTTCCTGCCGGCCGCGGTGCGCAATGCCATCGCCCTGCTGGGCTGGAATCCCGGCGATGACCGAGAAGTCATGGATATCGGGGAGATCATCGAGGCCTTTGATATCAAGGATATCCAGAAGGGCGCGGCCCGCTTTGACGAGGCCAAGACCGCCCATATCAATTTCCAATACCTCAAGGAATTGCCGGTTGAGACCTATGCCTGGTTTGCCCGGCCGGTGCTGACGGCAAAGGGCCTCATTGCGGAAGATCACAGTGAGGACCACCTGCAGCGAGTGCTGGCCATCTGCCAGGAGAAGATTACTTCCCTTGAGGCGCTGCCGGAGTTCTGTGGCTACTTCTTCACCGATGACTATCCCGAGGATGAGAAGACGAAAAACAAGATCCTCAAGAAGGGCGATCCGGCCGAGCTGGCCGGTCAGGTGAAGGAAGCCCTCTCCAAGGTGGAAGCAGGCGACTGGAACGTTGCTTCCCTCGATGCCGCTTTCAATGCCCTCGCGGCGGCCCATGACCAGGAGAAGCCCTTCCGCTGGTGGCCCTTGACCCGGTTCGCCGTCAGTGGCGTCTCCAGCGGCCCGGATTTCCTCCCCATGCTCGAGGTCCTTGGCCGCGATTGCGTGCTCCGGCGGCTGGAGCGCGCGGCGGACCAAATTTTGTCCTGAAAACGGTTGAAAGGGTGCGATGATGGCTCAAGCTGAAAGGCATGAGCTGGGAACTTTCAGTTGATGAGATCCTCCAACTGCTGGGGACGGACACGTCTCACGGGGAATACAAGGGTACACTGACGGGCATTGCGGACCTCAGGAGCGCGGAGGCCGGGGAGCTGAGTTTCCTCAGTTCCAGCAAGTACGCCAAGTACCTCCCTGCCAGTAAGGCGAGCGTGATTCTGGTCCCGGCCGACCAGGAGGGAACCCCGGCGGACAACCAGCTGTGGATACCGATTGAGAGCCCTTCGGTGGCATTGGCGGGTATTTGTTCCCATCTGGAAAAGCAACTGGCTCCCCGTCCGGAAGCAGGCGTGCACCCTTCCGCGGTCATCGATCCGGAGGCCAGTGTTGATCCTGGCGCCCACATCGGGCCTTTCTGTGTCGTCGGGAAGGGCGCTGTCATTGGCGCCAATGCCGTGCTGCAATCCAACGTCAGTATTGAGCATGGAGCACGGGTCGGTGCAGGTTCCACTCTCTACCATGGTTCCGTGGTCGCCTGGAACTGCGTGGTGGGTGAAAACTGCCTCATCTACCACGGGGCGAAAATCGGCTCGGACGGCTTTGGTTATCACTCCGACAAGACCGGCCACACGCGCCTGCCGCAGATCGGGACAACCGTCCTCGAGGACAACGTCGAGGTCGGGGCCAATTCGACCATCGACCGGGCCCGCTTTGCCGAGACCCGGATTGGGCAGGGGACGAAAATCGACAACTTGGTCCAGGTCGGCCACAACGTCGTCATTGGCAAGCACTGCATCCTTTGTTCCGGGGTGGGCATCTCCGGAAGCACGGAGCTGGGCAACTTTGTGGTCCTCGCCGGCCAGGTCGGCGTGAACGGCCATATCAAGATTGCCGACGGGGTCACGGCCACCGGCCAGAGCGGTGTCACCAAGGACACGCAGCCGGGTCTCATCCTCAGCGGAACACCTGCCGGACCGCACCGCGAGGAGATGCGCAAGCAGGTCCTCATCCGGCAGTTACCGGATTTCATTAAACGGGTGAAGGCCCTTGAGGAGCGGATGGATTAATTTCCATGGTATTTGTTTGCCACCCACCGCTTGGCCTTCCATTGAATTAACACAAGTTCGATAGAGATTATGCAGCTGGGTGAAATGAAAATTCTCATGGGGAGCGCGAATGTTCCCCTCTCCAAGTCGGTCTGTGAATTTGTGGGCACCGAGCCCACCCATGTCACCCTGAAGCGATTTCCGGACAAGGAGGTCTTCGTCAAGATTGACGAGAACATCCGGGGCAAGGATGTCTTCATCATCCAGCCGACCTGCCCGCCCGCGAACGACAACCTGATGGAGCTGCTCATCATGATGGATGCCGCCCGACGGGCCTCCGCCCGGCGCATCACAGCCGTCCTTCCCTTTTACGGATATGCCCGGCAGGACCGCAAGGACCAGCCGCGGGTACCGATTACCGCCAAGCTGGTGGCCAATTTGCTCGTTACCGCCGGGGCCAACCGGGTGCTGACGATGGACCTGCATGCCCCCCAGATCCAGGGGTTCTTCGATATCCCGGTGGACCACCTCTACGCCTCCACGGTCTTTTTTGATTATCTGAAGAAGTTCAAGGACGAGGACCTCATTGTCATTTCCCCGGATGTCGGCGGGATGAAGATGGCCTCTGCCTATGCGGACATGCTGGGCACGGACTTCGGCTTTGTGGCCAAGAAGCGCAAGGATGCCACTGAAGTCGAGGCCACCAGCGTGGTCGGCGACGTCGAGGGCAAGTCGGTGCTGATTGTCGATGACCTGACAGAGTCCGCCGGCACCCTGCAGGCGGCCGCCAAGTTGCTCAAGGAACAGGGCGCCTCCAAGGTCCGGGCGGCGGTGAGCCACGCCGTGCTCAACGAGAAGGGCTACGAGCGCATGAAGGAAGGCTTCCTTGATGAGCTCATCTCGACCAATTCCACCCCGGTGGATTGCCGCGGACTGCCGATTACCATCCTTTCCATCGCCCCCTTGCTGGGCGAGGCCATGTTGCGCATCAACAACCACCAGAGCGTCACCTCACTCTTCAAGATTAAGGGATTTTAAGGCTCCCTGACTTGAAATCTTTCCCGTCCTGGAAAGATTATTTTTGAATAGAACGCGCCCTTTGCGCGTCATAACCCGGTGATGACATCATTTATTCACATGAAGAAATCGATTGATTCTGGAAAACTGAATTTGTGGCAACGCGGAACAGGCATTTGCCTGCTCCTTCTGGCATTTGGGGCTGCCCCGCTCCTGGGAGAGGATTCCTTCCCGATGGACACGAGCCCGGTTGAGGACGGGACATTGCCCAACATCGCCAGCTATGCGGACACCCTCGATCCGGCCCGTTCCGCGGTGGTATCCGTGACGACGGCCAGTATTGTCGAGATCATGCGCAACCGCGGCCGCAGTCCGATGGAGGAGTTCCTGCGCCGCTATTATGGACTGCCGGAGGATCCCCGCCGCCAGCAGCAGGATGGCGAACGCCGCGAGCAGCGCGTTCCCAATGGGCTCGGTTCCGGTGTCATTATTTCCGAGGATGGCTACATCCTGACCAACAACCACGTGGTCTCCGACAATTCCGGTGAACCGGCGGACGAGATAACCGTCCATCTGGATGACGGGCGTGAAGTGGAGGCAACCCTCGTCGGCCGTGACGAACGGACCGATGTCGCCCTCCTGAAGATTGAGGAGAGTGGCTTGCCCTTCATCACGATGGCGGACAGCAACCAGTTGCGGGTCGGTGACATCGTCTTCGCGATCGGGAATCCGCTGGGGGTGGGACAGACCAGTACCATGGGCATTGTCTCGGCAACGGGGCGGACCAACCTTGGGCTCCTGGGCAACCAGGGCTATGAAAACTTTATCCAGACCGATGCGGCCATCAACCGTGGTAATTCCGGCGGGGCCCTCGTCGATGCCAAGGGACGTTTGGTCGGCATCAATACTGCCATCTTCTCCCAGACCGGGGGCAATATCGGTATTGGCTTTGCCATTCCATCCCGGCTGGCCCGCACGGTTGTCTTGGAGCTGATTGATAATGGCCGCGTCCGCCGCGGCTACCTCGGAGTTTCCATCAGTGACCTCAATCTTGACATGGCGGAAGCCTTCGGCCTCGAAAGCACTGAGGGTGCGCTTGTCGAAGCCGTCCAGGAATCCACCCCGGCCGCCCGTGCCGGCATGGAACGCGGGGACATCATTACCCACATTGAGGGGGAAGTTGTTGAATCGGTAGCCGATCTGCGTCTGAAGGTGGCCTCCATGCGTCCGGGCACGGAGATTGAGGTGCTTATCCTGCGCAACGGTGAGGAAGAGAAACTTGTTGTGACCCTGGGAAGCCTCGACGATCCGACGGCAGTGGTCACCGGGGAAGACTCCCCGCTGGATGGCGTGGGCCTTGAGCCGCTCACCCCGGCATCCGCCGAGGAATGGAACGTCGAGGAGGAATCCGGGATTATCGTTACCGAAGTGAATCCGCGCTCGCCCTTTGCCCAGGTCCTGGCCAGTGGCATGGTTATCCTCGAGGTCAACGACGAGGCCGTCTCGACCATCGGGGAACTGAATGCTAACCTGCGCCCAGGTCGCGTCAACAAGCTGTGGGTATCCTTCCGGGGTAACCGCGGTTACCTTGCGCTGAGGATTCCCTAGGCTTAGTTGCTGCCGAGCAAGTCAAGGCGCCTGAGGAGGGCGTCCGGATCCGGATCGCGGCCCATGAAGTCGCGGAACAAGACCGCCGGGTCCTTGGCATTGCCCATGGCCAGGACCGACTTGCGGAAGGCTAGTCCGGTTTCCTGGTTGAGGATCCCTTCCTTGGCAAACCGCGTGAAGGCATCCGCGTCGAGGACTTCCGCCCACTTGTAGCTGTAGTAGCCGGCGGCGTATCCGGTGGCATCACTGAAGAGGTGGCCAAAGGAACGGATTCCGCTGTTCAGCTCAACGTTTACCGGCGGCAGGTAGCCATTCAGGGAGTCCTTGATGAAGGCATCCATGTCGGCACCGTTGCCTGGATCGAACTCCATGTGCAGGGCGAGGTCCATCTTGCCGAGGGACAGCTGACGCATCTGCATGCGGGCGGCGCCCAGGTTGCGGCAGGTCTTCATCTTCTGGAAAAGGTCCTCGGGAATGGTCTCGCCGGTTTCGTAATGGCGGGCAAAGAGGTCCAGGCTTTCTCGTTCCCAGCACCAGTTCTCCATGATCTGAGACGGCAACTCGACAAAGTCCCAGGCGACATTGACCCCGGCAAGGCTGGGGATTTTCACCTCGCTGAGCAAGTGGTGCAGGAGATGGCCGAACTCGTGGAAGACGGTCTCGACGTCGCTGTGGTTAAGCAGGGCCGGCTTGTCCCCGACGGGCGGAGTGAGGTTACCGGCAATCTGCCCCAGATGCGGGCTCAGGGTGCCGTCTTCCATCGGTTCGCCGGTGATCATGAACGACATCCAGGCACCACTGCGCTTGGATTCGCGCGGGTACCAGTCGGTGTAGAAGGAGCCGAGATGGCGCCCGTCGGCGGAATCGTGGATGGCAAACAACTGGACCTCGGGATGCCAAGTGTCCGGCTTGGGATCGGTGACCTCCTTGACGGTGATGCCGAAGATGCGTTCGACCAGCTTGAACATACCGGTCATGACCGATTCCATGGGGAAGTAGGGCCGCAGGACCTCCTCGTCGAAATCATAGTGTTCCTTGCGCCGCTTTTCACTCCAGTAGGCCACTTCCCACTGGTTCAGGGGATCGGGTTCGCCGCCGGTATGGGCGGCCTTGAACTCCTGAAGCTCCACGACTTCGCGGTCAAAGGCCGGTTTGGTCTTTTGCTGCAGGTCCTCAACAAAGGCCAATGCGCGCTGGCCGGACTTGGCCATCCGCCGGGAGAGGACCCAGTCGGGGAAGATATTCTTGCCGAGCAGCTTGGCCTTTTCCGTCCGCAGGGCGAGAATTTCCCGGATGAGGGGCTCGTTCTCGAATTTCCCGGAGTGCCCGACCTCAAGGTAGGCCTCCAGCAATTCCCGGCGCAATCCGTCATCATCGACAAAACGCATCACCGGAATAAAGGAAGGGGCATGCAGGGTGAAGCGGTACTTGGGCTCCTCCTCGGTCCCGATGCCTTTCTTGAGCGCATCGAGGCGGGCGCCTTCAACGAAGGATTCCGGCAGGCCCGCGAGCTGCTCCACCGAGTCGACGATCCGCTCAAAGGCATTGGTCGAGTCGAGGACGTTGTCGGAAAAGGTTTTCGTCTTTTCGGCGAGGATGGACTCGATTTCCCGCAGGCGGTCGCGGGTTGCGTCGGGCAGGTTGGCTCCCGAGTCCTCGAAGTCGTGCAGCGTCTCCTCGACAAAGCGGGCCTCGACAGCGTCCAGCGCCTTGGCTGCATCGGTGGCGGCGAAATTCTTCAGTTTCCGGTACAGGTCCTGGTCGAGGGGGATATCCGCAAAGAAGGCGCTGACCTTCGGCAAGGCCGCCAAATGGGCGGCGCGCAATTCGGCATGGTCATTGACCGCCGTCAGGTGGTTCACCTTGTGCCAGGGCTCGGACACCTTGTCGGAAGCCTTTTCCAGGGCGACAAAGGTATTTTCAAAGGTCTCCTCGCCGTCCGGAATGGCCTTGATGGCCTCAAGGCCGGCTGTTCCCTGCTGGATGGCTTCATCCATGCCGGGCTCCACAAGGTCAGCCGTCAACTTCGACCAAGGCACATGAAAGCTGTTGTCGAGTAGTAGATTTTCAGAATGCATGCCTACAGCGAATCAAGGAAAGCGGATGCGGCAAGAACAAGGCCAACTTTCTCAGTTTGGTTGATGTTCCCCGCGGCCTTTCAGGCCGCGTGTGTGTTGGGGGTCCGCTGACCTCCTGCCGCCCGTTGGGCGGCCTGTGCCGGACCGGTGTCCAAGCCGCTGGGCGGCCTGTGCCGGATCGGGGGGCAAGGACGTTGGGTGGTGTGTGTTGGATGCAAAGCCGGCGGATTAAGTCTGGAAATTTCTGCGGGGGTTACCAAGGATGGGAAAATGAACGAGTCCAAAGCCCTCATTTACAAGGAATATGGCCTTCCGTCGACGGTGATTGACGTGGAGAGGCGGCCGGTCGCGGACCCGGGTCCCGGCGAAGTCTTGCTTCAGGTCCTGGCGGCCCCCGTACATCCGTCCGATTTCGGGATGATCCTTGGCAAATATGGCCAATTGAAGGAGCTCCCGGCCGTTGCCGGACGCGAGGGGGTGGCCGTTGTCAAGGCGGCCGGTGAGGGCGTGGCGGATTTCCAACCGGGCGACCGGGTGGTCGTTCCCAAGGAAATGGGCTCCTGGCAGAGCTGCAGGGTGGTTCCGGCAAAGGACCTCTTCCGCGTACCGGCGGACATTCCGGTGGAGATGGCGGCCATGGTCATGGTCAACCCGCCGACGGCCTGGCGCCTGCTGCGGGATTCCGGCCTTTCCAGCGGGGATTGGGTCATCCAGAACGCGGCCAATTCCGCCGTCGGCCTGCATGTCATCGAAATGGCCCATCACCTTGGCCTGAAGACGATCAATGTCGTCCGCCGGGAGGAGCTGGTCGAGCCGCTGACCAAGCTTGGGGCGGATCACGTCGTGCTGGAGGACTCTGGCTATGAAAAGCGGATCAAGGAATTAACCGGCGGCCAGCCGGTCAAGTTGGCCCTGAACTCCGTGGGTGGGGAAAGTGCCATTCATTTGGTGAATGCGTTATCACCCGGCGGAATCCATATCACCTTCGGGGCGATGCAGTTTGAAGCGGTCCGTTTTCCGACCCGGGCCCTGATTTTCAACGATGTCCACATGAAGGGATTCTGGATGGACAAATGGTTCCGGAGCCATTCCCAGCCCCGTATCCAGATCATGTACGACAAGATCTTTGACTTGATGCGGAAGGGGATCGTCTCCCCCTCGGTTGACTCGACCTATCCGATTGAGGATTTCAAGCAGGCCTTTGAGCGTGCCGGGCAGCCCCGCCTGGGCAAGGTGCTCTTCACGTTTGACGCCTGATTTTCCGGATGGATCTGCTCAGTCTGCCAGACTTTACCCGCGAGGCCTTGGCGGAAATGGGGGGCTGGACTGCCTTGCGCAGTGCCCGGACCCTCTTTGAAGCGGGGGCGGTGCAGTCCGTAAACTGGGAGAAGCCGGTTCTCAGTGGAACCGTCCGGGAAGGGGAGACCGTTTACGAACCGAAGCTGGATTTGCGTTCCATGACCTTTGTGCGCAACCGGTGCAGTTGCCGTACCGGCCGCAGCGGACAGGTCTGCCCCCATGCCCTTGCCCTCTGCCTGGCAGCCCGCCGGATGGAGCAGGCGACGCCTGCGGCCAGCGTTCCGGAGCGTCCACGCACAGGAGCCCGACGGGTACTGCTGCCGCAAAACTGGATGGTGGTTGATGGGTCCTCGAAGTACCTCTCCATCATGCTGCGGGAAAAGGACCACCCGCAGTACAGCCGACTGGTGGACTGGTTACGGGCGGAAGGATTCCGGCATGAGCCCAGCAACGGGAAATGGTGGCTCCGTGACCAGCACAAGGTACTGAACTTCCTCGCCCTGAACCGGCAACGGCTGGAGACGGACTACGATGTCGGCTTCACGGAAGGTTTCCTGGAGCGCACGCGCATGGTTCAGCCGGTCAAGCTGGACTGCCAGGCACAGAAGCAACGGAATGGCTTTACCCTGCGGATGGAACTGCAGGCGGGTGACACCGATATCCGCGACATCCGCCATGCGCTTGTAACGGGCCGTCACTACATTATTCAGGACGATAAGGTTTACCTGGTGGAGAAGAGCACCCTCGAACGACTGGCCTCGGCCAGCCGCTCCCTTGGGGGCGATCCGGACCTGCCCATGAGCGGCATCTTCCAAATGGATGTTCCCGGGGCCAATCTCGCCGACACCGCCAGTGTCCTTGAAGACCTTGAGATAGAGGCTGAGCTGCCGGCAGACTGGACGGAGCGCAGTGCCGCCATCCGGGAGGTCGGGCGGCTTCAGGCACCGCCGATCCCGGAAGCCACGGCGGCTAAATTCCGGGCTTACCAGCTGATTGGAACGGCCTGGCTGTGGCACCTTTACCGCAACCGCCTCGGCGGCATCCTCGCCGATGAAATGGGCCTTGGGAAAACCATCCAGGCCATCGGACTCATCCTGAGCTGGAAAGGGGCCGGGGATCGCAATGGCCCGGTCCTTGTGGTTGCCCCGGCCAGCCTGCTCGGAAACTGGCAGCGGGAGCTCGCTACCTGGGCGCCGGAATTGAACGTCTATCTGCATCATGGTCCCGGGCGCTTGACGGAATTCTGGCCGGACGACAAGGAGCCGGATGTTTGCCTTACTTCCTACAGCACCTTACGCAACGACCAGACGCTCTTTGGCGGGGAAAGCTTCTCCTTCGCGATCGCGGACGAGGCCCAGCACGTCAAGAACCGCCGGACCCATGCGGCCCGGTCCCTGCGCAGTATCGATGCCCCGGCCCGCTTTGTCCTCACCGGGACGCCAATCGAGAATTCCCTTGATGACCTGCGTTCACTCTTTGAATTCTGTCTTCCGGGTTACCTCAAGCGTCCGCCCTCCGATTGCCGGGGTGAGGACCGGGCCTGGCATGACAAGCGCCATCTGGAAATGGCCGCCCCCTATATCCTCCGCCGGGGCAAGAAAATGGTCGCTCCGGAATTGCCGGACAAGATCGAGCAGACCATCTGGTGCAGCCTGGAGGACAAGCAACTCGCTTATTACCACGCTGTGCAGCAGAAGAGCCAGCAGGCGATGATGGAGATGGCCCAGTCGGGCGTTTCCGAGAACCGGCTGCGGTTCGCCCTCCTGACGGAGCTCCTGCGCCTGCGCCAGGTGTGCGCCGACCCGGGACTGGTCAACCCGGAGTTCCCGCTCGAGGCATCGGGCAAGTTTCTCGCCTTCCGGGAGCTCCTTGAGGAGGCCATGGACGGGGGACACCGCATCCTTGTCTTTTCCCAGTTCGTCAAACTCCTGAAGCGTCTCCGGAAATGGCTCGAGGACCAGGACATCCCGGTGGCCTACATCGATGGCTCGACCCGCGACCGGCTCGCGGTTTGCGATTCCTTCAACAAAAACCCGGATATCCCCCTGTGCCTCATTTCCCTGAAGGCGGGAGGGACTGGACTCAACCTGACCGGGGCCGACACCGTGGTCCATTTCGACCCTTGGTGGAATCCGGCCGTGGAGGACCAGGCGACCGACCGGGCGCACCGGATCGGCCAGGAACGGACAGTTACCAGTTACAAACTGGTCACCGAGGGAACTGTGGAGGACAAGGTCCTTGGCCTGCAGTTGCAGAAAGCCAGCCTCCTGCGCGAACTGCTGGACGAGAGTGCCGCCCAGTCGGCAAAGGTTGATCTCGATACCCTGAAGGCTTTAATGTCCTGAAAATGCGGATCGACTGGTATGTGTTCAGGGAGTGGCTGAAGGTCTTTATCATGACCTTGTTCGTGCTGTTTGGGCTGCTCATCATCAGTGACTTGCAGGACAACCTGCCCGACCTGCTCGGGTTCGGGGCCAGCAATGCCGAGATTTTGCGCTACTATGTCATCAAGCTGCCGTCCTTTGTGCCCATTGTTGTTCCCATGGGCTTCATGGTCTCACTGCTTTTCAGTCTCGGGCAGTTTCACCGCAATCACGAGATCACGGCCATGCGGGCAGCCGGATTCAGTCTCTTCCGGATTACCCGCAGCCTCTGGGCTTCCGGCCTGGTGCTGACGGTGCTGCTATTTCAAATGAATGCCCGGATCATTCCCTGGTCGGTTGAGGAGGCCCGCCAGACCTGGAACGATTATGCCTACAACAAGGCACTGCAGGAGGAGTCCGATGAGGAAGTCGGCCTGCTTTACAACCTGACCTTTTTCAACCGCCGGGACGGACGCCTGTGGTTCCTCAACCGCTTCAACGAGTACAACTACCGGGGATTCGGCATCACCATCTCCGAGCTGAACCCGGAAAACGGGCAGGAGCTGCGCCGCATAGCTGCCAACCGGGGCTATTTTGATGACTTGAACGGCGGCTGGACCTTCAACGAGGGCCGGGAGACAACCTTTGATGAAAGCAGCGGTGATCCCGTCCGCAGCCTGCCGTTTGACGAGTTGCACATGGCCGGGTTCACAGAGGATCCGGATCTCATGAAGGCTCTCGAGAAGCGTCCCAAGGACCTCTCCCTGAGTGAGCTCAAGACGGTGGTCGATTACCTCCGGCCGGCGGAGGATCCCCGCCTCGCCACTTATGCCGTGACCTTCTATGATCGGCTCTTCAGTCCGGTCAGCTGCCTGATCATCCTCGGACTGGCGATTCCCTTCTCGGTAACCGGGGTGCGGACCAATCCCTTTGTCGGAGTCAGCAAGGCAATGGGCCTGCTCTTCCTCTACTACATCCTTCTCAATGTGGCCCAGTTCGCCGGGACCAGCGGGTTCAATCCGTTGCTGGCGGGCTTC
>JBFOLZ010000057.1:0-61328 GCA_040830445.1 Puniceicoccaceae bacterium
TGTAGATGCCATTGCAGAAGGAAAAGGTGCGCAGGCCGGTGCCACGCTCGAGCCCCAGCAGGCGGGCCATCCCGTAGGCAATGGCAAAGCCGGCCACAATGGAAACAAAACCAATCAGGGGGGCCGTAATCAGGTTCCCCGCACTCTTCAGGGCCGGATTGCCAATAATGTAGTCCAGATAGAGGCAGGGATAAAGGACCCGCACGAGCAACTTTAGCAGGGAAGCATCTGCTTCCTCCGTGAGGGTCTTCCCTTTTCGCAGGAGAAATCCGAGCCCCAGCAACAGGAAGACCGGCAGGGCCGCGCCAATGATACTGGCGAATGAGGATTGCATCCAGCTCCGGGAATCAGGAATGGTCTAGCCAAGCCAGCAGCAGCCCAGCCAGTCGAACAGGGCGAATCCCCACATTGCCCCGGCGTTCACCAGGGCAAAAAAGACTGCCGCGCTCCCCATGTCCTTGGCCCGCTTGGCATAAAGGTGGTGGTCCGTGGATATGTAATCGACAATCCACTCCAGCGCCGAATTGAGCAGCTCGGTCACAAGGACGAGAAACATGCTCCCCAGGACAAGGGCCTTGAAAACAAGGCCCAGCGGCAACAGGAGGGCTGTCGGGACAAGGATCACGAAGGCTGCCAGCTCCATCCGGAAGGCCATCTCCAGCTTGAACGTGGCCGCGATCCCAGCCATCGAGTAACTGAAAGCCTTGAAAAAGTGGATCAGCCAGTTCTCGCCGTGGGTCTTGCTTTGCTCCTCACTCCCGGAGCCCGGGATCTTTTCATCAGACATGGGGCCATGCTGCCTCATGCATGGGTTCTGACAAGGCTCTTTCTTGAATGCCCTTAATCCCCGCGGGGAACATAGATCCAGGCACCGTTCTCCGATGAGGCAGCCGCTTCCGTCAGGTAGACATAGCGCCCGAGGGAAAGGACGTAGGCATAAAAGTCACTTTCCGGGTATATCCAGCCAAGGAAGGCTCCGGTGTCCACCCAGCCACTGGCATCCTGATCGAAGCGCGCCCACAGGGGGGTTGCCCCGAGAATCAGGTCGTCGATGGCCACATAGGCCGGGGTGTTCATGCCGAATTGACCCACATCGGTCGACTCCAGACTCAGGGCCAGCGAGGCCACCCCGGTACCCAATGCACTCAGGTCCACCGGCTGCCAGGTCTCCAGAAGGAATGAAGCCTCCCCTTCGCCCCGGTAATCGGCCAGGTAAAACTCCACGGTGCCCGTTGTCGCTCCAACCCGGTCCTTCCCCGTAATCGTCAGCTTGAAGGTGTCGTCTGTCGAAAAGGGCTCAACCGGAAAATCCCCGCTGATGCCATCCCGGATGGCCAGCGCCGCATAGGTCGTGTTGGTCACGGTCACCTGCTGCGGGGCCTTCCAGCCTGCCGGCAAGGCAATCTCCAGAGGGTCCAGGCCCGAGAAACTGTCCACGTAGGCTACGGCGTAGGTCGTCCCCTGCGCCGGTCCACCGGCAATGGCACTGAATTCATTCAGGAATCCCCCGGTCTCCACATCGCTCGTGGTCGAATAGGCCCAGCCTCCCCAGGAAGTGAACCCACCGCCCCAATCGGTGAAGGTGTTCGCAAAAAACGCTCCTTCGCTCACGAAGCCGCCCTGTCCGTCCGAGCCATTGTAATAAATGCCCCCGCCAGGTCCATCGTAGGTCTGCACCCCGTCGCCCCCAAGGGCCAGATCCTCAAAGCCCACCTGCAGCGTCAGGGGTCGATCCCCCTGCATCATGGCCGGCAGCAGTATCCCCGCCGCCAGCAGTACCCATCTTTTGTTTCCAGTTTCCCGGTTTGTTTTCATTAATGGCATTCAATTGTCATTAAGGAGGCGGGGGCAAGCCAAATTATGGAAAAAAGAGGGGGGCGAGGAGGAGTCGGTGGTCGGAGGGGCAATCCATCAGGGGGAGAATCTCCGCGGGGAGAAGAGGCGGTGGTTGGGACCGGGGTGACCAGCAGCCATCGAGTCGTTCACGGGACCCGGAACGGAAGTGGAAGTAGGTCCAGCCGGCGCCGCTGGCATCGGCAGCATGGAGGGGGTGCCAGTGCTGGCGCAAGGGCTCGAGGAGCGGGTCGGAGAAAGGGGTATTGAAGTCACCGAGGAGGATCAGGGGTTCGGTCTCCCGAAGTTGCGTTTGGCGTTGGAGAAAATCAGCGAGGGCGCGGATTCCCGTCAGGCGTTCCCGCCGGGCATCGGGGTCACCGGGATCGGTTGAGTAACGGCTCTTGAGGTGGACATGGAAGAAGCGGAAGCGGGTGGCATTGATGACGAGAGCGACTTCCTGGATGCCACGGCGGATACCGTCTGGCTGATGAAAGACCACCTCGGCGAGGGTGAACCGGGAAAGGACGGCCAGGCCAGTGCGGCTTTCGGGATGGCCGGAGAAGGCGAAGTCCGAATAGACCAGTCCGCCGGCGGCGAGGTCGAGCCGCAACTCCTCGAGGAAGGCGGGGGATCCCACTTCCTGGAGAAAGAGGAGGGAGGGACGCTCTTGCAGGAGCAGCTGGCGGATGGCCTGCTTGCGGACCTCCGGCATTGGATAGGCAAACCGGTAGCGCCCTTCCTCGAAACGGTCGACAATGCTCAGGTTGCGGAGGTTCCAAATGGCCACGGAGGGCCTGTCAATGTCCGCCAGGGCAAATGGGGCGGCCACCAGGAAAGCCAAGAGGAGGTCAACGCGTTTCACCCCTCCTGGAAGAGCGAGCGTTCGCGCTCGAGGAGGGTTGGATGGGAATAGTGGAAGGCGCTGAAAAGGGGATGCGGGGTGAGGTTGCTGAGGTTCTTTTCACTCAGGACCCGCAAGGCTTGTACAAGGGGCTGAGGATCGTTTTCCAAGGCCTTGCGGGCAAAGGCATCGGCCTCGTACTCATGTTTCCTGGAGAGGGCGTTGGTCAACGGGGACAGCCAGAAGGAAACAAGCCCCGCGAGGAGCCCGAAAAGGAGAACAACCGGACCAATGGCACCGGATGCGGTAAACCCGAAAGCCTCGACAAACCAGAGACTCTGCTGGAGCCAGCCGAGAACCAGAAAGCTGATAAAAAGGGAAACACCGGCGATGAGGAGTATCTTCGGGATGTGCCCCAGCTTGTAATGCCCTATTTCATGGGCGAGGACGGACTCCAGTTGCCGCTCCTGCATCTGCTCGATGAGGGTATCGTAGAGGACAATGCGGCGGAAGCGGCCGAAGCCGGTGAAATAAGCGTTGGAATGGCCGGAACGGCGGCTGCCATCCATGACCAGGATGGTCCGGGCCTGGAATCCTGTCCGGTCGCTGAGGCTCATGAGGCGCTCGCGAAGCGGCCCCTCGGGCAATTCTTCAAACTTGTTGAACAAGGGCATGATGAACATCGGGTAAATGACCACCATCATAAGCTGGAAGATGAAGAAGCAGGCAAATCCCCAAAGCCACCAAAATTGGGTAGAGCCCACCAGCCAGACGAGGAAGGCCAGGGCTGGAATCCCAATCACCGCAGCAATGGCCATTCCCTTGACCTTGTCCGTGAGCCAGAGGCCGATGGTGCTTTTATTGAAGCCGAATTTTTCCTCGAGCCGGAACTGGTGGTACCATTCAAAGGGCATTCCCGGAAGGGAAAGGACGGTGAAGACCAGGAAAAGGGCCACCGCCTGCCCCCAGACGCCGGTCCCCAGAAGACCGGTGGCCGTTCCCCAGACATAGGGAAGGAATCCGGAGAAAAGGACCACGGCGAGGATAAGGGCATCGTAAACGGTCTCGATGACGCCGAGGCGGTTTTTCGCAAGGGTGTAGGCCACCGACTTGTCGTAGGTCGGTTCATCGATGAAGTCCCGGTAGGCTTCGGGAACCTCGCCGGCTTCCTCAAGGACACGCCTCCGGTTCAGAAGATCGAGCCAGATCTCCATTCCTGTCTTGAGGATCAGGAGAATGGCAACGAGTAGTAATAAGCTATTCATAGGGTGATAAACACTGTTCAGCCCGATTAGCCGGTTTGGGCAAGGGAAAAATCTTGATTGGAGGGCCTGCCGGGGACACCGTATTCCCAATGTCCTCGAAGAAAAAAGAGCCAAGTTTTGAAGAAGCCCTTGAGAAACTGGAAGCCCTGGTGGCCTCAATGGAGTCCGGTGATATTCCTTTGGCTGACCTTGTTGAAAAATTCGAGGAAGGCAGTAAGCTGGTCAAAACCTGTGAAGAGCGCCTCAAGCACGCCGAGCTGAAGATTGAGAAACTTCGGCAGGAAAATGAAACCGCGGCACTGGAGGCGTTCGCCACGGAAGACGATTCCTAACCATCCATGTCAGTCCTCGAGAAAGTCCAGTCACCGGCCGACCTGAAAAGCCTCGACCGGGAAGAAATGGAGACCCTTGCCGCCGAGCTCCGGGAGCGCGTGATCGAAGTGACCTCGACCAACGGGGGCCACATCGGGCCCAACCTGGGTGTGGTCGAGTTGACCCTGGCCATGCACCGGGTATTCGACAGTCCCAGGGACCGCTTTGTCTTCGATGTTTCCCATCAGGGCTACATTCACAAGCTGCTGACCGGACGCAACAACGCGGCCTTCGACAAGCTGCGGCAAACGGAGGGATTGAGCGGCTTTCTCTGCCGTGAGGAAAGTGAGCATGATGCCTTCGGGGCCGGCCACGCCGGAACGGCCCTCTCGGCCGCCCTCGGCATGGCCGCGGCACGCGACCAGTTGAAGGAGGACAGCCATGTTGTCGCCGTCCTCGGGGATGCCGCCTTCACCTGTGGCATAACGATGGAGGCATTGAACAACATCGCCGAGACCACCTCGCGCCTGATCATCATTCTCAACGACAACGAGTGGTCGATTGCCAAAAACGTGGGCGCCCTTTCGCGCTATTTCAACGATATCATCACCGGCCCGGTCTACAACAAGATCGACCGCGGCATGGTCTCCCTCTTGAAGAAGGTTCCCGGCGGATCATGGCTGCTCGATATCGGGAAGCGATGGAAACGGGAAACCAAGGACTTTTTTGTCGGTTCCAGTCTCTTTGAAGCCTATGGCCTGCGTTACATCGGCCCGCTTGATGGACACGACCTCGAGGCAGTCACCCGGCATCTGGAATTCGCCAAGCAGCAGGAGCAACCGATTATCCTCCATCTCCTGACCAAGAAGGGGAAGGGCTATGACCCGGCAATCGCCTCCCCGGAAAAGTTCCACGGACTCGGGCCCTTCGACAAGGCCACTGGCCTTGCCCCTCCGAAGGGGAAGAACGCCCCACCGAACTACCAGGATGTCTTTGGAAAGCGCCTGCTCGATTTTGCCCGTGAAAATCCGAAGATTGTCGGAATCACCGCTGCCATGCCCCCCGGTACCGGCCTCTCCCATCTGCGTGATTCCCTGCCGGAGCAGTTTTTTGATGTCGGAATCGCGGAAGAGCATGCCGTCCTCTTTGCCGCCGGCATGGCCTGCGAGGGCATGCGTCCGGTTGTGGCCATCTATTCCACCTTCCTGCAACGGGCCTTTGACCCGATTATTCACGACATTTGCCTGCAGAATCTTCCGGTAACCTTCTGCATGGACCGGGCCGGGCTCTCCCCTAATGACGGACCCACCCACCACGGGCTCTTTGACATCGCCTACCTGCGCTGTGTGCCAAACACCACTATCATGCAGCCCAAGAATGAGGATGAGCTGGCGGATATGCTCTGGACCTGCCTGCAGACGGACAGCCCAACCTTTATCCGCTACCCTCGTGGGAGCGGGATGGGAGTGGTCCCCAAAAAAGCTCCGCAAGAGCTGGAAATCGGCAAGGCGGAAGTAGTCCGCGAAGGCAGCCAAGTGCAATTCTGGGCGCTGGGGCCCTGGGTCGCCGAAGCCGAGGCCCTCGCCGAAATCCTCGAGCAGGAAACCGGGATGTCGGTGGGTGTAGTCAACGCCCGCTTCGCCAAGCCTCTCGATCTGGATTTGCTGAAGGCTCAATCGGTCACAACCCGCCTCTTCGTGAGCTTTGAAGATCACACCGTTAAAGGTGGATTTGGCAGTGCCGTCCTCGAAGCTCTCAATGAGGACCAACGCGAGCATCCGGTGCTGACAATCGGGTACCCGGACGCCTTTGTCACCCATGGATCCTCGGTTGGCGACTTGCGGAAATCAGCCGGCCTTGACCGGCCCGCCCTGCTGCAGCGCATCCGTTCCGCGATGCAGGCTGCAGTGACAGCTTGAGCCTTCCCTTGGACGGGGGCATCCCGCCCCCGGGAGCAAGCGACAAACTATCTTGAACATTTCGGCGAATGTGCTGACTTAGTGCTGCATATGCGAACCACTGCACTAATCGTAGGCTGTGCCATGCTGATGGCACCTTTAGTCCATGGACAGGAGACCACTCTCCCCGAACCGTTGAGCGAGGCGGAGGTCCAGACCGTGCCGTTTCTATACAACGGACGCATGACCGCCAGCGGCGGTTCGGCCAGCGGTTCGCTGGTCGGAAACGGGGTTATCGCCACCGCTGCCCATGTCATCTATGACGATGTGAATTTCCAGTGGATCCCCGCCAGCTTCATCGATTACAATCCCCGCTATCACAACGGGGCCACGACACCCCCCGGGACCACGGAAGCTTCGCCCGTGAAATGGCTTCGCTGGACCTCCTATGACTTCCGTAAGGAAAACGACGACAGCGGGCCGGGCCTCAGTTCGCCCGATACCTTCAACATCGATTTCGCAGTTGGGTACCTCAGCTCCATCTTCATCGATGAGGTGTTCTCCATTTACCCGGAAGTCCATATTGATCCGGATGGAGCTGTCGGGATCATGCGGGACAGCCGGGTCAAGATGCATGTCGGTTATCCGGTGCAGTCGCCCCAGGTGCCCTCCGGCAATGCAGGATTGATGCACAGCACCCAGCCGGATGATTACTTCTGCTGGTGGGGAGGCCTGGAAGGCATCGAGGAACTGGATAGCGAGAACTTGTGGATCGCCATGTACGATTTCGAAGGTGTGACCACCTACGGTGGCTCCAGTGGTGGACCGATGTACGTCCGCGATGACCTCCAGAACTGGCTCATGGCCGGCGTTGTCGTCGGCAGCAACGGCAGCGACGGCATGCTCGTCCGGGCCATCGACGACAATGCCTGGGAATGGATTGAGCAGGCCGTTGCCGAGCGCGGCATCGATGGCTTGCGCCGGGTGGACAACCTTGCCGTGACCACTACCGGACAAGACCGGGTTGAACTCGAGTGGAGCGACCATTCCTCCGGGGAGACGGGCTACACGGTCTTCCGTCAGGACCGCGGCACCTGGGAGACCATTGCCACCCTTCCGGCGGATGCCACGGCCTACACGGACGAAGGAACTCTTAATCCCGGCCATATCTACCACTATCAGGTCCAGCCCTTCGCAGCTAATGGCAACCGGCCACCTAAGAGTGCCGCTGCCGCCGCCCGGACCCGGGGCAACAATCCCTTTGCCCAGACCCTTCTGGCCCAGCCATGGCTGCAGTTCTCCAATTCCGGGGACAGCAATTGGCATGTCGATTCCGGCAACCGGCTCCGCTCGGGTCCGGTCCGGTCGCTGGGCAGTTCCACCCTGCGTCTCGACATTCTCGGCCCGGGGACCTTGACCTTCGAATGGAGCGTTTCCTGCGAGGAAAATCCCGATTACACCAATCCCCAGTCGCCGAATGAAGGAAGTATTTATGACGCCATCCATCTCTACCTCAACGGTTCGCCGGTAGAGGAAAACGAGGAGCCAGTCTTCCTTTCCGGGGAAAAAGGTCCGGTTCAGGTCACCCTCGCCCTCCCGGAAGGGGACCACATCGTCGAATGGCGCTACATCAAGGATCCCTATACCCAGGAAGGCGCGGACGCCGGCTACCTGGACAGCCTGCAGTGGACCCCCGATGCGGCTGCTCCCTATCCGGTCTATGGGGCCTATGCCTTTGAAGGAACCCTCTACCATGGGTCCGAGTGGTTTGGCGTCTATTATGCCGAGTTCTGGCCCTGGGTGGCCCATCAGGAACTGGGCTGGATGTATTTCAGCGGTGCCCCGGACGGGCGCCTCTACGGCTATTCCACCCTTCCCTTGCTGGGCAACTTCTACACCACCCCGGCCATGTTCCCCTTTCTCTATCTTCTCGATAGCGGTACCTGGATGTATTATTTCCCCGGAACGGGCATCTGGGGCAGCGAGGCCTGGTTCTGGAATGCCAACACCGGGGAATATATCCAGGCACCCTGATGCCCGCATTCGGGCAGCGAAAACCATTGCCCTCTCTCCAGCCCGCCGTAACGCTCAGCAACATGAACACCGTTGCTGAGCTCAAACTGCTGCCCAAGGACCAGAAGGTTCCTTTTGAGACCATCGTCGTCCTGCGGAAATCCTCCATCCGCAAGGCCCGTAATGACTCCGAGTTCCTCAGCGTCGAACTGGGCGACAAGACCGGTGTCTTCCATCATGTCTGTTTTGGCAACTCCAGCCTCTACCCGCTCTTTCTCAACGCGGATGAAGGGACCATCTTCCGTATCCAGGGCAATACCGAGTATTACCAGAACCGCTTCTCCCCCGCCATTGTCAATATCGAGCAACTCCATGAATCGGAGATCCCCCGCTACCTCGACCGACTCGTCGAGTGTGCCCCCATCCCCATCGACGAGCTGTGGAAGGAGTTGCAGGAATTTGTAGCGAAAATCGATTACACCCCCCTCCGGGAAACCACCGCCCTCGCACTCGCCGAACTGGAGAACGACTTCAAGACCATCCCCGGGGCCATCTCCATGCACCATGCCTACCGGGCCGGCCTTATGGAACACACCGTCCGCATGTGCCGCGCCTGCGTCGCCCTCCTCCCACTCTACGAGGAAGTCGACCCCGACCTCGCCCTGGCGGGTGTCATCCTCCACGACCTCGGCAAGGCCCTCGAGTATACCGGCGACCTCGCCACCACCAAAAGCAAATTGGGTCACCTCCACGGCCATGTCGTCCTCGGTTACCGCCAGGTCCGCCGCGCCGCCCTCAAGTCAGGGCTCGCCGAGAACCTCCTCGACCGTCTCGAGCACATCATCCTTTCCCACCAGGGAGAACTGGAATGGGGCGCCGCCACCAAGGCCGCCACCCCGGAAGCCGTCTTTGTCTCCATGGTCGATAACCTCGATGCCAAGATGGGTATGGTCCAATACGCCCTCCGGACCAATCCCGATGGACAGGAATTCGCCGATTACGTCCCCGGACTCGGCGCTCCCCTCCTCGCCCGCTCCCCCAGCTACCCCAAGTCCCATTAAGTCCAACTCAACGTTTTCCGACACCACCCTCTGTATCTGGAGGGGTGTCCGTTTGGAACGAAAACACTCCCTTAGCGCACAGACTGCCACACCTTGAGGACGGATTCCACGACCTCGGGAAGCTCAGCGAGCGGAACCTGGTTCGGCCCGTCAGAAAGTGCCTGTGCAGGATCAGGGTGCGTCTCGACAAAGAGGCCGTTGGCCCCGGCTGCCATGGCGGCGCGTGCCAATGGTGGGACGAACTCCCGCTTACCGGAGGTTGTTCCCTCCCCGGCTCCCGGCATCTGCACACTGTGGGTGGCATCCATGATGACCGGATGACCATAGGCGGCCAATTGCGGGAAATTGCGCATGTCCACAACGAGGTTCTGATAGCCGAAGGTGGTTCCCCTTTCGGTGAGCCAGATCTCCGTCGCATCGGAGCCTTCCAGCTTGTCCACCACGTAGCGCATTTCCTGGGGGCTGAGAAACTGGCCCTTCTTGACGTTGACGACCTTGCCGGTACGGGCGGCGGCCGTGAGCAGGTCCGTCTGGCGGCAGAGAAAGGCGGGAACCTGCAGGACATCAACGACGGAACCGGCGACCGGCGCCTGCTCTGCAGTGTGGAAGTCCGTCAGGAGCGGAAATCCAAAGCGGTCCCTGATGGATTGCAGCATGGCCAGACCCTCTTCCAGTCCGGGACCACGGGGCGAGGTCAGCGACGTCCGGTTGGCCTTGTCAAAGGAGCCCTTGAAGATGATCTGCAGCTCCGGCCAGGTATCCCGCAAGGCACCCAGTTGCTCCGCCACGGCCAGGCAAACCTCCTCCGACTCCAGCATGCAGGGGCCGGCGATTAGGAGAAGCTTCTCTGGATCAAAGAGGGGCATGGTTTATTTTCCCCGGCGTGCCAGGGAAGCCTTTATGAAACTGGCGAAAAGCGGATGCGCGTGGCGTGGCTTGCTTTGGAACTCGGGATGGAACTGGACCCCGACAAACCAAGGATGGTTCGGGTTTTCCACGATTTCCACCAGGTTGCGATCCGGGTTGATACCGGCGACAACCAGACCGGCCGCTTCCAGCGCTTCCTGATGGTCGTTGTTAAACTCGTAGCGGTGCCGGTGACGCTCGCTGATGAGCGACTCCCCGTAGGCCTTGGCACTGATGGTTCCCTCCTTGAGTTGGCAGGGATAGGCCCCCAGCCGCATGGTGGCACCCTTGTCGACGACATCCTTCTGTTCGGGCATCAAATCAATAACCGGCCAAGGGGTATCCTCATCAAACTCGCCGCTGTGGGCACCGGTAAGTCCAGCCATGTTGCGGGCAAACTCAATCACTGCGACCTGCATCCCGAGGCAGAGGCCAAAATAAGGGATGCCCTTCTCCCTGGCGATGCGGACCGCCTCAATCTTGCCCTCGATGCCCCGTGAGCCGAAGCCTCCCGGAACGAGGATGCCATCCACCCCCAGGAGCTGATCGTAGTTACCGGACTCCTCCAGTTTCTCGGAATCGATCCGATGGATCTCAACAGCGCAATCGTTTGCGATACCCCCGTGAACAAGGCTTTCATAGACGCTCTTGTAGGCATCCTGAAGCTCGATGTACTTGCCGACGACGGCAATATCCACCCGGTGCTTGGGATAGCGCAGAATCCGCACCACGTTGTCCCAGCCGTTTTCCAACTGCGGCAGGTGGTCGAGGCCGAAGTGCTTCAGGACGAGCTGGTCCACCCCCTCATTCTCCAGCATCAGGGGCACCTCGTAGATGGAGGTCTCCACATCCTTTTCCTCAATTACCGCTTCCACCGGCACATTACAGAACATGCTCAACTTCTGCCGCAGCTCCTTGGCCATGGTCTTTTCCGTCCGGCAAACCAGGACGTCCGGCTGAATACCGATCTCGCGCAGGCGGGCCACACTCTGCTGGGTCGGCTTGGTCTTCAGTTCGCCAGCGGCGTTGAGATAGGGAATCAAGGTGACGTGAAGGAACATCACGTTGGCATGGCCGCGCTCGAGGCTAAACTGGCGCATCGCCTCAAGGAATGGCAGGCCCTCGATGTCACCAACGGTTCCTCCAATTTCGGTGATGATGACATCCTCGTCGGTGGCATTGGCCTCAAAACGGGACTGGATTTCGTTGGTGACATGGGGAATGACCTGGATGGTCTGTCCGAGGAAGTCGCCCCGGCGTTCCCGCTTGAGGATGGTATCGTAAATCTGGCCGGAGGTTAGGTTGTTGTCGTAGCTGAGCTTGCCGCTGGTGAAGCGCTCATAATGCCCCAGATCAAGGTCGGTTTCCGACCCGTCGTCGAGGACATAGACCTCGCCGTGCTGGAAGGGATTCATCGTCCCGGGATCAACATTCAGGTAGGGGTCGAACTTCTGCAGCTTGATTTTCAAGCCCCTCTGCTCAAGCAGCGCTCCGAGCGCTGCCGCCGTCAGGCCTTTCCCGAGGGAAGAGACCACGCCTCCCGTGACAAATATGTGTTTGATGCTCTTTTTTTCAGCCATGTAAGGACTCCGTTGCGGTTGGAGGCAATGCCCGCCAACGGGAGTCCAGCAGAAACTGTATCGCTACCGGATGGCAAACCCAAAACAAAGAATCTTCCCGGAAATCCTCCCGACCGGGATCAGGGAAAATAATCCTCCGCGTTTCCCGTGAGGATATTGCCTGAGTCCACCACCCGGAAACCACAATTGAGAATGGGGTAACCGTTCCTAAAAACACGGGGATAGCTCTATCTAACGGTTGTTTTCAAGAAATAAGCAAATGGACATGAAGCGCCAGTCCGGGAATGTATTCTGGATGATTGACCTCTCAGTTTCCCTTGAGGATAGACCGGACATGCTTGGCTGAGGAAGAGGCGACAGGTCCCGAGCTTTCGCGGAAGAAAAACTTGGATGGGAGGACAACATCAAGGAGGGAATCGCCTCCGTGCAAGTTGGGGTCGAGGAGAATGCGGCCGGATTCACGGCCCAGTTCTTCCGGCATGGATGAAGCGCTGGTAATGCCCGGCAATTCCTCTGAGCAGACCCGGGTGTTGTCGAAGGCGACCACACTGACATCTCTCCCTGCCTTGAACCCTTCCTCGAATAAACGACCCAAAACGCCCCTGCCGAGGAGACCATTACCACAGACAATAGCTGTCGGAAATGGCTTAGGCGGACTTCGCAGGAGCATCTCCACCATCTGATAGCCTTGCTTTCTCTCCGCCTCATCGAGGGTCAGGACTGCCGATTCTGGCAGCTCCAATTCGTGCCTGGACAGGGCCAGTCGTAAACCCGCCAAGCGTTCATCATTGCCCATCCTGGCCTGCAGGCTACCAAAATAGGCAAAGTGGCGATGACCCAGCTCATAAAGGTGATCGACAAGGTATTCGGCCGCCTGGTACTCATTGGCATTGACCGAGTGGCAAATTCCCGGGCTGCGTGCACTCACGTAAACCAGTGGCCGATCCAGCTCACGAACCGCGCTGAGAAAATCCGGTTGGACTTCGCCCATCATGACAATGCCCTCAAGTGGCATTTTTCGCCAACTGGAACGTCGCAATTCCCTTGGGTCAATGTCCACCTCCGAACCTAGAAATACCATGTTTACCTTCTTCTCCCGCAAGTATTCATGCAGCCCCTGGGCGACATGACTGAAGAAATTACTCTTGTAGGCCAGCCTCATGGGTGCCCGAAGGAAATATCCAACCACCCTCATCGGGTTATCCATACCCACCCCAAGTGAAAGCTTCATTCCCTTCGGAGCATAACCGTGCTCTCGTGCATAATTCCAAATCCGTTCGTAAGTGGCAGGGGCTATCCCATCCTTGCGCCCATTCAGGACAATGGAAACAAGTGACTGAGAGACTCCTAGCTCCTTCGCTATCTGCACTTGTGATATTTTCTTGGCCACTTCCGTGCTTTCCGGGTTCTCCTCCCTGCTTCCAGTATCTTTTGCAGAAAGAATACCTGCCTGACAATATAATAAATATTAGGAGCTTGGTTATACGGCTGAGGAATGCCGGCGCGTCCTTCCCCGCAGGGAACGGCAAGTTTCGCTACCTTGAAGACTACTGTTGGCTGCATGCCTTCATCCACACTCATTTTCCAGCCAGTTCCTATGGACTACGCTCTTTCGCCCAATTGACTTGATTGCCCTCTCCAACAGAGACAATCTGATAATTATGATTCTTATTGAACATGATGGAAACAAGTGAATTAAGATGGACATTTTCGACGCTGGGCTGCCCGGAGATGAGCCTTGAGAATGTGGTGGAACTGGCGAAGCGCTTCGGATTGCGATTTTTGGATTTAAGGACCCTGGAGGGGCGGATTGACCTGCCGGCCCTGTTCCGTGAGCAGTATGGTAATCCGGAAAAGCTGGTGGCATACCTGGAAGGGGAAGGGGTATCGCTAACCGCCCTGAACGCTTCCTTGAAGCTGGTCGGCAACAAGCCTGAGGACCGGAAGACATTCCTTGAGTTTGTGGAATGGGCGGAAGCAGCAGAAGTACCATTAATCCGAGTCTTCGACGGGGGAATAGTCGGGGAGGAACTCCCGGGTGAGGCTCTTGACGCGGCGCTGGAAACAATCGACTGGTGGCGCAATCTAAGGAATGCCAATGGCTGGAAAACCGATATTGGCATCGAAACCCATGACTGCCTGGTCTCCACCAAAGCTATCAAGCAGTTGCAACGTGAACTGGCAGAGCCCGTATCCATCATTTGGGATACCCATCACACTTGGAAAAAGGCGGGGGAGAAGGTCCAAAAGACCTGGGAGGTGGTCAAGCCCTACACAAGGCATGTACACATCAAGGACAGCATCAGTAAACCCTCGGAGCGGCATCCTTTCACCTATGTGCAGCTCGGCGAGGGGGATTTTGACTTGCCGGAAACCTTGCGCCTGCTCTGCGAGGCCGAATTCGAAGGGATGGTCAGTATCGAGTGGGAAAGACAATGGCACCCATATCTGGCCCCCCTTGAGAAAACATTGGAACGTGCCCGTGAACTCGGCTGGTGGGAGTAGAGCGGATAGGCTGAGCGAGGAAAATAGGCTCGCAACGGGAAGCGAGAGGTATTTCCTGCAGGGATCATGAAAATCTGTTGTATAGGAGCGGGCTACGTTGGAGGGCCGACGATGGCCAAGATTGCGCAAAAGTGTCCGGACATCGAAGTGACGGTGGTGGACGTGAACGCGGAGCGGATAGCGGCGTGGGAGTCGGACGATCTGCCGGTATATGAGCCGGGCCTGCTGGAGGTGACGCAGGAAGCCCGTGGGCGGAACCTGTTCTTCTCGACGGATGTGGACGCGGCGATAGCGAAAGGGGACATTATCTTCATCTGCGTGGGAACCCCGACAAAGGGCTATGGCATCGGAGCGGGGAAGGCGGCCGACCTGAAGTATGTCGAGCTGTGTGCCCGGCAGATTGCCAAGGTCGCGACGACGGACAAAATCATCGTCGAAAAATCGACCCTGCCGGTCCGGACAGCGGAATCGATCAAGCGCATCCTTGATGCCGCGGGAAGCGGGCGGAAGTTCCAGGTCCTCTCGAACCCGGAATTCCTTGCCGAAGGGACGGCGATGGAGGATTTGGAGAGCCCGGACCGGGTCCTTATCGGTGGTGAGCCGAACGGGGACGGGGACAAGGCCGTCCAGGCCCTGGTGGACGTCTACGCCCGCTGGGTACCGCGGGACCGCATCATCACGACCAACCTGTGGAGCTCGGAGCTTTCCAAGCTGACGGCGAACGCCTTCCTGGCGCAGCGGATCAGTTCCATCAACTCGATTTCCGCGCTGTGTGAAGCCACCGAGGCGGACGTTGACGAAGTAGCCTATGCCATCGGACGGGACTCGCGTATCGGCCCCAAGTTCCTCAAGTCCAGTGTCGGCTTTGGAGGTTCCTGCTTCCAGAAGGACATCCTCAACCTGGTCTACCTGTGCAACCACTTTGGCCTGCCGGAAGTTGCCAATTACTGGGAATCGGTAGTCGAGATGAACGACTACCAGAAGCGCCGCTTCTGCAAGCGCATTGTCAGTTCCTTGTTCAACACGGTGACCGACAAGAAAATCGCCATCTTTGGATTTGCCTTCAAGAAGGATACCAACGACACCCGCGAATCGGCGGCGATCTACGTTTGCCGCGACCTGCTCGAGGAGGGCGCCCGGTTGGCCATCCACGATCCGAAGGTCAGCCGCGAACAGATTTGCCGGGATCTTGGTATCGACCCGGAGACCGATCGGGTGGAGACCCATCCGGATCCCTATTCCGCCGCCGACAATGCCCACGCCATTGCCATCCTGACGGAGTGGGATGCCTTCAAGATGGACCAGACCGACTACGGGCGGATTTTTGAATCTATGGAGAAGCCGGCCTTCATTTTTGACGGACGCAATCTCGTGGATCTGGCCGCCCTGAGGAAGCTGGGCTTTGAGGCCCACGGCATCGGCAAGCCCTAGGCGGTAAAAATCAATCAGCCGCGGGCTTCCGCAAAGGGGGTATGCTGGCGACGGTATTGGCGGACGATCGGCAGGATCTGCTCGCCTTTACGACAATCGAGCAACATCTGGCGGACTTCCGGGTCGGCACAAAGCCGGGCAATTTCCCCAAGAACCGCCAAGTGCATTTCCGGTTCCTCCTCCGGACTGACCAGCATGAAGACCAGCCTGACGGTCTCCTCTTCGCTACCCAGTACGAGCCCGCCCGGAATCAGTCCGATTGCACAAGCGGTGTGGGAAATACCTTCAATCCGGCAATGCGGCAGAGCCACGCCATGACCAAGGGTCGTCGGGACAATAGACTCCCTTTCCATAATTTGCTGGAAGATTTGCTCCGCTGAAAGGGATGGACAGGCTCCTGCCAAGGCTTCGGCCAGCGAGAGGTAGATTTCCTTTTGCTCGGTACTCTCAAAAAGTCGCATCCGGCTGTCATCAAGTGCATTGAGGAGATAATCCGCTTCCCGTTGCAGATAGAGGGTCTGCGACTCGGCCTTGGTGAACTTGAGTTTACTTTTCGGTCCGGGGTCGAGGAGCATTTCGCGGTTGTTTGCCGTGAGGAGCGCGGCGAGGTTCCCCGGGTTGCTCATCCGTTCGCCCTTCAACTGGATGATGGCGGCTTCACCGAGTAGAATCTCCGAACTGATCATGGATGGTTTGGGCATCCAGTTCCAAAGAACCGTCCCGGTACTGTTCTCGTCCGCATTCGCCGTCAGGGAGCTTCCCCAGCGGAAAACATGTCCCTTGCCGAATACCGGCTCCCATTTTTTGCACAGCAGTTCATTGAGGTCCTCATTATCGGTGAAGGCCAGCAGCCTGCCGATGCCGCGCATTTCCGCCCGGTCCTCAATCCGGGCCGTCTCACGGGCATCCCCGTAAAAGGCCCGCATCCCTTCATCCCGTGCTTCCTGCACCGCCATGCGGTTTCCGTCCATCAAGGCCACCGGCACACCCCTGGTGTTCTCGATGAAGCGGGCAACCTCCCTTGCCAGCGGATGGGCACCGACAATGAGCCAGCCGTTGGGCACCTCTTCCAGCAGCCGTAATCCCCGGGCCAGCAGGGAGGCGGTCGGTCCCTGCAGGAGCACCGTGGCAAAGATGACTGAGTAAACAAAGGACTCCAGAAAAGCGGGATTGGAGAAGCCTCCCTGCTGGACGAGCGTGAGCGTGAAGAGAGAGGCCATGGAGGCCGCCACCACGCCCCTTGGAGCAACCCAGGAAAGGAAAATTTTCTCCCGTCTGGTCAGCTTGCTGCCCCGGGTGCTCAGGTAAACGGCCACCGGCCGGACGACAAATATGACCAGGGCGACCAGAAACAACCCCTTCAGGCCAAAGTCGAGGAACTGCTGCAGCTGCAGCCGGGCCGTGAGGAGAATGAAAATGAAACCGATGAGGAGATCGGTGATAACCGACTTGAACTCGACAATCCCCCTCAAGGCCGGTGGCTGGCGCGAACCGCATATCAATCCGGCAACCGTGACCGCAAGAAGTCCCCCTTCAGCGATCAGGGCCTCGGTGGCCCCGAAAATCAACATCGCGGAGCCAACCATGAAGACATTGATCATCTCCTCGGGAATGAGCCGTCGCTTGAGGAGCCAGGCCACGAGCTCCCCCCCGGCCATGCCGATTAGCAGCCCACCGACTATCCGGATCAGGAGGTGCAGGAAGGCCTCCTCGCCTCCCCCGGCAACCCACTCGTAGGCCATAACGGCAAGGAAGACCCCGATGGGATCAATCAGGACCCCCTCCCAGTGGAGAATGTTGTGCAGGTTCCACTTCAGCCGGATTCGTTTCAGGATGGGCTGGATGACTGTCGGACCGGTAACGATGACCAGGCTCCCCGCGAGAACGGCAAACTCCGGTTCAACCGGAAAGAGAAGCCAGATAAGCGAGGAAATGCCCACCCAGGTGACAACCACCCCGATGGTCAGCAGATTCCGGATGACCTTGGGTGCGGAGCGATAGCCGGCCACATCCAGTGTTAGTCCTCCCTCAAAGAGAATGAGGCCGACGGCAACCGCCACCATGACATTCAATGTCGTGCCAAGGGTGTCCGGCTGAACAAATCCCAATCCTTCCGGGCCAAGAATCACGCCACCGAAAAGCAGCAGGACAATCCCGGGGATCTTCAGCCGCTTGGCCACCACCATGAGAATGGCACCTATCGCCACGGAAAGGGCCAGTGTGCTGACCACGACATCCCCCATCTCTCCGTCCAGTTGGGCTGCCAAAAACATCAGGATAGGCCCTTCCCTGCCGGTTGCAGCAGTTCCCGCCCGACACAGCCAATGTCCTCAAGGCAGCGCCGGCCAGTTGCCTCCAGGCGCTCGCGCGGATGATGCCCGCCGGGAACCAGCCAACAGTCGATGTCCATTTTCTCAGCTACTTCCGCGTCATGCACAGTGTCACCGATGAGCAATACCTGTGCCGGATCCACGCCCGACTCCCTAAGCCAGTCCAACGCCCGGCCAGTCTTTCCGGGGGCATGAACCGTATCGATTCCGAGCAATTCCTCGAAATACCGGCCAAGCCCGTAATGGGTGATCAGGTCCTCCAGATAATCCTGGCGGCTGGCACTGAGGATCATTTGCCGGTAGCCGGCTTCCTGCAGGGATTCCAGCAGCCGTTCACTGCCGGGGCGCAAGCCGCAGCTCCGGACATTGGCAAAATAAGCATCAATGAACTCATGAGAAAGGTCCTCGAAGGGCTCCTTCTCGAAGTCAAAACCGACCCGCTCGTAATACCGGATGACCGGAAAATCGAAGAGCTGGCCGTGTTCATGCCGGCCATGCACAGGTAAACCACGCCGTTCCAGCATTCCATTGATAATGCTGATGCCGAATTCGGCGTCATCAAGGAGGGTCCCGTTCCAGTCCCATAAAATTACCGCGTAGGGCCGTGTCATAAGTTCTGCACGAAAGCCAAATAACCCCGGTTGGCAACCGTGTATCTTGCCCATCGGGGCTGAATCGCGGTGAAAGTGGCAGGCCCACAAGGACTCGAACCTTGAATGGATGGACCAAAACCATCTGTGTTGCCAATTACACCATGGGCCTGCAATTAAAAGGCGGAACTAAAGCCCCGGCCCATCGGCCCGTCAAGCATGATTCAGCAATTTCGCGGGCCCTATCTTTGCCGCCCCAAGGATTGACCTTTTGGCCGGAGCCGCAAAACTACCCGTTTTAATGGAAACGACAGGCGAAGGCGGGAAAGCGCGCTACAAGCGAATTGTGCTGAAGATCAGCGGCGAGGTTCTGCGCTGCGCGGAATCCGGGGAGACCATCGACGGGGCGGTCCTGCACCGGGTCTGCGAGGACATCAAGACCGTCTATGACCTGGGAGTCGAAATTGGCCTTGTCGTGGGAGGGGGCAACATCTTCCGGGGCCTCAGCGGCACCGAGAAGCGCGGTGTTGCCCGCACCACGGGCGATTATATGGGCATGCTGGCCACCGTCATCAATGGCATGGCCCTTATGGATTGCCTTGAGAAAATGAATGTTCCGGTCCGGGTCCTCAGCGCCATCGAGATGAACAAGGTGGCCGAACCCTACATCCTCCGCCGGGCCACACGCCACCTCGAAAAAAAGCGGGTCATCATCTTTGTCGGGGGGACCGGAAATCCCTATTTTACAACTGATACCACCGCTGCCCTGCGGGCCAACGAGATTGGGGCCGATGCCATTTTCAAGGCCACCAAGGTCGATGGCATCTACGACAAGGATCCGATGGAGCATGATGACGCTGTCAAATTCGAGGAAATCTCCTTCACCGACGCCTTGAAAAAGCGGCTCAAGGTCATGGACGCGACAGCGTTTGCGATGTGCCTTGAAAACCAGATGCCCATCCTCGTCTTCAACATGAATGGGGAAGGGAATATCCGCAAAGCGGTCCAAGGGGAGAAAATCGGCACTCTCGTTCACTAGGATGGCTATCCGCAAGCTTGATTCGAAAGGGGCATTTCACTAAGACCATAAACAAATAAAAAAGACGAAAAATGGACTGGGAAACGATTCTATTGGAAGCACAAGACCTCATGGACAAGGCTGTTGACCATACAATGCACGAGTTCACGAATATTCACACCGGCAAGGCCACCCCGGCAATGATCGAGAACATTCCCGTTTTCGTTGAATCTTACGGGACCAACATGGCCATTCGGGAACTGGGAGCCATAACCACTCCGGACTTGCATACCATTCAGGTCCAGCCATGGGACAAGGGCACCAGCGGAGCCATTGAGAAGGCTGTCCGCGAGGCCAATCTCGGACTGAACCCCATTGCCCGGGGCGCAACGATTCTGGTACCCATCCCCGAGCTCTCGGGTGACCGCCGCAAGGATTTGGTCAAGATGGCGGCTTCCCACGCTGAGGAAGGGCGGGTCAGTGTCCGCCAGGCGCGGCACCATGCCATGGATGGGCTGAAAAAGCTCAAGGCCGAAGGCCACGTCTCGGAAGACGACATCAAGCGCCATGAAAAGGAGATCCAGGACGAGACGGACAATCACGTTAAGTCCATCAATGACGCTCTGCAGCAGAAGGAAGACGAGCTCCTTAGCGTTTAAGGCGATTCATGCAATTTCTCGAGACAAACGCCCGGCGCGTTGTCATCAAAATCGGGACACACTCCATCGCTGATGCGGATGGGTCCCTCATGATAGAGCGCATCCAATCCCTCTGCCAGCAGATTGCCGGTCTGAAGGAAAATGGGATTGAAGTCCTCGTCGTTTCCTCAGGTGCAGTCGGCATGGGGGTCGGAACACTGAGACTCGAGGAACGTCCCTCCGATCTTGCCAGCCTGCAGGCCTGTGCCGCTGTCGGCCAATCCCGCTTGATGGAAGCCTGGCAAGGGTCGCTCGAGTTCCATGGATTCACCGCCGCCCAGGTTCTCCTGACCCGGGAGGACATCGGGGGCCGCAACCGCCACCTGGCGGTGCGCAACACCATGGAAAAACTCCTCACCATGGGCGTTGTCCCAGTGGTCAATGAAAATGACACCGTCAGTGCCGACGAAATCAAGTTCGGGGATAACGATGTCCTCAGCGCCCTCCTGGCCAGCCTTCTCAAGGCGGACCTGCTGGTCATCCTTTCAACCATTCCCGGGCTCATGGAAAATCAGGGAAAGGGCGCTCTCGTACCGGTTGTGACCTCGATCGACGACACCATCCGATCAATGGCCGGTGCGGCTGGAAATGCCCACTCGACGGGCGGGATGGTCACCAAAATAGAAGCAGCGGACCTTGCGACCCGGTCGGGATGCGGGGTCTTCATCGGCAGCGCGGCAGAAAACGGCATCCTGCAGAAAATCCACGACGGCACAGCCACGGGAACCTTCTTTGTTCCCCAATCAATCCCTCTTGCTTCCCGCAAGCGCTGGATTGCCTTCTTCGAGAAGCCGGCCGGTGCCCTTTATCTCGACCCCGGGGCGGCCAAGGCGGTACTGGAAAGGAATTCCAGCCTGCTCGCAAAGGGGGTCACTGCCTGTGAAGGAAGCTTTGCGGAAGGTGCCGTCACAACCCTCCACGGACCGGACGGAAGCCTGATTGGACGGGGTATCGTGGCCTACGACTCCACTGTCCTGGAAGCCATCCTCGGCAAGGATACCAGCGAAATCAAAGCGCTGCACCCGGAGCGTTCCCGTTGCGAAGTGGTGCACCGCGACAGCCTGGTCCTGATTTAGACCCTGTTGAAGCGATCGGTGAGCAATACGGCCGCTTTTCCGGTCCCCGTCCAGATGGACTGCCCTTCATACGGCAGGAGAACCGTGTCCCCGCGGGAGATAACCGTCCCGTTCCCCGAAACCAGCTCCCCCTCCACGACATTGAGAATCCTTGGCTCCTCCCCGGCCGCAAAGGCCAGCTGCTCCCCGGCCGACAATTCGAGCCGCCGTAATCGGAACTCCTGGCAATCGGCAAGGACGGTTTCCGGGCCCTCCGGATGGAGCAACTCCGGCTCCGCATCCGCAAAGTCGATCGACTTGAGCGATTCCTCGATGTGCAGCTGCCGAGGCTGTCCGTCCAGCCCGACCCGGCCCCAGTCGTAGACCCGGTAGGTTGTATCCGAGTTTTGCTGGATTTCCAGAATCAGGTTGCCGGCATCGATGGCGTGGATACGGCCACTCTGCACAAAGAGCGAATCCCCTGGGCGTACCGGCATCCGGCAAACAAGTTCTTCAAGTTCTTCCTCTTCAAGGGCTTGACGAAACTGCTCCCGGGTCACGCCCGGTTTCAAGCCGGCCAGCAGGGCCGCATCGGGAGCAGCCTCGGCGATGTACCAGTTCTCGGTCTTCGGCTCCCCGTCGAGCTCCGGGGCCACGGAGGCCGGGGGATGGACCTGCAGGCTGAGGCGGTCCTGACAATCCAGCCACTTGACCAGGATCGGAAACGGCTTATCGGCCGGCCAACCCGGACCCATGAGAGCTTCCGGAGCCGCCTTGCGGAGCTGGCCCAGGCTGCCACGACCCTCGCCCAGTGGTGAATCTGCTTCCTCCCGATCCACCAGTTCCCAACTTTCGCCAATGACTTTCCCTTCGGGTAATTTGCGGCCGAGGGAGGTCGCCAATCCCCGTCCTCCCCAGACGCGTTCCTGATAAATCGGTTGAAATTTGTAATAATCCATCATGCTCAAATTTAAAAAACTGGTTAGGATATCGCTCAAACCTCAATCCTGCCTTGTCATGAGGCCATCGGGTCAGTAATCCATACCTTATCGAATAGATGGCAAGAAAACAGAAAAAGCCGGCGAAAAAGAATCCCACCTTCGGGCCGAAATCTCCGGAGCCGCGTCCATTTCTTGGACTGGCTTTCCTGATTCTCGGTCTGCTTGTCGGTTTGTCTATCTGGGATTATGCCCCGGAGCAGAATGCCTTCTTCTATTCTGATATCCAGGACCAGAACCTCATTGGTAATTTCGGGGTCCAGGTCGCCCACTACGCCCTGCTCGCACTGGGGCTTGCGGCTTATGCCGCGCCGATTCTGGCCTTCTGGGTGGCTTACATGTTCTTCCGGCCCTATGCCCGCAAGCTGGGCATGCGGAAACTGCCCCCGGTGGTGATTATCTTCGTCAGTCTGGCTGTATTCGGCTGCATGTACCAGGTGGAGACCATGGACGGCCTCCCGGTTGGCAAGATAGAGCTCTCGGATGTTTCCGACAACATGTTCCCCTTTGGCTGGGGCGGGTGGATCGGATTCTGGATGTATGCCCAGTTCCTGCGCGAGTTTCTCAGTATGGTCGGCTCCATGGTGGTTTTTGGGGTCCTGAGCGCTTTTTCCATCGTTTTTCTCCTTTTTGACAACTTGGGCTCCGACCTGAAGCTCCTTTTCAAGGTCAAGATCTCTGAGTGGGCACAATCCCGCGCCAAGCGTTCGGAAGAGCGGGCCGCGCTCAAGGCCCGCCGCAAGGAGGAAAAGCAGGCCAAGGCCCTCGCCCGTAAGAAGAAGCAGCCCGAGGCTGCGGATGCCGAGGAGGAGCCCCTCCCCTCCCCGCCTGGAACGGAGCGGCCCAAACAGGCCGGCAAGCGCGGCCTGAAGCTGGGCCGGGAAGAGGAGGCCCAGCCCTTTGAACCGATTATGGAGGAAGTCGAGCCCGTGGCGAGGGAGGCTGAACCAGCACCCGCCAAGGCCGCCTCCACAGCACCGGCAAGCAACAAGAGTGCGCCCATCAAGATGCCCAAGAAGGGCAAAGGCGGAGCTGGCGGGACCTCCGGCCTGCGGATCATTGCCGGAGAGGAAGTTCGCAAGGCTGAAGTCAAACTTCCGGAGAAAAAGGGCAATTACAAGTTTCCCCCGATGCGGCTCCTCGCCGAACCCAAGGGCGCCAATCCCATGGATGATGACTCCATCCACCAGCAGACCGCTGACATGCTGGTCAAGACCCTTGAGGAGTTTGGTGTCCGGGTAACGACCGGGGACGTCCATACCGGTCCCGTCATCACCCGCTACGATGTCTATCCGGCCGCCGGCGTGCGTGTTGAACGGATTCTCAACCTCGACAAGAACATCGCCTTAAACCTGAAGGCGACTTCGGTCCGCATCCTCGCCCCGGTTCCCGGAAAGGGTTGTGTCGGCATCGAGGTACCCAACAAGCATCCACAGTCCGTCTTTATCCGGGACATCCTCGAATCGGAGGACTGGGTCAACAACAAGGCCGAAATTCCCATCGCTCTCGGCAAGGAGGTTTCGGGAAAGCCGCTCATCGCGGACCTGACCAAGATGCCCCACCTCCTGATTGCCGGTTCCACCGGTTCAGGGAAGACAGTTTGTATCAATTCCGTCATTACATCCCTTCTTTATCATTCCAGCCCGGAGGATCTACGCTTCGTCATGGTCGACCCGAAGATCGTCGAGATGCAGGTCTACAATTCCCTTCCCCACATGCTGGTTCCGGTCGTCACCGACCCCAAGAAGGTTCCAAACGCCCTGAAGTACCTGCTCAATGAAATGGAGCGCCGTTACCAGCTCTTTGCCGGTATCGGGGTCCGGAATATCGCCGGATACAACGCCAAGATGGCCAATAACCGCAAGGAGGCGGCGGAGGCCGAGGAGCGGGCCGCCGCCATGGATGCGGAATTGACGCCGGAAGAAAGGGCCGCCGCTGCTTCCATCGAGGTTCCGCGCGATCCCGACGCCTTGAACGAGGCCCCGACCAAGCTTCCCTACATCGTCGTCATTGTCGACGAGCTGGCCGACCTGATGATGGTTGCGCCAGCGGATATCGAGACCGGCATCGCCCGCCTGGCCCAGCTGGCGCGCGCCGCCGGAATCCACCTCATCCTGGCCACCCAGCGCCCCTCGGTGAATGTCATTACGGGGGTCATCAAGGCGAACCTTCCCAGCCGTATCTCCTTCAAGGTGGCATCCAAGGTGGACTCCCGGACCATCCTTGACACCATGGGCGCGGATCACCTCATCGGCAAGGGGGACATGCTCTTTCTGCCACCGGGCTCGGCGGACCTTGTCCGTGCCCAGGGGGCCTTTGTCGGGGATGATGAGATTACCGGCATTGTCCACCATATCCGGGATATCAACGGCGAGCCGGAGTTTGACTCGCAATTCCAGAAGAACATCGACTCCCCCGAAGATGCCCAGGGCGGCGTTGAGGGCGAATGGGATGACGAACTTGTTCCCGATGCCATCGAGGTCATCCGGACCAGCAAACGGGCCTCGACTTCGATGCTCCAGCGCCGCCTGAAAATCGGCTACAACCGCGCGGCCCGGATCATGGAAATTCTTGAGGCTGAAGGCATGGTTGGTCCTGAAAACGGCTCCAGCCCGCGTGAAATTCTCATGGACATGGATCTCTGACTTGTCACCCGATGAGCGGATACATCCACCCCAATAACCTGGTCCTGATAATATGCGGTCCGGCTGGCTCCGGAAAAACGACCCTCTGTGACCGGCTCCTGGAGGAGTTTCCGGAATCCATCCAGCGCCAGGTGACGACCACCAGCCGGGAGCCCCGGCCCGGTGAGGTCGACGGCGTGGATTACCATTTCCTCGATCCCTCTGTATTTGAAAATATGATACAGGAGGGGGCCTTTATTGAATGGGCCAAGGTTCATGGCCGCTACTATGGATCGCAGAGAAAGCACATCGAGGCCATCCTCGGTGATCAGAAGGACATCCTGCTCAACATCGATGTCCAGGGGGCCAAGGCCTTCCGGGAGGAACAGTCCAGGAATGCCGCCCTTGCCGGAAAAGTGCGCTGCATATTCATCCGTCCCGAATCCATGCAGCAACTGCGTGATCGGCTCCTGGCACGCGGGGCGGATGATGAAGCGGAAATTGAACGTCGCCTGGAATCCGCCCGGGTGGAACTTGAAGCCATTGACGAATTTGACCATGTAATTACCAGCGGCTCTCGCGAGGAGGATTACATGGCCTTGCGGGAATATTACCTTTCCCTGAAATCCAACTGAACAAGAACAACCCCTTTCATCATGCACTCCGTTTACGTTATCGAGGACCAGAATATCCTGCGCGAACTTGTCTGTCGCCTGGTTGATGAACTGATTGGCTTTCAGCTTGCCGGGCATTGCGGTGACGGCCTGGAAGCGCTCAAGGAATGCAAGGAGCTCGCCCCGGATCTGGTTATCGTCGATATCATGGTACCAAGCTTGAACGGGTTGGAAATTATCCGGCAGTTGAGGAAGGCCCTGCCGAGGTGCAAGCTGATGGTGTTTTCCGGTTATTCCACCCGGGAACGGGTCCAGGCCGCCCTCAAGGCCGGTGCCAATGGAATCGTCCACAAAAGCGCGACGATCGAGGAACTTGAGGAAGGCATCAAGCGGGTCATGGCCGGGGAAGCCTACATGAGTGCCCAAGTCCTGGAGATTCTCCGGGACATCATGCTCAACCCGGAGGTTACCGGTTCCCTCGATAAACTGACGCCGCGGGAGCGCGAGATACTGCAGCTGGTCGCTGAAGGCAATACCACCAAGGAAGTCGCTGCCAAGCTGGACATCAGCGTCAAGACAGCCGATACCCACCGGACAAATGTCATGAGTAAACTCGACATTCACGATGTCGCCGGGTTGACGCGCTTCGCCATCCAGCAGGGCCTGGTGGAGATTTGAGCCTGGTCACGGAAAGTGAATCGTCTCGATTCTCGAGCGCGTGATGGTGTCCAGCAGCGTCACCAGTTCCTGATGGGAGACGGTGTCTTCCGGTTCGATTCTCAACGAGGGTTCCGAACCGGCCTGGAGGCAGGTATCCCGGAAATTGAGCAGCCGCTTTTCAAGAAGCGCGGTCCCGGAAGCATCCAGCCGATAGGTCGTGCCATTCCACAAGAGATGCCCGCCCGGTTGCGCAAATAATCGTTGTTCATCCACCGCGGGAAGCGGATCGGCAGGTATTCCCGCCTGCCCTGCCGGGAACGCAAGGTCCGCTTCTGATTTCTCGAGGGAGCTGGTGGTCATGAAGTAGACCAGCATCAGGAAGACACAATCGATCATCGGGGCGATGGGAATCTCGGGGCGGTCAGTAAGGCGGCGGCGCATGACAGGGGTTCAGGATTCATGGGTGGCAAAGACCAGGTCAGCGCTCCCGGCCTCACGGCAAAGTTCGATAATCATCTTCCACGCCGACCACGGCAAGTCGGGCGGACCTCGCAATAGCAGCTGTTGCCCGGCAGTTTCCTTCGCGGCTTCCTTCAGCAGCCCAGCTAACTCCGCCTCAGTGGCCACACGATTGTGCCAGTGAAACTGATAGCCGTCCCCACCCTTTGGCAGCACCGTGATGATATCCCGTGGCGGCACCTCCTCGGGTACCTCCGCGGTCGCCGATTCCGGCAACGGAATATCCGGCCGCGCATCCTTGGCCAGCGTGCTCACGGTCATGAAAAAGACCAGCAGCAGAAACACCATGTCGATCATCGGTGCCATCTGGAAAGGCTCTTCAGTGCGAGTTCTCGGTTTTCGGGACATGGGGTCATAGTGCAAGCTGGCGACCATCGGAGAAAGGTATTCCTTTCACTGATTTTGGGTAGACTCAGTCCAGCCGGTAACCGCCAGGAAAATTACTTACCCCGTGAAGGACACTTCACCCTTTGTTTTGACAATTCTACCTGGGGTTTTTATAAAACTCCGCCCCTCCTCTAGGATAAGCACAATATATTTCAATCACGGAGGAATCATGAACGGCACAATTGGGTTTCGTAAGAAAGGGTCGGTTTGGGCAAGGGTAGCTGTTTGTGCTACCGCTGTTTTGTGGATTAACCCAGCAAGGGCCGAGGTGGCCGCCGGAAATGCTCACTCGCTTGGCTTAAGTCCTGACGGCTGGGTCATGGCTGTGGGGAGCAATAGCTATGGCCAATGCGAAACGGAGTCATGGTGGCCAATCATGCAGATCGCCGCCGGGGCTTGGCACTCGGTCGGCTTGACGACAGATGGGAGGGTTTTCGCCGTTGGAAATAACAGCTACGGGCAGTGTGATGTGGAATCCTGGACCCATATCAAGCAAGTGGCAGCGGGCAGCAATCACACCCTCGGCTTGAAAGCGGATGGGACCGTCTTGGCGGTTGGTGCGAACGACATGGGTCAATGTGACGTGGATTCCTGGAGCGGAATTGTCCAACTGGCCGCTGGTGGAGGTCATTCGCTCGGCCTTACCTCGGACTTGGAAGTAGTGGCCACAGGCAGTAATGTTCAAGGCCAATGCAATGTCCAGGAATGGTCCGGGATAAAATTCATTGCTGCCGGAAACACACATTCCCTTGGCGTAACAACAGCGGGGAGGGCGGTCGCTGCTGGTAACAATACGGATGGACAATGCAATGTGGACTCCTGGTCAGATGTCATTCAGGTAGCCGGAGGAAAAAGGTACTCGCTTGGTCTGAAGTCCGACCGGACAGTGGTGGCAGTGGGAGACAATACATTTGGGCAATGTGATGTGGATGCCTGGTCAGATATCATTCAGATTTCATCATCCCTGGGGCACTCCCTTGGATTGCAAAGGGATGGATTCGCCGTGGCTACGGGCTGGAATAACGCCGGCCAATGCGATGTGGATGCCTGGCCAAGGTTGGGAAAACCGCTTGAGCCGGTGCCGAACCAGCTATTAGGAACAACGCATCTTGATGACGGCGACATTGTCTTGAGTTACGAAATCGCAGTCCAGCAAGGATCCCATTCAGGTCCCTACACAATCCATAAGGCGAAGGGGAGATTTGGAAGTTACCAGATCCTGGCTACGACGGAAGAGACAGTTTACACGGATCCAAGCGTTGCCGGTAATCCCTACGATTACTGCTACAAGGTATACGACTTTCAGGGCGAGTTGATAACCGTGCTTTCCCTGGAAATCGAATTGTTTGGGCCCAACATGTACATTCTCGGCCCTGAGGATACTCTCCAGAATATTGGCCAGCTGGTGGATCGCGTCAGCGGAGAAATGTGGGAAGCCCAATTCAGTCTGAACCGCTATGCCTTTTACTTCAAGCCGGGTGATTACACCGGATTGGGAACACTCAGCGTATGCTTTTATACGCATCTTGGCGGACTCGGTCAACTGCCCTACGACACGCTTATCTCCAACACCATAACCCCCCCGTCGCTCGGTGACAACAACGCAACCCATACCTTCTGGCGTTCCGCGGAGAACTTTACCCTGGCAGGCGCTTCCAATGATGAGGATTTCAATACCTGGTTCAACTGGGGGGTTTCGCAGGCAGCTCCAATTCGCCGCCTTTATTCTGAAAAACGGGCATTGTTTCAATTTGGTTGGCCGGGCGGTTGGTGCAGTGGTGGTTTTACCGGAGACTGTTACTTCGAGGATGCAGCAGGCTCCAATAATCAGCAACAATGGTATTACCGGAATTCCTATATTGAGAAGGGTAGCGAAGGCTATGCCGCCGGCGGATGGAACCTTGCCTATCAGGGAGTGGAGTTCGGTCCCAATGTGGACATGGCCTTGCACTCCGATAACTGGGAGGGATCCCGGGGAACATGGAACAAGGTCAGTCGTGTGGAGACCACACCCGTAATCCGCGAGAAGCCATTCCTGTTTCTGAGCGAAGAAGACGGCCGATACAAGGTCTTCAAGCCGGGGCTGCGGTATGATTCAACGGGCGTATCCTGGGGACCGGAAAACATGGGGTTCGGGACCATCCATGATTTGCTGGACGAATTCTACCTCGTTAAGCCCGGGACCACGGCAGCAGAAATGAATCAAAAACTGGACTTGGGAAAGCATCTGTTCATCACGCCCGGGATATACGAATTGTCGGAGCCCCTCCATGTAAAGCATGCCAACACCATTGTTCTCGGAACCGGATATGCCACCCTGATCCCCGGCGAGAGTAATTCCGATTCCGCCCTGGTCATAGACGATGTCGGTGGGGTAACCATCGCCAGCCTGCTGTTTGATACTTACTACACCTCAAATACCCTGGCACGGATTGGCCCGGAAGACGCATCGGCAGATCACAGTGACAATCCAACCCTGCTGGCCGATGTGTTTTTCCGGATCGGTGGTATCCTGGATCAAGGTGTCCATGTGGATACCGCACTGGTAATCAATGCTAACGATGTGATCGGGGACCACCTCTGGATCTGGCGGGCCGACCATTACAACGGTGTTGGTTGGTATATAAATACAGTCAAGAATGGCCTCATCGTGAACGGCGACTACGTCACCATCTACGGCTTGTTCAATGAGCATTTCCAGGAATACCAGGCGATCTGGAACGGGGAGTTTGGTGAGCTGTACTTCCTGCAGTGCGAGACCCCCTATGATGTACCAAACCAGGCCGCCTACATGAGCCATGGAGGGACGGTAAAGGGATATGCCGCCTATAAAGTGGGCGACCATGTCCAACATCACCAAGCTTCCATGATAGGCATCTATGACGTATTCGTCGACACCAACGGGGCCGAAATTGCCATCGAGAATTCCATCGAGGTGCCTGATTCACCCGGCGTCCACATTCACCATGCCTGCAATGTCAGCATCTCCCCGCTTGGAGGCATCCACTACATCATCAACGGGCAAGTCCCAAGCACCTTTAGTCAGACAATCGGAAACCGATACCAATTGATCGATTACCCGGAAACACAAACATGGGCCGGTTATCCGGTCGATGCTCAGGGCAACTGCGACACCACCCCATGGTTGAATTGGCTCTGGGTGACCACTGACCCATGGGTATGGAGCTTTGACCTGAGCCACTGGCTCTATTGCCCGGGTGAAAATGTCACCGAAAGCGGGGCATGGGTCTATATCCCGAAATAGATTTGCGCTGAAACAATCCCTACTTGGCCGTCTCTTCAAAACGGCTTTCGCGGACAACCGTGACCTTGATGGTCCCAGGATATTGTAGCTCGTCCTCAATCTTGCGGCGGATTTTCCGGGCCAGAAGAGCGGCATCGGGCTCGGAAATTTTCTTCGGACAGACAATGACCCGAATTTCCCGACCCGCCTGGATGGCATAAGACTCGGTAACCCCCTCGATGGAAGCGGCAATTTCCTCCAGGCTGCGGACCCGCTGCAGGTATCCGTCGAGGCTGTCCGCCCGGACCCCTGGCCGCATGGCGCTGACACTGTCGGCCACCATCAGCAGGGCGACATAAGGGCTCTCAGCCGGGACTTCCCCGTGATGTCCGGCAACCGCGTTGATGACCCGGGGATCTTCGTTCCCGAGACGCTTGAGAAAATAGGAACCGGCCAGGGCATGGCTGCCCTCATGGTCCTGATCGAGAACCTTGCCGATGTCATGCAGAAGCCCGCAGCGCTTGGCGATAGTGGTGTCGAGTCCCAGCTCGGAGGCCATCAATGAACAAAGGTTTGCCACCTCCAGGGAATGCTCGAGGGAATTCTGGTTGTTGGACAGGCGGAACCGGAGCCGGCCTAGATTGGCCACGACCTCCGGATGCATCCGGCTCAGCCGTAGTCGCCGCAGGGCATCCTCCCCGCTGTCAACGACGCTTTGCTTCACTTCCTCCTCGGCCCGGCGAACCGCCTCCTCAATGCTGCTGGGATGAATCCGCCCGTCCTTGACGAGTGATTCCAGTGCCAGCCGGGCGGTTTCCCGCCGGACTGGATCAAAGGACGAAATGAGGACGCTGTCCGGCGTCTCGTCGATGAGCAGGGTTGTCCCGGTCATGGACTCGAAGGACTTGATGTTACGCCCTTCCCTGCCGATGATCCGGCCCTTCATCTCCTCATTGGGAAGGGTCACCGTTGTAGCGGTAATATCCTCATGCGGCGAGGCACTGAGCCGCTGCATGCAGGCAATGAGCGTCTTCCGGGCTTCTTCCTCAAACTCTTTCTCTGAGCGGCCCAGCATATCCTCCTTGAGGGCCCGGATTTCGTCCTCACATTCACGGCGAGCCATATCAAGTAGCTGCTCCTTGGCCGTTTCGGTGGTCATTTGACCAATCTCCTGCAACTGGGCCCGGTATTCGGAGATCAACTCCCGGTGCTGGTCCCGCGTTTTCTCAAATTTCTCAAATTGCCCCTCAAGGTCATCCCGACGGCGCTCCAGCGACTCGCGGTCCTTTTCGATGTTCAGGAGGGCGGAGACCACCTCGTCTTCCCGGCCCCGGAGCTCGATCTCCCGTTCCTTGAAATCCCGCTCCAGCTCCGCAAGGCGCTTCTCGTGCTCCAATTGCTGTCGCTTTGACTGCTCCTCCAGTTCCAGCTGCTTGGCCCTCTCAGCGAGCTGGCACCGTTCCTCCAACTGCGCCTTGCGCTGCTTCTTGAAACGCAAATGGAGCAGGAGGGTCACGCCACCCGCGAGGATGAACCCGAAGAAGAAGGCTTGTAGGAGGAGGCCAGTGTCCATGAATGTTCGTTTCAGACGGCAAATCGCCGCCAATGCCGAGCTTGGAAAGGTTTCAGAAGCACATGTTTAGCGATAAACCCGCTAAACACCTTGTCAAGTGTGCCTTCCGGCCTAGCCCGCAGTCAGACCAAAGAACTTCTTCACGGAAGCGACCGCGTAATCCCGGTTCATCTGGGCGATGAAATCGAGACTGACACCCTTCGGGCAGGCAGCTTCACATTCACCGATGTTGGTGCAGTTGCCGAATCCGGCATCGTCCATGGCGCCGACCATTCGAAGGGCGCGACGGTCCTTTTCCGGTTTGCCCTGCGGGAGCATGTTCAGCTGACTCACCTTCGCGGAGGTGAAAAGCATCGCCGAGGCATTCGGGCAGACGGCCACACAGGCACCACAGCCAATACAGGCGGCGGCATCCATGGCCTTGTCGGCGATTTCCTTGGAAATCGGCAAGGCGTTGGCATCCTGGGCGGCCCCGATGCGCTGGTCCACAAACCCGCCGGCCTGCATAATTGCATCCATCGGGGTCCGATCGACAACAAGGTCCCGCATCACCGGGAAGGGCTTCGACCGATAGGGCTCGATGGTGATCGTCTCTCCATCCTGGAAGCTGCGCATGTGGACCTGGCAGGTCGTCTGCAACTCCTTCTTCCCATGCGGGATCCCGTTGATGACCAGGGAACACATCCCACAAATGCCTTCCCGGCAATCGTGGTCAAAGGCGATGGGATCCTTGTCCTCTGCAATCAGTTGCTCGTTCAGTAAATCGAGCATCTCGAGAAAGGAGGACGACGTCGAAACCGACTCTATTTTGTAAGTCTCAAAGGCCCCCGGGGCAGATGCATCCTTCTGCCGCCAGACGTTTAAAGTAACACTGATGTTTTTTCCTGACATGATTCGTTTCTTGTTCTCGAGATTCCTTATTTATAGCTGCGGACACCCGGCTTGACGTATTCAAAGGTCAGCGATTCGACGTGCTTCGCCGGCTCTGTATCCAGTCCCTTGAACTCCCAAACGGTGGCGTTGCTGTACTGTTCGTCATCCCGGACGGCTTCCCCATCCTCAGTCTGGTGCTCAACCCGGAAGTGTCCCCCGCAGGATTCATCCCGGGCCAGTGCGTCGTAGCACATCAGCTCGGCAAACTCGAGGTGGTCGGCCACCCGGCCGGCCCGCTCCAGCTCGATATTCAGTTCATCCGCGCCACCGGGCAGCTTGAGGTCTTCCCAGAAGCGCTTGCGCAGTTCGCGAATCTTCTCGATGGCCTCCTTCAGGCCGGCCTCATCGCGCGCCATGCCGCATTTGTCGAGCATGACCTTGCCCAATTCAATGTGGATGCTGCGAGGGCTGGTGTTGCCCTTGATGGAGAGCATGCGGTCAATCTTGTCCTTAACGGCCTGCTCGGCCTCGGCGAATGCCGGGTCGTTGATATCAATCTTTCCGGCCTTGCCGACAGGAATTTCCGAACCGAGATAATTGCCGATGGCATAGGGGGTCACGAAGTACCCGTCTGCCAGGCCCTGCATGAGGGCGGATGCCCCGAGGCGGTTGGCCCCGTGGTCGGAGAAGTTGCATTCACCGGTGGCGAAGAGACCCGGAATGGTCGTCATCAGGTTGTAGTCGACCCAAAGGCCGCCCATGGTGTAGTGCGGGGCCGGGTAAATCTGCATCGGTTCCTCATAGGCACTGACGCCCATGATGTTCTCGTACATGTCAAAGAGGTTGCCGTAGCGTTCCTCGATAACGTGCTTGCCAAGGCGGTTGATGGCGTCGGCGAAATCAAGGAAGACCCCGTAGCCGGTCGGGGCGACCCCGCGACCGTCATCACAAGCCTCCTTGGCCGCACGACTGGAAATGTCCCGCGGGGCAAGGTTACCGAAACTCGGGTACTTGCGCTCCAGATAATAATCCCTCTCCTCTTCCGGTACCTGCGATGGCTTCAATTCCCCCTGACGGATCTTAGCCGCCGTTTCCCGATCCTTGGGAACCCAGACCCGGCCGTCATTACGGAGAGACTCCGACATCAGGGTCAGCTTTGACTGGTGCTCACCCTCCTGCGGGATACAGGTCGGGTGGATCTGCGTGTAGCAGGGGTTGGCGAAGCCGGCCCCGCGCCGGTAGGCCCGCCAGGCGGCGGTGACATTACAACCCGCTGCATTGGTGGAAAGGAAGAACACCGTCGAGTAGCCCCCGGTAGCCAAAACCACCGCATCGGCAGCCCAGCGATCGATTTTGCCGGTGACCATGTTGCGGGTGATGATCCCCTTGGCCACGCCGTCGATTAGGACCACGTCGAGCATCTCGTGCCGGTTGTACATTTTCACCTGCCCAAGGCCAATCTGGCGGCTCAGGCTGTGGTAAGCTCCAAGCAGCAGCTGCTGGCCGGTCTGGCCGCGGGCGTAGAAGGTCCGGCTGACCTGCGCCCCGCCGAAGGAACGGTTGGCCAGCATGCCGCCATATTCGCGGGCAAAGGGAACGCCCTGGGCGACGCACTGGTCGATGATGTTGCTGGATACCTCAGCCAGCCGGTAGACGTTGGCTTCCCGGCTGCGGAAGTCGCCTCCCTTCACGGTGTCGTAAAAAAGGCGGAACACACTGTCGCCGTCGTTCTGGTAATTCTTGGCCGCATTGATGCCGCCTTGGGCAGCGATGGAGTGCGCCCGTCGTGGCGAATCCTGGTAGCAGAAGCACTTAACGTTGTAGCCCATCTCGCCGAGCGTGGCTGCGGCACCAGCTCCTGCAAGGCCGCTCCCGACAACAATGACACTGTATTTGCGCTTGTTGGCCGGGTTGACCAGCTTGTAGTCGAACTTTGCTTTGGTCCACTTCTGTTCAATGGGACCGTCAGGTAATTTTGCGTCTAAAATCATTTTGCTGTCCTCTTTCCTCAGTGCGTTGCAACCAGCGGGGTGATGGGCTCAATCAAGCCGGCAAGACTGGCCAGCGGGATGGATGAAAACCCGATGAAGACGATAATTGCCAGTATAAGGGCGATGGCATCCAAACGGACCCGCCAGAGGGCGTTGCGCAGTCCGAGGCTCTGGAACATGCTGCTGATGCCGTGCCTCAGGTGAATCGAGAGCAGCGCCATCGAAATGAGGTAGAATACCGAAACATACCAGAACTGGGCGCTGAAGCCATGGACCACCATGCTGTAGACGTCATGGACCTCCGTCTTCCCCAGCGGCAGAAGCTTGTCATAGACATGGTGCATCGTCCCGACGCCCTCCAGTTCCGTTTCCAGGTGAAGGAACTCCGGATGGATGTTCTGCACCGTGAAATGCATAATGTGGAAGATGATGAAAAACAGCAGGATAATTCCGCTGTAGCGCATTGTCCGGCTGGCGAAGGTCGCCTGCAGCTGTGCCTTGGCAACGTACTTCTCCGGCCGGGCCCGGTGATTCTCAATCACCAGCAGCACAGCCGTCAGGATGTGGACCACAATGCAGACCAGCAGGACCGAGCGAACCACCCAGAGGAGGCCGTATGGCAAATGCTGCAGCTTGTAGGCGTATTCATTGATCCAGTCAGGATGCAAAAACATCTGCAAATTCCCGACCATGTGCCCGATGGCAAAGCCGACCAGTACCAGTCCGCTGAGGGCCATGATGTATTTCTTTCCGAGTGAACTCATCGCTTGATTGTTCGGTTTGATATAAAATATCCAATTAAGAGCCCTAAGGGGTTAATAAGCCCCGCTGATACAGTAAAGCCAATAGATATAAGCACGAATTAATAAACTGTTGTATAAGCAATATTGCTCAGAGCGTTAAGTTAAGCTAATTCCAGGCGGTGAATGTTCTTCGCCCAGGAAAACGTCTCCCGGACAAACCGGCTACCGTTCATTCCCATCGCGGAAGCACCAGGCGGATCTTCCAGCAACCGGATGATTGCGTTTGCCAGGGCTTGAGCATCCGAAGGTGGCACGATGAGTCCGCTTTTTCCCTCCTCAATGGCTTCCGGAATGCCCCCGACTTGGGTCCCGATGACGGGGCATCCAAAATGCTGGGCCTCGAGCAGCGACAAGCCGAGTCCCTCGACACTGCTCCGGTAAGGCTGACTGGGTAGGACCAGCATGGCGGCCGATCGGTAGGCTTCGGCAAGGCCCTCCTCCGAAAGACGCCCCTCATGTTGCACATTGACTGAGAGCTCCGCGGCCCGGGCCTTGATGCGCTCGAGGTAGCGTGGACGCCCGACAGGCCCGACAAGCCGTATGCGGACGGATTGCCGCCAAGTATCGGGTAGCCGGCCGGCTGCTTCGACCAAGTCAAGCTGGCCCTTGCGGGGATGGATGCGTCCGACATGAAGAATACCGGGTTCGGTTTGGATTTCCCGGGGGACCGCGGGCAAGTTGCTCCATGCAGACCGCACCGCACCCGGAACCAGAGCGATTCGCGAAGAAATATCAGGTCCCAGATTGAGGGCCATCTTGCGTACCGGCCCGGAAACACACCCGATGCAATCCGTTCCCAGCAGCAGTTGACGGAGCCGGGTCCGGCGGCGCCGGTGCCCGCTCAAGGCCAGCAATTCCGATCCGTGAAGGATGACTACGAGGCGTTCAGGCCGGGGCAGTCCCATGGGGGCAGCATGCATCCACAAGCGAATCGGGCCGGGCTCGGCGAGAACAAGGGTTCCCGGTATCCTGCCGTCCGGAAAAGCCTTTTTCAGGGCAGAAGCCATGCGGAAGCGACACAACCAGTCCTGCTTGCCGCGCATCCGGATGCGGTTAACCCGGAAAGGGAACCGGTCTTCATCATCTGGAGAAGGACCCGGGGCCCAGACGGTAACCGGCAAGCCAGCCTCAGCCGCCTCGTTGGCCGTCTCCTCAACATAGGTTCCGATGCCTCCCGTGATGGGATGGAATTCGTGGGTGAGGATGTGGACCGGTTGAGACATTGGCTGACCCGAGAATCAGAACAGGGTAAATCGACTGCCTGCAATGAAACAATTCCTCCCCGGACGGCATTAACCCATTAAGTACTTATCCCGGTTTATGCGGGCTTGCCTCAATCCGCTCGAAAAACAACAGTGCGCCCATGCCTTCAGGCCATGACAGCCTCGCCCAGCAATACCCGATTGCCCTCGTGACCGGCGCCTCCTCCGGTATCGGCCAGGCCATCGCCAATGCCCTTAAGGCGGAAGGAATCACTGTTTATGGAACAACCCGCCAGCCCGACCGGCCCGGCCTCGATCAAAGCATCCATTGGCTGGCCTTTGACGGTAGTACCCGGGCGGGCATTAAAGCATTCATTGCAGCAAACGGAGATTTGTTAAACAAAATCGACTTAATAATTAACAATGCTGGTTCAAGCTGCTTTGGAAAGGCATCCGAAATCCCAGCAGAAGTTCTGGAAGCCCAACAAACCCTGCTGCTGGCTGCCCCTGTGAAGCTGACCCGGGCGGTTCTGGGAGGGATGCAGAACCGTGGCCACGGGGCGGTTGTCAATGTCAGTTCCCTGGCCGCCCTCTTCCCTATTCCCTACATGGAAGGCTACAGCAGCTGCAAGGCGGCCCTGAGCAGCTACAGCCGGGGCCTTATGCTTCAGCTCAAGGGTAGCGGGGTTTCCATCGTTGATTTCCAACCAGGAGACTACCGGACGGCCTTCAACGAACAAATCACCCGCTACGGGGAGCTTAGCCCCCGGCAAGAAAGTGTCTGGGAGCGGCTGGAGGCGAATATTGCGGCGGCCCCATCGCCGGAGCAGGCAGCGCGAGACGTCCTCCGGGCCCTTCGCAAGGGCCGTAGCTGCACCGTGAAGAGCGGCGGTTTCTTCCAGCGCAAGGTGGCTCCGTTCGGCTTGCGGATCCTTCCCCAGGGCCTGGTGATGGCACTCACCCGGCGATACTTCAATCTCGACCAGGGATGAAGATTGTCATTATTCAGGACCACCTCCGGGTGGGAGGAACGGAGAAGCAAAGCCTTTTCCTTGCCCGCACCTTCGGGGAAAAAGGCCATCATACCGTCATCCTGACCTTCCGGCCCGGGGGTCATCTGGAAAATGAGCAGCATCTGGCGGGCTTGCAACTGGAGACCCTGCAGGGATTCGACAGCAAGGTCTCCCTCTGGGCCCCGGGCCTGATGAAGCAGATCAAAAAACTGCAGCCGGACATCATCCTCTGCATGGGCCGGACAGCCAATTGCTATGCCGGCTTCATTCAGCGCCGCTTTCCTTCCATTCCCGTCGTAGGGACATTGCGCACGGGAAAGATGCTCTTCCCTCTCCATCATTGGTCGATGGGCGTCGTTCGTGGCGTGCTGGTCAACTCAAACTGGTGGAAGCGGCGCTTGCTGGAGCGTCAGTTTCCTGAAGAGCGCATCCATGTGGTCCACAATGCTGTTCTCCTGGAGCGCTCCCCCGAGGAGCAGGTGCTTGCGCGTGAGTCCTGCCGGGCTGAATTCGGGATCCAACGGGATACCTGCGTTTTTCTAAATGTGGCGACCTTCCGGCCGGGCAAGCGGCACCGGGAGCTGCTGAAACTTTTCGCGACCATGCGCGAGCGGCACCGGGAGATTAACTGGCGCCTCTGGCTGGTGGGCGACGGTAAGGAGTTCCGCCGTTGCAAGCATTGGGCAGCGGCCAACGGGCTGGGCACACGCGTCCGCTTTTTTCACTTCCAGCATGACCCGTTTCCGTTCTATGCCGCAGCCGATGTGGCTGTGTCGGTTTCGAGGGAGGATTCCCTGCCGAATTTCCTGATTGAGGCCCAAGCGACCGGCTTGCCCGTCGTTGCCTACGATTGCCGGGGAGTCAATGAAACCTGTATTCCAGGCGAAACGGGTATCATCCATGCGGCGGGAGACAAGGAAGGCATATCGACCACCCTCGAGGAATTCGCCCGGGATGCGGGACTGCGGGAAAAGTACGGGTCCGCAGCCCCGGCCTTTGCCAAGGAGCGCTTTTCGCCCCTCCCGCAGGCGGAATCGACCCTCGAGTTTCTGGAGAAACTGGCAAATAGCACCCCGTAGGCGTCTCCATACTTGTCATATGGCCGCAATCTCCCATTTAGTTGGGCCAGAATGCCTGAACCGATTCTCAGTTACACCGCGGCCAGGACCATTGCCAAGGAGCATGGAACCCCCGTTTATGTTTATGATGAAGCCCGTCTCCTCGAGCAGGCGCGGGCCACCAAAGCCTTTCCGGCTCCCTATGGCCTCACGGCACGCTATGCCATGAAGGCGGCTCCATCCAGGGCCCTGCTGAAGCTTTTTGAAAATGAAGGTCTGCACTTTGACGCCAGCAGCGGACATGAGGTCGAACGGCTCATCCTTGCGGGCATTGATCCTACCCGGATATCCCTCAGCACGCAGGAACTGCCGGCCAATTTCGCCGACCTTGTCCAGCAGGGCATAACCGTCAATGCCTGTTCGTTAAGTCAGCTTGAACTGTACGGGGAAGCCTTCCCCGGCAAGACGGTTGGATTGCGTTTCAACCCCGGTCTGGGATCCGGGGGGAACAACCGGACCAACGTCGGCGGACCGGCCTCCAGCTTTGGCATCTGGCATGAGCATCTCGACGAGGCCAAGGCCGTCGCGAAAAAGCACGGACTGACCGTTTTTCGTATCCACACCCATATTGGCTCCGGGAGCGATCCCGCGGTATGGACCCGCGCAGCCTCCCTCAGCCTGAAGATAGCCGAGGCCTTTTCCACCGTCACACACCTGAACCTCGGGGGCGGATTCAAAGTCGCCCGCATGAACAACGAAACCGCAACCGACCTGCAACTGATTGGCCAGCCGGTGGCGGAACTCCTGCGGGACTTTTCCGAACGAACGGAGCGCCAGCTGCACCTCGAACTCGAGCCAGGCACATTCCTCGTGGCAAATGCCGGGGCCGTCCTCTCCAGCGTCCAGGACGTCGTCGATACAGGGCCTGAAGGCTATACTTTCATCAAGCTGGACTGCGGCATGACAGAGGTTCTCCGTCCCTCCCTCTACGGGGCCCAGCATCCGATTGATATCCTCCATGACCGGGAGGATCAGGCGACCCGTCCGTCCATTGTCGTTGGGCACTGCTGTGAATCCGGGGATATCCTGACCCCCGCGCAAGGCGACCCGGAAGCCCTCTCACCGCGCGAACTCCCAGATGCCAGGATAGGGGATCTGGCCCTGATTGGTGGAGCAGGCGCTTACTGCGGGGCCATGTCCGCCAAGAACTACAACTCCTTCCCTGAGGCACCGGAGGTTCTCCTGAGGGAAGATGGTTCCCACACCCTCACTCGCAAACGGCAAACCCTGGAGCAGGTCCTTGTCAACGAGGTCGATCTCTGAGCGTCTGCCAATAAATCCTTGAAGCCAACCTTCCAGCCCTACCCCCTCGGTCACTCCATCAACGGAAGTCCGCACAGCGTGTGCGTCAGCCTCCCGACCATGGCGGATGTAATTGGCTACGAGGAAAAGGAGGCCCGCGTCCTTGAAGCCTTTGAGGCCGGGTACCCGCGCTTCTTCCTGAACCCTCTGATTGCTGAATTGGCAAGCCGCCTGTCCCGGGAAGGGGTCATGGATGAGGAGGATCCACTCTTGCCGACACAGTCTGCTGCCGCCGACCTGTGTCACTACCTTAACCTGGACCCTGAGCGCGCGGTTCCCGTCCTTTCCCTATGGACTGTCCGGTTGCCTGAAGGTCAGGATATCCGCGCGGCCACACGGGCCTTTCTCCAGCACACGGGATGCGGCATCTCCTCACGCGAAGCGGAATCCCAGCTGGAACAGCATTTCGGGGAAGCTCCCCATCCCGAGGAGCGGGCGCCGGGACATCCCGATGAGCACCTGTCTTATATCCGCAGCCGGCTGCACTCGATCTACGGGACGCTGGTGGAAAGTGATATCCACATCTTCCGGAGCGGGATGAATGCCTTTTACAGCGGGTTCCGGGCCATCCAGGCGGTCCAGATGGAACGCAAGCGCGACCTCTGGATTCAACTGGGCTGGCTCTACGTCGATACATCCCGCATCCTTGAGAAGTTCTCCCTCGACGGCGCGGATCCGGTCCAGATCTACAACGTCATGGACTTCTCGGAGCTGGAAAATGTCCTCCATCGCGAGGGCCACCGGGTGGCCGGCATCGTCACGGAAGTCCCGACCAATCCTCTTGTGCAGACCCCCGATGTGGAAGCACTCCGGGCGCTGGCGGACAAGTACCGGGCGGCCCTGATCCTTGATCCGACCCTCGTCAGCCCCCACAACGTCAACATTCTTTCCTATTCGGATCTCCACATCAACAGCCTGACCAAGTATGCCGCCTCCTCTGCGGACGTAATGATGGGGGCCATCGCCCTCAACGGACATTCCCGGTTCTATGACGATCTCCGGGAAAAGGTGGCTGCCTTCGGGACAGCGCCTGCCAGCGGGGACCTCGCCCGCATGGCCTTGCAGATCCAGCATTACCCGGACACCATCAAGGCCATTAACGCGACGACCGTCGAGGTGGCCGCCTTTCTTGAGACGCATCCCGGGGTCAAGCAGCTCTACTGGGCCCGCAGCCAGCCGTCGGCCTACAACTACAACTGGCTGCAGCATCTCGAATCCGGTCCCGGGGGCATTCTCACCTTCACGACGAACAAACCGCTGCGGGAATTCTACGACCGTTGCAACTTCGTCAAGAGCCCCAGCTTCGGCACCCGCTTCACCATGATGTGTCCCTTCATGTATCTGGCCCATTACGATCTGGTCAGTACACCGCAAGGCCGTTACGTTCTTCTGGGCCACGGCGTGGACCCGGACCTGATTCGTCTTTCCATCGGGCTGGAGCCCGCCGGGGCCATTATTTCCGAGCTCGAACGGACGCTCTGACCGGATCGGGCAGGCAAGGAGTTGCATTCAGCGCTTGCCTATGGGCCAAGGAGTCTTAGCCCAGTGTTGCTTATGCAGGAACGTCCTGAAGTCGATATTGATAAGCTGGCCATGCTCGCGCGCATCCAGCTGACCGAGGAGGAAAAGGCCGCCTACGGCAGCCAGTTGGCCGATATCCTTGGATTTTTCCAGAAACTGCAGGAAGTGGATGTCACCGGCATCCGGCCGATGGCCCACCCCTTTGAAGCCGAAGCCCCCTTGCGGGAAGACGTGGCCGGGACCCCCTGGGCCCCCGGACGCTCCCTCAGCAATGCCCCTGCCTCGCGGGAAGACCAGGTCGTCGTTCCCAAGGTCGTGGAAGATGCCTGATTGAGAAAGATGGCCATGGAACCACAATCAATTTTGCAGGCTTCGGCCTTTGACCTTGGCAAGGCTCTCCACAAGGGGGAAACAACGTCCCGGGAAATCTGCTCCGCTTTCCTCGACCGGGTCGAGGCCGTCGACGATCGCGTGGGTGCCTTTCTCAGCATCGACCCGGAAAAGGTCCTGTCCGCAGCGGATGCCAGTGACGCGCGTCGCGCAGCCGGGGAGGAATTGAGTCCATTGGACGGACTGCCGGTTGGCATCAAGGACGTCATTGCCATCGAGGGAGAGTCCTTGACCTGTGCCAGCAGGATTCTCGAACAGTTCAAGTCGCCCTACACGGGCATGGTCGGCAACAAGCTCCTCGCCGCCGGCCTGATTCCGTTTGGCCGGCTGAACATGGACGAATTTGCCATGGGCTCCTCGACGGAAAACTCCGCTTTCAAGAAAACGGGTAACCCATGGAACTCCGACCATGCACCCGGTGGCAGTTCGGGTGGCAGCGCCGCAGCCGTGGCAGCCCGCCAGTGCCCGTGGTCCCTGGGTTCCGACACCGGTGGCTCCATCCGTCAGCCGGCAGCCTTTTGTGGTGTTGTCGGACTGAAACCCACTTACGGGCGGGTCTCCCGCTTCGGTCTGGTGGCCTTTGCCTCCAGTCTCGACCAGATTGGCCCCATGGGTCGCAGCGTCGAGGACGTGGCCGCCCTGCTGGATGTCATCAGCGGGCACGACCCGATGGACTCCACCTCCTGGGCCGGTGAGCTGGAACCGGCCTCGGTCCAGCTGCACATGCCGCATGAACCCGGCACGCTGGGCCTGCCGAGGGAATACTTTGGCAAAGGCATTGACCCGGAAGTCCGGGAACATCTGGACAAGGTCATCGAGGCTTACGAGGGCCTCGGCTACACCATCAAGGAGATCTCCCTGCCGCACACCGAGCTGGCCGTCCCCACCTACTACATCATCGCAACCGCGGAAGCCTCCTCCAACCTGTCACGCTATGACGGTGTTCGCTACACGCACCGGTCGGAAAAGGCGGCGGATGCCGTCGACCTCTACTACCAGTCCCGTGGGGAAGGATTCGGGGCGGAGGTCAAGCGCCGGGTCATTCTCGGCAGTTATGTCCTTAGCAGTGGCTATTATGATGCCTACTACAAGCGGGCCCAGCAGGTCAGGACCCTCATCCGGGATGATTTCCTCAAGGCCTTCAAGGAGGTCGATGCCATCCTGACCCCGACCACGCCAACCCCCGCCTTCCGGATTGGCGAAAAAATCAACGATCCCATTTCGATGTACCTCGCGGACATCTTCACCATCTCAGTGAATCTGGCCGGCCTTCCCGGGTTGTCCATGCCCTGCGGACTCTCCAGCAAGGGATTACCGATCGGCTTCCAGCTCATCGGCCAGCCTTTTGCCGAGGGAGCCCTGCTCCAGACCGGGCTGGCCTACGAATCGCGCCACCCCTTTACCGCCGAACCGGAACTTTAAGCTGCCATGCCTGAATACGAAGCCGTCATCGGACTTGAAGTCCACGTCCAGTTGAAGACCGCCTCCAAGATGTTCACGGATGCGCCAACCGGGTTTGGCCAGCCTCCCAACAGCCTGACCAACGCCGTGGTCATGGGTCTCCCCGGAACGCTGCCGGTACTCAACAAGGGGGCCATTGAACAGGCCATCAAGTTCGGACTCATCTTTGGGTCGGAGATTCCGGAAGTTTTCCAGTGGGACCGGAAGAACTACTTTTATCCCGACAGCCCGAAGAATTATCAGCTCACCCAGATGGATGCCCCGGTCTGCGTCGGGGGTGAGGTGGAAATCGAGCTCGCCGGGCCGTCCCGCAACCAGGCGGGGGAGCACAAGGTAATCCACCTCGATCATGCCCACCTCGAGGAGGATGTCGGAAAACTGACCCACTTCACCAAGGATTCCCTGGTCGACTACAACCGCGCCGGGACACCCCTCTTGGAAATAGTCACCAAGCCCGATCTCCATAGTGCGGAAGAGGCGGTGGCTCTGCTGCAATCCATCCGCATGCACCTCATGTCGGCGGGCGTCTCGGATTGCGACATGGAAAAAGGTCAGATGCGCTGCGATGCCAACGTCAGCGTCCGGCCGAAAGGCCAGGAAGCTCTCAATCCCCGGGCCGAGATGAAGAACCTGAACAGCATCACTGGGGTCAAGAATGCCATTTCCTACGAAATCAAGCGGCAGACCCGGGTCTACGAGAAGGGGGGCACGGTTGCCCAGGAGACCCGCCGCTGGGATGCCGATGCCGGGCACACCAGCTCCATGCGCTCCAAGGAGGAGGCCCATGATTACCGCTACTTTCCCGACCCGGATCTCCTGCCGGTCCATTTCCCCCGGGATCGGATTGAGGAGCTGCAGGCGGAACTTCCGGAAGGCGTCTTTGACCTGCAGCGTCGTTACGAAAAGGATTTCGGTCTCCCCTACACCCTCACATCCGTGATTTGCTATGACCATGAGCTGGCCGCCTACTTCGAGGAAGCCATGACGGACTACGGGAAAAACCCGAAAGCGCTCGCCAATTATGTAGCCAATGAGCTGCAGCGTGAGCGCTCGCAGGCCGAAGGGGATGGATACCTGCCGATGGAATCGGTCCGCCTTAAGCCGGATGCACTGGCCCGCATGGTCCGCCTTATCGACGAGGGCAAGCTAACCAAGCAGCTGGCCAAGGATGTCCTGGTGCAAATGTTCCTCAGTGGTCAGGAAGCCCAATCCGTGATGGATGAAAAGGGCATCAAGGTGGAGGAACAGGATGCCGGCGAACTGGAACAGTGGTGCCGCGACGCCGTTGCCGGAAATGCCATTGCCGCCCAGCAGGTTCGCGACGGGAATGACAAGGCCATCAACAGTTTTATCGGGCCGGTCATGAAGGCTTCCAGGGGCAAGGCCAATCCACAGGCGGTGCGGGAAGTCCTCTTGAAGATCATCCAGGAAGGCTGAGGAACTCAGTTCCCCGCCCGGAGGCGCTGGATCCGTTCATACCAGCGGACCGGGTGCCAGCCACCGACCGGCTTACGGGACCTCAGCTTGGGAGGGCGCTGATCCATGAGCGTCTGTTTGGCTTCCTGCCAGAGGGAAAGAAATTCCGGGCCGTTGCGGTTGGTTCCCAGAATATTGCTGCTCCATGCCTCGAAGTCCGATTGCAGTTGTTCCCGCGCCTTGCGCCATTCCTGCAGAAGGCCAATGGCGGCTGGAATATCTCCCCAGGGATATGGGCTGGGGGCGGAATCATCCTCCCATCCCCCCACCCGGGAGGCGCCGTCCCCTTCCGGGACCAGTGGAAAACAGCCCATCTCAAGGGCGGCCATGAGCCAGGGCGCGTCGAGGCTGTAATCGTTCAGGAGAAGGGTACTGTCCCAGGTATGCAATCGGTAGAGGGCAAACTGGAAGGGCAGCTCCGCACTCCAGACCACGTGGTCCTTGCGGGCCCATGATGGACGCCCTTTTCCGGAAACAACAATCTCCAGTTGACCGGCCTCCGGCGACCAGCGATCAATGATCGAGCGAAGGCGGTTGCCGAAACGGCGCCAGGGCAATCCATGGAGCCAGATCCCTGTTCTGTTCCCGGCCCCGCCACCACTTGACTGTTGCTCCTCCGGCTTCAACAGCGGTTGCGGTACCGGGAGGATGAATCGCTCGGGAATCCAGCCAAACCGTTCGCGAACCTGTACCGACTGGGAGGCATGGCCGACCATCAGCCGGCCCGTCATGCGGATGTTCCATTCGAACAGCCGCTCCCAGCGGGGGAAAAACTGGTGCAGGAAGAGGATCTTATGGTCATTCGCATCCATTGCCCCAAGGGCATCCACCCCGGCCCCGTCGTGGTAAATGGTGATGGGCGCGGACTCAGTCGCCTCCAGCCAAAGTGCGAAATCCCGCTTGATAGAGCTGAAGAAACGCCCGCGGGTATGGCCGGAGTCCCGCCCCCAGACAAAAGCGGGTTCACCGGTTGCCTCCTGCCAGGCGTGGATGCGGTCCCAACCGGCGGTTGGGGCATGAAAAACATGCCGGGCTTGAACTTCCATTGATGCCATACTTCAATTTCCGGGGTTTAGAATTCATGTTGCCCCCACGAGGGCAAGCGCTTCCCGCCAAATGAACCAAGCAAAAGTCAGTATCATCACCCGCACCCGCGACCGGGAGTTGTTCCTCGCCCGGGCCATGGCTTCCGTCCTCGGGCAGGTGGATCCGCCCGCATGGGAATGGATTGTCGTTAACGACGCTGGCGATCCGGCAACGGTGGAGGCGGTTCTGCGGGAAGCCCGGGAACAGTTTCCGGAGCAGCTGCAGGTGCTTCACCTGCCTGAGTCGAGGGGCATGGAACATGCCTCCAACCGGGGTATCGAACAGGCAACGGGTGAATTCCTGATCATCCATGATGATGACGACTCCTGGGAGCCGGATTTTCTCCGGAGAATGACCGCCTGGCTGGAGGCGCCTGCGCATCGCCAGTATGCCGGCGTGGTCTGCCATTCGCTGCTGGTGGAAGAGGTCATCGAGGGGGACAGGATCGTCATCAACAAGCAAATGCCCTTTAATCCCTGGTTGCAGGAGGTGGATCCGTGGATGGTCCTTGAGGAAAATCCCTATCCCCCGATTTCCTTCCTCTTCCGGCGCTTGGCCTACGACGAAGCGGGCCCCTTCGACGAGGAACTGCCGGTCCTCGGTGACTGGGAATTCAATGTCCGCCTCATCCTGCGCCATCCCCTTGGCCTCCTGCCGGAGATGCTCGCCCGCTATCATCACCGGCCCCGGGGCAGCACTGGCTCCACCGCCAACTCCATCACCGCCGGCCACGACACCCACCGTCATTGGGAAAACGTCCTTCGCGACCGTTGGCGCCAGGCGCCGCCCCTTGAAGGCCTGCCATGCTTCGGCCAGCTGGCCGCCGCCGCTGGCAACATCCGGAAAATCCGTGTCCGGCTGGATCAATTATTGTCCTTGCCGATTCGTCCCGGTCCTTAAGTATGACAATCGATCCGATGGCTGACATTCCTAAAGTTTGCGTGATCACGCGCACCCGAAACCGTCCGGTGCTGTTGAAGCGGGCCATCGAGTCGGTGCTCGCGCAGTCAATGACCGATTGGCAGCATGTCATCGTCAACGACGGGGGCGATGTCGATGAGCTGGAAGCCCTCTGCCGTAAATACCGGAAGGCTTATGCCGGGCGCCTGTTGATACTCCACGAAAAGCATTCCGGCATGCAGCAGGCCAGCAATGCGGCAATTGAGCGGACGGATTCCATCTACATGGCCATCCATGATGATGACGATTCATGGCATCCCGACTTCCTCAAGCGAACCACCGCATTCCTCAACAGAAAGGGGGCCAGGAGCGACTACCAGGGCGTCATCACCCATACCCTGCGCGTCCTTGAATCCGAGAATGCGGACGGATCCTTTACTGAAAGCAGCCGGGAACCCTACATTCCCCTGAACGAGATCAGCCTGATCCGCATCGGATTCGAGAATCCCTTTCCTCCAATCGCCTTTGTTTACCGGAGGGCCGTCTATATTGCCATAGGGACCTACAACCCGAGGTGGGACATCGCCGCCGACCTGGATTTCAACTTTCGTTTTCTGCAGCAATTCAACATCGGGGTCATCCCCAAGCGCCTGGCTCATTATCACTGGAGGAAACCCGGCGCTTCCACTGACAACACGAATACGGTTACCACAAGGCAGGCCAAGCACGCACGCTATCTCAGCGAGCTGAAAAACCACTACATGCGGCAAACCGGCTCCGTCGACGACCTCGGCCGGGCCCTGAGCTTCAACCTCTCCGCCCTGATGGCCGAGACGGTGGACAGTCAAAGGCTCCTCCGGGAAGCCCTCTGGCCGATAGCCGCCGGCACGCACCAGCTGCAGGAATTCAACCGTGATGCCTTGTGGCCGAAGCTGGACGGCTTCGCCGGCGCCATCCAGTCGCTGGGTGAGGCCTTCGGGAATGTGTCCGACGCCCAGGCCAGCCTGCTCAGGGATGTTGCCGGATTGTTGCAGGCCAGCGACAGCCATTCAGCGTCCCTGGAGGAATTGCAAGCCCACCTGGAGCAGCTGGCAACCTTCCACACCGAGGCCCTGCAACCCAAGCTCGACGGTTTCGCTGGCGCCATCCAGTCGCTGGGTGAGGCCTTCGGGAATGTGTCCGACTCCCAGGCCAGCCTGCTCAGGGATGTTGCCGGATTGTTGCAGGCCAGCGACAGCCATTCAGCATCCCTGGAGGAATTGCAGGCCAGCATGGAGCAACTGGCAACCTTCCACACCGACGCCCTCCAGCCCAAGCTGGACGGGATAGCCAAGGCAATTGAAGGCCTCGCTGCATTGAACCCGAATGAGCGATTGGCCGCCCTTGAGAATCGACTGGAGGCGATCGCAGTTGATATTTCCGCCCGGACAAGGGAATCCGCTGACCGTATCCTCGAGGAGCAGGCCCGGATGCAGGAGGAGTCCGCGCAACTGGCACAGGCTTTACTGAGAATTGAGGCACATGAACAGCATCTGGGAAAATTTCACACCGAGAACTTGATGCCGAAAGTCGACGGCCTTGCCGGAGCGGTGAAGGCTGTAGTGGAAAACCAGGGGCAACAGGAAAGGGCGCTCACCGGCCTGCGGGAAAAGCAGAGTGATCTCCGGGACCGCCTTGATTCCCATTCCGGCATCCTCGAGGGGATCGGGCAGGCCCAGTCCGAGCAAACCGGTCAATTGTCTGCCATCCGGGAGGAGATCGCAGCCTTAAGGGAGCAGCGCAAGCGGCAATGGACCTTTGGACGTCTCCGGATCGAATGGCTGGGACGGCGAGACACTTCCGGATCGAAGGAAGACTGAAGAATGGCCGGCAGCACATCAAGGCCCGGCCAAGTTTGGCAAGCCCGGCCAATCACCGCCGACTTTCTGGAGCAGCAGTGGATGCTCGAGCTCAACCATAAGGCCAACAGCCTCGACATGAAGGAGTTTGCCTTCACCGAGTCCGATTGGAAGGTCTGGGACTGGAACGCCAATATGGGGCTGCATTTCAACGCCCGCTGGTCCAAGGCACCTGCCTTCCTGCAGAATTTGCTCATTCCGCAGATGACGATCAACCACCACTTCATTGAGTCCTTTCAGAAGCTGATTGGAGGCTGGCAACAATGGGGGGACCTCGCCCGGCTCAAGCAGATTTACTGGCAACCCGGCGATCAGGATTTGTCCTCCCTGTTGTTATCGGGGATCAACCGTCTTGAACAGGCCCGGGGGAAATATGATTCCCTGACATACAAGCGTCAGGCCCTGCAGATCGTTTCCCTGCGGCAACACCGCTTTTTCCAGAACCTTGCCGCGCTGTTAATGGATCTCGAGCCGCTTGTTCAGGCCGTGGCCGGTTATGCTGCCATCCACCACAGGGAACCGGAGAGTGTTCTTTCCGTGCGGAACGACATCCTTTGGCATTCCCGGGAGGCGTTCACACTCGTCGGTAATCTGCAAAGGAAGCCCGCACTCATGGAACGGCTGCACGCTCCACGGGTCAGGATCAACCGGATGCTCGGCATAGCCTGCCTGTGTCACTGCACCTTTCTCAGAGTCGTTTTCAAATCCATTCAGGAATGAGGATCGTCATCGTCAACACCCATGTCCCTTTTGTCGAAGGGGGCGCTGAAACATTGGCCCGCACCTTTCAAAAGGCGTTGCAGGCGAAGAACCACGAAGTCGAGCTGGTCCGGATACCCTTCAAATGGTACCCGCCGGAGCGCATTCACGAGCATGTGCTGGCCTGCCGCTTACTTGACCTGACGGAGGTCAACGGTGTACCGATTGACCGGGTAATCGGGCTCAAGTTCCCGACCTATCATGTGCGCCATCCGAACAAGGTTACCTTTCTGGTCCACCAGCACAGGACGGCCTACGAAATGTGGGACGGTGAACACTGCGACATCTCCCACTATCCGAACGGCAAGGCCATACGGGATTCCATAGAATCCATCGACCGAGCCCTGCTTCCGGAGGCCAAACGGATTTACGCGATGTCCAAAACAGTTGCCAGCCGGCTGGAAACCTACTGCGGGCTGCCATCCACCCTCCTCTATCATCCGCCGGAAAATGCCACGGTCTTCCGGTCCGGTCCCTTCGGGGACTATCTTTATTTTCCCAGCCGGCTGACTCCCGTCAAACGCCAGCAACTGGCCATGGAAGCCCTCGCCCTGACCAGACAGCCGGTCAATATACGCTTTTCCGGTTCGCCTGACAATCCCAGGCACCTGAACGAACTGAAGGAACTGGCGCGCAAGCTGAAGGTGGAAAAGCGGGTCCAGTTCCTTGGCAGGATTCCCTTTGAGGAAATGGTTGAGTTGTATGCGGGGTGCCGGGGCGTGCTTTTTATTCCCCACATGGAGGACTACGGCTACATTACCCTTGAAGGCATGTTATCGTCAAAGCCGGTCATCACCTGTGCCGATTCGGGCGGACCGACAGAATTCATCCGCAACGAGGAGGAAGGCCTTGTCACGGATTCCGATCCCCGTGAACTCGCCAAGGCCATGGATGCCTTGTGGTCCTCCACCGCCTTTGCCAGGGAAGCCGGGTTACGGGCCCGCAAGCGCTATGAGGACCTGGACATCACATGGGACCATGTGGCAGAATGCCTGGTCAAATGAAACTTGCCTGGTTCAGCCCGCTGCCTCCCGAACAAACGGAGATTGGCAATGTCACCGCCCGGATCCTCCCAACCCTGGCTTCGCGGTTTGATCTGACTGTCTACACCGGTAACGAGAGCTGGAATTCCTCAGCCGACGCCGTCTGCCCGATCAAGTCCTTCACCGCCAGGACCATCAACTGGAAAGAGCTGCACCGGGATGGATTGCCCGTCTACCATGTCGGCAACCATATCCACTTCCATGGTGAAATCATCGCGGTTGCCCGTAGTTGCCCCGGGATCATCGTCTTGCACGACCTCGCCCTGCATGAGACCATTCTCAACCTTTGCCTGGAGAAGGGCGGAGGCTTGGCCCAGTATTTTGACATTCTTTGCCGCTACGGGGGTCCCGACGCGGTTCAGCATGGACAGGACTTCCTTGAAAATCGGGTTGTCAACAATGACAAGCTGGTCATGGAGTATCCATTGTTTGAATACGTTGTCCGGAATGCCCGCGGCGTCATCACCCACAACCCGCTGAATGTCGGGCCAATCCGGGAAGCGACCAGGGCGCCCGTGCTCTATGCGCCCCTTCCCTACTTGAACAAGGGGGATTTTCACCCGCCCATTGACCGGACCTCAAGGAAGCGGGAGGTCTACAACATTGTCGTCTTCGGCTTTCTCACCAATCCCAACAGGCGGTTGAGGCAGATCATGGAAGCCTTCGCCGAAAGCGGCGTCAGCGACCGGTTCAGGATCACCATCGCCGGCAAATACGATGAAAGGGACCTGCGGACCTGGGCCAGGGAACTGAAAATCAAATCATCCGTGACGTTGAAAGGATACCTGCCGGATGCCGGGTTGGACACCCTGCTGGAGGAATCCGACCTCTGCATCAATCTGCGCTGGCCCAGCCGGGGGGAATCCTCCGCCACGCAACTGCGCCTGTGGAACTTCTCGCTTCCCTCAATCGTGACCCGGATCGCCTATTACTCAACGCTTCCGGAAAACACCGTTGCCATGGTGGATCCCGACAACGAGAAGCCGGATCTTATCCGGCATCTGCAGCAGTTCGCGGCCGATCCGGAGGCGTTTTTCAGGGCCGGTGAGGCGGGACGGAAACTGCTGGAAGAGCAGCATTCGGCGGAGGCCTTTGCCGATCACCTCTCAGCCTTCCTCCCCTCCGTTGAGGACAGCAGGGGGAACAGTTACCTGCAATCGTTCGGGAGGCGTCTGGCCCGCGATTTCCTGACGGACTATGCGGATCCATCGGCCCGTTCCGCACTGGCGAAGCGCTGTGCCGGCGAACTTGCCCAGTGGGCCTGACTCAGGCAAGCCCCAGCTCCAGTATGCGCTTCAGGCCTGGTTTCCATGGGCAATAGCCGTAAGCCTCATGCAGGACGGGTTCCGCCGGCCGGGTCTTGAAAGCCGGCAGCATTCTCAGCCGGTGGCGGGTACCCCACCCCTCCCCGTGGCTGAGCGGGCCAAGCTTTTGCAGCGCCTCCTTGTCTGGCTCAAAGATACACCTTTTCAGGACGTCCTCCACCCTTGCCAGTCCGTCTCCGTCGGGTGCGCGGTGAAGTATTTCCAGAATGCGATCCGTGAATTTTAGGACACCCCTTTCCATCCCGGTCCATGCTTCAATGTCATAGGTGGGTAGTGGTTCCCTGAATACAGGCATCCATTCCCCGCTCCCCCTGTCCATGTACCTGACCGTTGATTCGGGCGATCCAAAAAGGAATTCCATCAGGGCAATGGAGCCCATCAGAAGCGCTTGGCGCTGGGTATTGCTGGCATCCGTAAAATACGCGCTCGTACCCGGGCCAAATTCATTGAAGAGGGCAAAATAGGCGCCGTGCGGCGTCTTGTCCCCGGGCGCCAGCTTCTGAATTGCCCGGAAGGAAGAACCGCCCCAGCCGATGTCAACAAACATGGAGCTACCGTTGAACATACCTGTATCCTGAAGATATTCACGCAGCCTGGAGGCAACATGATTGCGGTGTAGATGGAAGGGTTCGATGCACTGGCAAATGGCATGGTAAAGGCGTCCGTGGTCCTGTGGATCCAGGTAACCGCAGTGATGGCAAAGCCGCCGTTCCGGATCCCCCAGCCCCATCTTATGGCAGACTGGTTCATAGTCTTGGGCGGGGATGCCCAGGCGCTCAAAGACATCCCGCAATTCCAGCAGCGGGCTGGCCTTGAGGATGAATTCCCAATCATCAGGGTCGATATCAGTCATCGACCCAAGGCCGAGAAACTCCCGGGATGCATAAAGGTAGTGGTCCTTGGCTACTACTCCCCAGGCTGACTGGATCTTCTGGAAAACCTTGCGCGGGAACCATCCATCCCTGGAAAGGAAATGGATTCGTTCACACCCAAGGGACTGGCATTTCCTGTACAAGTGGGTGGCAAAAGCAAAGTGAAGGGGCCCTGCAACCTGATAACCGAGCCTCTCCCAGAAATCCATATCCCCGGTTACACCGGGTTCTGTACCCACTGCATGGAGCACGTTTGAAAATAGATCCGCATAGACGGCTTTGGCGGTCCTGACGACCAGCGAGGTGAATCCCCTGGCTGCCGGGATGGTCCCATCCGTCTCAGGATTGTCGCCGATGTGGACGATACCCTCTGTCCCCAGTTCGCGGACTGTGAGGTCGTAAAGCTTACCCGTTCCCTTGCTGAATCCCGTTTCGCCCGAGGTAAGGACGGATAGGTCATCAACGGGGAAACCGGCAGTCTTGAGAAGCTGCCGGAGTGTCTCAGACGGCAGGTACATCTCCGAAGTATAGGCCATCTGAACGCCTTCCCGCTTCCATTTTTTGGCCAATTCCTGAATTTCCGGAACGGCTCGCAAGAATAATTGCTCAAGGGACAATTCAAAGGCCCGGATAGCTTCGGTGGTTTCCCGGTCCCATTGAAACCGTGACTCCAATTCCTTATAGATGTCGCTGAAGGAGGTATCTTCCCGGGTCCCTTTTTCCAGGCCTGCTGAGCGCAAGGCGTTCTCCACCTCAACCCGTGCCGAGGCAAAGGTGTTGGCGGGAAGCCCCGTCTTCGCTTCAAGGGCGTATCCCATCATTTGGAAGACATCCAAAGGTGACTCCAAAAGGCGATTGAGGCAGGTGTCGAATACATCAAGGGAGACAGCCGCCGGGTTTTCCAAGGTTGACAAGGCGCCGAGGTCTTCCTCCCGGCAGACCATGTTAAAAGCCGGCTCCGGAACAACCACCCTGTACGGTACATTGGCTGCCTTGAGGGCATTCCAGCGGGCCCTTAACTGCGCCACCCTTTCCGCCAGTTGGCCGACATGCGGTTTGAGGAAATTCCCCGCGGCCTCGGGCGAGCGGCAGGCCTCCAGGAACAGCTCCCGCCCGTCGCTTTCATGGACCACGCCTGAGCCCTCTCCAGTCATCACTTCAAGGGTGGGGAAATATCCACGACGGGCAAGGATGGAAGCAATGCCACGACGATTACAGGTTGCCTTGTCGATACATTCGTTATGCTGGACAGACAATGTGGGCCATTGATCTCACGCACACGACACACACAGGTGCCCAGACCGGAATCCAGCAGGTCTGTCGCAACCTTGCCCGCGAATTGCAGGGAGCGGTCGTTCCGATAGTCTATGACCGGTTTGCCGCCCAATGGCGGGGGCTGGACAATGACGAGAAAGCCCACCTTGTGCCAGCCACGGATGCTGAACCGCCAGCCAGGCGCTCGAGCCGCTGGTCCACCCTGCAGAAAGCAAGGGGCTACTTCCGAAGGGTGACCCGGAAACCGGCAAACATCCAAGCGGTCCAAGGCCTGTTTTGTCCGGAAATCTTCGACCCGTCACGGGAGGCGGTCCTCTCAAATTCGACCATTTTCCATGGCCTGCCAAGGGTGGCTTACTTTTATGACGCGATCGCCCTGAAGCATCCGCAATGGACGCCGGCCAGGACCGTGGAACGATTCCCTGCCTACCTGCGAAAACTGGCTGAGTTTGACCATGTCACCTGCATATCCGAAGCCAGCCGGGCAGATCTGCTCAGCTTCTGGGATCAGGAAGGGATTGTTGGGAAAGCGCTCACGTCCGTCATCCCGTTGGGGCTGCGAAGCCAGTTGAGCAGTGGTCAAAGAAACGCAAGGCCGGATACCTTGCCGGCCAATCCGGTGGTCTTGATGGTGGGGACTTTGGAAGCCCGCAAAAATCACCTCGGCCTGCTGGAGGCCTGTGAAGAGCTGTGGGCATCCGGGATGTCCTTCAAGCTGCGGTTGGCCGGGATGCTGAATCGGGAAACCGGGTCCGCTGCCGCAGACCGGATCCGCGAACTGACGGCAAAGGGCCGTCCCATCAAGTGGGAGGGAGCGGTCTCCAATCGCCGCCTGCTTGAGCTCTTCGAAGAGGCGGATATTTTCACCTATCCTTCCCTCCATGAGGGCTTCGGGATGCCTGTCCTGGAAGCACTCTCCCATGGTTTGCCCGTTGTCACGACCCGGGGCGGGGCCTTGGAGGAATTGGCCGAAGGTGGCGGCTGCCTCGTCTCGGACGGGTCCCCTGCCGGCATTCGCTCAGATCTGGAGTCCCTTCTCAAGGACGCGGATCTTTACAGGCGACTCTCCGGGGAAGCATCCCGCCGACCGGTGCGCACTATGCGAAATACGGCCGAAGATCTGCTCGAGCTCTTTCAGGAATTGATGCTCAAGCCGAGCTGCTGAAGCACAAACAGGGCGGAATCTGTCCACGTGGGTAGTTCCTTGCTGGAAATCGACCCGCGCAAGGCGGTCAATTCCTCCGGGCTTTCCAGAAAGCGTTTCAATGCTGCCTCAATTGCTCCTTCGCTCACTTCGTCCAATACCTCCACCCCCTTCAATCCGGGAACCGAGTCCAGCCCGGGCTGGTCCGAGGCCAGGACCGGGCACCCCGCCCAGAGGGATTCGAGGACTGGCAGGCCAAAGCCTTCCGCCCGGGAGGGCTGGACCGTCAGGCTGGCCCGCTGGTGCCATTCGGCAAGGCAGGCGTCATCGGCCTGCTCGACATGCTCAATGTCCCGACCGGATTCCCGGAGCAGGTTGATTCGCTCCTGCAAAGGCCGGCCATAATGGGGGTTCACCCGGCCCAGAAAGACCAGTTTAAATTCAAAGCCCTCCATCCAGAGCCGGTCGCAGGCGCTCAGCAGGCAATCCTGTCCCTTGCGTGGTTCCAAAATTCCAACATTCAGCAGGACCGGCACCGGATCGGGATTATTGACCGGGGGTTGCTCCATGTAATCGCATCCAATTGGCAAAACGGTCCCCTCCAACCGGGGAAGCCCGGTCAGCTGATGCACTTTGCCCGCCTCCTCCATGGCGTGCCTGGAAATGAAGAATACTTGGTCGTAATGCTCCAGGTCCATGAACCAGCGCGGGAATCGGCGCACGCTATGGGGCCAGGTTATCTCCGGATGAAAGAACGGGATGGCGTCATAGAAGAGACTGGCTGACCTGCCCCGGAACCGGGCCAGCCAACTGCGGCTGAAGGGTCGCTCCCGAAGCGCAAAGACCTCCGGAGTGAGAAATAAATCGCTGGTCTCGCCCGTCCCTATGGCCTTGCCGGAAAGAGAATCAACGTAACTTCGCCTCAGGGAGGACCAGTGAACCGCCTTTAAATCGAGGAATTCGTAATCCGAAAAGGCGTCCCAAAGGCGCGCGGATACCCGTTTCAGTCCGGAAAAGTGGCCTTGCTTACGCGACTTGGTGGTGTCGAAGAATAAGGTCGACATGGGCTGTTCAGCCCCGTTTGAAGGCCTTGGCAAGGGATTCAGCGACCCGTTCCAGGTCCTCGCGGGTGTGCCGCGCAGAGACTGCTGTACGGATCAGGTCCTTGGCCGGCGGGACCGCGGGAGCGATGGCAATAACCGTGAAAATGTCATCTTCGAGCAACTGTTTCCAGACCCGATAGGTCTTTTCCTTGTTCCCGATGACAATCGGCACGGCCGGGGTCTCGCTATCCCAGATGTCCAAATCCAGCTGGTTCAGGAGGCGCTTGTAATAGCGGGTATTCTCCCACAACCGTTCCCGGTGTTCCGGTTCGTCCTGCAGGACCTGCAGGGCCGCCTGGGCACAAGCCGCCTGGCTGGGACTGATGGCGGCGCTGAAAATCGTCTGCTTGCTGTGGGTCCGGAGATACTCGATGACCTCCTTTGAGCCGGCAATGAAGCCCCCCGTGCTGGCCATCGACTTCGACAGGCTGCCGCAGATGACATCCACTTCATTGGTCCGGTCAAGATAGCCCACCGTTCCCTGTCCACGGTCACCCAGGACTCCAAAGCCATGGGCATCATCGACCACAAAAAAGCAGTTGTAATCCCGGCCAACCTCAATGATTTCCTGGATCGGGGCGATATGGCCCTCCATGGAATAAACCCCCTCGATAACCACCATTTTCGGCATTTCCCGCGGCTCGGTTGTCAGGATATCCTGCAAATCGGAAGGATTATTATGGGAAAAACGCTCCACCCGGGCACCGCTGAGCCCAATCCCGGACCAGAGGGAACTGTGCACATTCCGGTCGACGAGGATGAGGTCGCCACGCTGGGCGTAAGTCATGACGGCCCCCATGCAGGCCAGATAGCCGGCACAAAGCACCTGGCAATCCTCCTTGCCGACAAACTGGGCCAGGGCGAGCTCCAGCTCCCGGTGGTAAGCCCGCGAGCCGTTGGCCAGGCGGGCTCCAGTCGTGCTGCTACCCCACTTTTTGAGGGCTTCCTCCCCGGCTTCAATAACTTTGGGATGACTGCTCAGGCCGAGATAGTCGTTGCTGCTCATCATGAGCAGTTTGCGGCCATCAATCCAGACATGAGCCCCTTCCTGGCGTTCCATATGATGGTACCAGGGATTGTACTTAAGCCGGGCACGCGTTGCCTCGTCTTCGCGGCAACGGCGCAAAATGCTGTTACGGCGGTTGAAGAAAGTCTTGATTTTATTCGGGACAGGCACGGTCAGGTCGGTTAAGCAAAAGGAGTCAAAGCTAGGGAATGCGCTTTGCTAAGCAAGTTATTAAAGCGGGTGGTGGCTGAGTCATGAATTGCAACAAATTAGGCTTTCCGCCGTTGGAATACTGAGCAGCATTGAGGCCAAACATGGTAGATAAGGAGAAAAATCAGTCAAAACGACGCTTCTTTCAACACCGGGAGCTGCTGGTTGGTTTCACTCTGCGCCATATTGAGCGGCAAACAAAGGGAAGCTGGCTCGGCCTGTTGTGGATTTTTCTCAATCCGCTGCTGATGCTGGGCCTCTTCACGGTGGTCTTCGGGTTGATCATGGGCGGCCAGTTCGGCATCGCTGAAAATCCGGGGCCCTTTGACTATCCGCTGGGCATCTTCATCGGGCTGACAGTCATGGGTCTGGTCACCGAATCCATGGGTCAATCACCAGTCCTGATCCTCTCCTACCAGAATCTGGTCAAGAAAGTCGTCTTCCCGCTCCATATCCTCCCTCCGGCATTGGTCGGATCGATATTTTTCCGGACCTTGATGAGTTGCCTGATGGCCCTGGCCGCCCTTCTGCTGGCAGGTGTCTCCCTGACCTGGCAAGCTCTGTGGTTTCCTCTCATCCTGCTTCCGATGCTGCTCCTTTCATTGGGATTGAGCTACATCCTTTCCGCCCTGGGCGTCTATTTCCGGGATTCCCAGCACCTGATGAGCTTTCTCGGCCAGGTGCTCTTTTACGCCAGCGCGGTTTTCTACCCCAGCAGCCGCATTCCCGAACCCATTTACGCCTGGTTGAAGTACAATCCGGTCCTGCAGGCTATCGAGTTGTCAAGGGATGTCCTCCTCTGGAATATTCCCATCGAATTGGACAAACTGGTCTACCTCTACCTGGTCGGGCTGGTATCCGTTGTGATTGGGTATTTCGGCTTCAGTCAACTGCGGAACGGCTTCGCGGACGTCCTTTAATCAGGCGGAAGCCGCCTCCACCAGCCGGGCAAACCGTTCCATGTTCCGGTTGGCATCGAACTCCTTCTCAAGCCACTGGCGCGCGGATTGCCGGATCGCCGCATAACGCGCATGATCAGCGAACAACGCAGGGATTTTAGCCACCGCCTCATCGGGCTTCCGGTAGAGAAGTCCGGTTTGACCATCCTGGATACCTTCCGGCACAGCCCCGACGAAGCTGGCGCATACGGGAACGCCCCATGCCATGGCTTCCCCAATGGCATTGGGAAATCCGGCCCGGTCCCCACTTCGGGCAACCTGCCCGCTGAAAAGGAAAAGGTCGGCCTCCCGGTAATGCCATGTCACTTCGCGGAAGGGCAGTCCTCCTGCAAATTCAAGGCAATCCTCAAGGCCCAGTCGCCTCGCCCGGCGCTGCAATTTTCCCAGCAGCGGCCCGCTTCCGACAAGGGTGGCCTGGAACGGAAAGCGGGATTGCTTCAACCCCGCAAGAATCTCCAGGAGCATGGAATAGCCCATCTTTTCCACCAGCCGGCCAACGGCGAGAAGCTTGTAGGGTTCCTGCGGTACGGTGTCCGGCCCCTGCTCCAGCTTGGGAAGCTTCGACAAGCCCCGGCGGATGACATGGACTTTCTCCCCGGGACAGCCGAGCTGTTTCCAGCGGTTGCGACCGGTGTCGGTGGAGGTACGGATAAATCGGGCTTCGGGAATCTTAACCTCCAGAAGGCCGTCCCCGCCATCCTCGTAGAGATCATAGGCATGGCCGGACATTGAAAACGGTGTGCCGGTCAACTTGTACAGGGCCCATGCAGCCGTGGCAGGTGCGGAGGCCCAGACTGCGTGAAAATGATCAAAACGGCCCGCCAAAGCCCGCGCCCGGGCAATGCCATAGGCGAGCCCGAGGAGCGTCTCGGCGAAGTTGATGAGGTTCGGTATCCGGGCAGAAACAAGGGCTTCGGCAAGGCTGCGCATGGCCTTTGGATGACGTATCGTCCAGTACGGTATCCACCAGAAAAGAGTCAGCAGGTGCCATCCATGGAAGGTGTGGTCCGCCGTCATGCTCTCGACCCCTCCTTCCGTCGTCGGCCACAGCGCAAACACGGGCCAGTTGCGTTGGCCGTGCTGCAGGGCGATAACTTCCCTTTGCAGGAAAGTCTCGGTTGCCACCGGGAATTGGGTGAACAGCAGGGCCACCCGCTTGGCGGCTTGTCCGTCCGCCCCGTCCATCGGCTAGCCTTGGGCCCGCCGGCGCAGGATGACCTGTCCGCCTTCGATTTCTATCGATTCCAGGGTGGCCAGGCTTTCCGCCAGCCATTCCATTTGGGGCGTTTCTTCGAGGCTTCCGGAGACGAGGGAAAAGAGCACGTCCCCGTAAACCGGGAAGTGTCCCAGGGGAGCGCTTCCCAATGTCCCCTTTTCATGAACGAACTTAACTCCGTCCGCGGTTGATTCAAAGTGGCCCTGGACCTGATAAATAAAGGTGCGATCGCCGAAAAAGTCCCCGATACGAACCTCGGAGGCCATTTGTACCTCATCCTCCATAATGCGGAAATTGACCGCTGAAACATGAAGTTGCAGGCGATCCATGAAACCTTCCTCTTCAGAGGGTGCGGAAGGGGTCTTCTTGAAGCGGTCCCGGCCCCACTGGTTGAGCTCGGCTTCACTGAGCGAGAGAACACTCACCGTTCCTTCTTTCCAGGCTTCCTCCTTGGCCCGCCAGACGGTGCGCCCGGAGCTGGTGCCTTTCTGGTAGTAGACCGTGCCGGGGACCACGTTGGCAGGATTTGGTTCCTTGTTCACGATGATGACCGGTTGGGTCACGAGGCTGGCCAGTCCCAACATCTTGCCAAGGATGAAGGTCAGGACGCCAATGATGATAACGGAGGACATCCGCGGTCCGGTGGGTTCCTTTTGTGGGCTCATGATTCCTGCTGCTTGATGTGAATTCGACTTTAGTTGAATGGAATAGGCAAAGCATCCAACTGAGGCAAGGTCGGATGTGGCAGGGTCCCCCAACTTTGACGGGGATTTTACCGGATGGCAGCCAGATCAGCTCAGTCAGCCGCTTTTTCAGCCGGCTTGGAGGCATTTTTCTTCTTCTCCGGCTTCTTCTCGGCCTTTCCGGTGTCGCTGGAAGAACTTCCCTTGCGGTCCTTGAAGTCGGTCTCGTAGAAGCCGCCGCCCTTGAAAATGATACCGGCCCCCAGTCCGATTTTCCGCTTCAGGGACGGCTCGCTGCAGGAAGGACATACCTCGAGCGGGTCGTCCGACATGCGCTGGAAGACCTCCAGGTCGTGACCACAGTTTTGACAGGCGTATTCGTAGGTAGGCATGGCTCAGTTCCTTGAAAAGACCAATGCAGATACCTAAATTACGCCACTTTTCAAGTCCTCATGCATCTTCCGGAAGACCAGTATCAACTGTGCCAGCAGTGGCAGGGTGGCCAGGAAGACGGCAAACCCCAACAGGGGCCAGCCGAGAATCAGCATCCCATAGTACTGCAGGAGGGGAAAGATGCACTCGCGCAAGTGCCGCACGACCTCGCGGATAACCTCAGGAACATCAAGGGATTCCTTCAGTGTGTGACCGGTGTAGAGTCGGATCAGGGAACCCACCAGTGCGGGCGGCGAAAGGACCGCCACAAGGACCATCGGCAACCATGCCAGCGTGCCGGCAAAGAAA
>JBFOLZ010000058.1:0-20462 GCA_040830445.1 Puniceicoccaceae bacterium
ATTAGGAAAGGTTGTCAAACCTATCAGGTGTGCTTATGTTTAGCAGGGGTGAGCTTACACGCTAAAGCGCTTCTTAGGAATCAACGGGGGAAACTTGACAGGCATTGAGCGGGTGGACAATTTCATCGCACTTGTCCACTTCTCGACCATGACGACAAAAAATCTTCCTTCCCCGCGTTCGGTGGCCCTTGGGCTGGCGGTGACCGCGGTTCTCCTGATTTACATCTATGCCTATCCGCGCCTGATTATCAGCTGGCTGGGCACTGATAATCCCTGGACCAGCTACCTTTACCTGTATGGGTTTGGGGCTGGCTTCTTCATGATGGGGATATTCATCATCCTGCGGACGGGCGCCTGCCAGCTCGACCGGGGCCATGACAAAATCTGGTTCTGGGTGCTGATGCTGGGCTTCATTTTCTTCGCCGTGGTCCACGCCCTGTGGATTGTCGCCTCATTGAACATTCCTTACCTGGGGGTATAGCAGCATGCAAGAGGGATTCGGCATCGATCTTCCGTTAACCGCGACCATCGTCATCGGCGTCATTGTCGTTGGTTACTTCATCCTCATCACCGGCTTCGGGACCTATTTTTCCCGCTTCAGCCGGGACATTAACGACTTTTTCTTCAGTGGGCAGCGATTTGCCTGGTGGCTGGCTGCAGCCAGCATGGTGGCCACCGGCATCGGCAGCTACAGTTACCTGAAGTATTCCGAGCAGGGATTCCTGACGGGTACCAGCAGCACGATGACCTACATGAACGACTGGTTCATCGTCCCGTTCTTCATGTTCGGCTGGTTGCCCATCATCTACTTTGCAAGGGTCCGCTCGATCCCGGAATACTTCGAGCGCCGCTTCAACCGCACCGCGCGCTACATTGCCGTGTGCATTATCATGGCCTACATGTTCTTCTACATCGGGTACAACCTCTTCACCATCGGGGTTGCCCTGCAGGGCATGTTTGGCTTGCCGATCCTTTATTCCGTGCCGGTCGTGGCCTTCTTCCTGGGGGCCTACGTCACCTTTGGCGGGCAGACAGCGGTTATTTTTACCGATCTCTTCCAGGGCGTCATGCTCTATATTGCCGGGGGCCTGGCCATCATGGCGGGAATTTGGGCCTTGGGTGGCTTCAGTGAGTGGTGGGCTTATCTCCCCGAGTCACACCGATTGCCCTTTGTCCACCTGACGGATGATCCCAAGTTTAATACGGCCGGCCTATTCTGGGGTGAGGCGCTTGCCGGGAGTATTGCCTTCTCGTTCATGAACCAGGGCTTCATCATGCGCTACCTTGCCATCAAGAGCGTGCATGACGGACGCAAGGCAGCCTTGTTCAATGTCATCGTGACGCTGCCCATCTCCGCCATCATTGTTGGTGCAGTCGGTTGGGTTGCCAAGTCACTGGTCATGAAGCAGGCCGTTGAGGGAGGTGCGCTCGAGGGAATTAATGCCGTTCAGATCGAAAACACCTTCCATACCTTCATCGTTGTTACATGGGAGACGCTGCATCAGAACTCGATCCTCTTCGGCTTTGTCATCGCCGCCCTGACGGCCGCCCTGATGTCAACCATTGACACCCTGATCAATGCCTGTGCCGCCATTGGCATCTACGACATCTACAAGCCGCTCATCAAGCCCGATGCTGACGACAAGCACTACCTCAAGGCGGCTCGCTGGGCGTCCGTCATTGCTACCGTGGTCGGGGTGCTGTTGGTTATCTGGTTTGCCCAGCAGCGGGGGAGCCTGATGCAGATCCATTACAAGGGGATCATGGTTATTATCCCCTCCATCGTGACGACCATTTTCCTCGGGGTATTCTGGAAGCGGTTTACTGCGCCCGCGGCCTGTATCTCGATGCTGGTAGGGGCCCTTTTCACCCTTATCACCAACTGGCGCCCGGACTGGATTGATCCGCTTTCCCAGTTTGTTTGCGGCCCCGACAACGATGTCTACATCTACATGCGGGCCCTCTTCGGCATGGTTGTGACCGGAATTTTCGGGGTCGGGATTTCCCTCTTCACCCAGCCGCGGGACGCCGAGGAGATAGCCGGCCTGACCGTTGATACCATCGACGAGGGGATGGCCAAGTACAAGGGTGGCAAGCCCAACCATGCGGTTGGCAAGAAGGCCCGTCACCTGCCGGTGGCCTTCGATGAGTCCCTGGAACACAACGTTATCCGTATTTCCCCCTCCACGATGAATACACTGAAGGCGGAAGAGGGTGACCTCATCTACATGGCGGACAGTCGCTGGTACCTGGGCGGACTGCGTTCCGAGCATGTCAAGGTCGCTGCTCCACATGACCGTGAGGATGATGTGGTGCTTCTCTCAAAGGCGACTTTCGAGGAGGCCTACCTGCTCGAAGGGAAAGCAGTTACCCTGGAAAAGATTTTCTAGGGCGGGAATCGACCTTAGTTGAGGATTTCGGGAAGGTTCTTTGCCTTGGCCCAGCCGATCATGCTGTCGGACTCAAGGTCAAGGATCAGGATGGTCCCGTCTTCCCAGCGGTGGACGAATCCATAGCGGATTTCCCGCAACCGCAGGTCCCACCATTCGTCAATCTCGGTTTCAGAGTAAGGCGGGCGGATAAAGCCGGAGGGCTTTTCCCAAGTGTCAAAGGCGTGGTAGGTCGGTATGGAAATGACCTGTCCTTCCCGCAAAGGTTGCAGCTGCAGCGACTGGATCCAGCGGTCCTGATGGACAGGATCCACAGGCAACTGGAAGAAGACCATCTCCGGTTCCATGATTTTTTTCCGGGCAGAGTTCAGGCTGGAAACCTCCATCAGGATATTGGCGGCGGTCGGTTCCGGCCGGAATACATAGAGCACCCCTGCCGACCAGCAGGTGATGATAAAGACCATGGTCAGGATGAGCCGGATTGACCAAACCCTCCGGACTTTCATCTCGGCCTTTTCCTTTTCCTCGGCTTCCTTCCTGCGTGCCTCCTGCTGTTGCTGGGCCATTTCCACACTGGATTGTCCTCCCCCGGCAATGTCGGGCACCGCTACAGCCGGCTTGAAGGAAGGAATGGGCTCGGGCGCTCCCTTGGACTTCAGGCGCAAGGGGGACTTCTTCTGGAAAGTGATGCGCGACTTGGAGGGCTCCCCTTTCTTGGGCGCTTTCGCTTCATCCTTGGCGGGCTTTTTCGGCTTTTGTCCCGGTTCCACCGTGGTCAACTTCTGCTTCTTGGGCGCTTGCGGGGAATCTTTACCTGACGCAGGGGCGGAGGGCTGCTCATCAATCGGTGGTTCCGGTTCAGTGACGAGGGACTTGGACGGTTTCTGGCCGGGTGGGGGAGGCCTGTCTTCCGCACCGATGCCTGCCGGGGAAAGGGTTGGACCGGCCGGCCCGGCAGGTGGTTTCCTGATGGCCTCCTGGGACTCACTGTCAGATGCTTCCTTCTCTGCCGGTTGGTCCGCCGTCTTGCTGCCGGGTTCAATTGACTTCAGGGGTGCCAGGGAAGGCTTTTGCTCAGAACTTGTCTTTGAAACGCCCGTTGTGGAAGAAAGATCCGTCTTCAGGGCTTCCTCGGGTGCCATCGGGTTGACTTTCCAGAGCAGCCCCGATTCCCAGGTGAATTCCTTCTGGCGCAGCAACTGAAAGCCGCCCCCCTTGGCGTGATAATGATCCAAGCGGACCTTCCTGGGTGGCTTTTGCCACTTTGGGGCCTGCTTTGTCCACTCACCCTGGAATTGCCAATCGCCCTCCCATTGGGCGGCCATGAGGTGCAAGTGGTCCGGATGATCGCTCCGGGTGACGTACTCCATCAGGCGATCGAGGGAGAATTTATGCTCATCCGCGTAGGTTTCAGCGGCTTCCCATGATGTAAAGACGCCTTGAGCAGTACCCTTGTCGACGAGGACAAAGACGCGCTGCCGCCCGGAAGGGCCCATGCCTACGGAGCCCGCCATGCAAGCCCTCCTTCCGATAACACAAGTCGACCGGTATGCAGATGACCGTCATCCACCTGTTGATCCAGCTTGACCGCATCCTCCAGCGAGGAGCAGCGAACCCAGCCTGAGGAAAAGGACTTCTGGTCAATGGGCTGCCAGGGCTCAATCCATTGCTGTTCGTCGATGGACTGCTGCAGGGCCCTCTCCGTCTGCCCGACCCAGCCCATGTCCGGCCAGAAGTAAGCTACCCCGGAGGGGATAGCCAACCCGGCCAGTGCCAGGAGCCATAGCTTGACGTAGACGGAAAGAGAAGGATCGACAACGTGAATATGCTCAGAAGCCATGCTTTAGGATGGACGCCATTTTCTGGCGCTCACCGGCATCTGTCAACTCTACCCAGCGAGTAACTTTCTTGGCGTCCTCATCCTCCAGGTCGGCCAGGTCCTCGTCGTAGTGGAATTGGTAACCACCCCCGAAGTCGATTGTGTTGCCGACAACCGCGCCGAACATCTCGCCAGCCTTGCCTGAACCATCGAGGGAGATTTCCGCATTCGGGGCATAGACGGCACCGGAAAAGGAGCCATTACCATGCAATTTGAATACGGGGCCGTCGGTCGACGTCGGTGTACCGAAACTGGTCAGGAGGACATCAACCGGTTTGCCGGGGTCGGTGTCACTGCGGACCAGAAGTTCCGAGTCAATGGCTCCACCATTGAGGAACGCTGCCTGCGGACCACCAACCACAAAGTCATCCCCGACATTGATTTCCAGGGTAGCATCCCGCGAGACAATGGAGCCATCTGGAAGGACGTCCCCCTTCTTGGCCAGGATAACCGTTCCGTTGATATCAACGTCCTCTTCCACATTGAGAACGACATCCCCGTAAATAATCATCGCCTCCTTGGATTTGAGCTCCAGGTTCTGGTAATAATAGGTTTCCACCGCGCTGTCATCCGTTCCGAGGTTGTAGACATCGTATTTGCCGGTCGCTGAAGCGGTGGCGGACGGCATGGTGCTGTAGCTGCTGAAAGTAATCACTTCCGGATCGGGGAGGGAGGCATAAAAGTCGAGGGCGATCCGGTCGGGGTCAACCCGGATCCCGGCGGGTGTATCTTCACCGCGAACAGATCCGTTTTTGAGAATGGCGATTTCGCTCTTGTCACTGCCACCGGTCGCGGCCGTTCCCCAGATATCCGCGTTACCAAGATTGAGTTGATCCTCTACCACGGACAGGCTGGCTACTGAGCCTTTGTCGTTCCTGTTCAGGACTGTGTCATAGGGCCCAGCTCCCGAACTGTAACTGTCGATGGCGATATTCTGTCCATTAAACTTGATGCTCTCCTTGGCGAGGACGCCATTGGCGAAAAGGCTCCGGTTGCCCAGTTCAATGTAAATCTGCTTGGTAATGACAATGCCATTGCGGTTGGCAATCCGTCCTTCGGAAATGATTCGTGGCGGACTGTGATTGGGCTCGGCATAGACCTTGGCGGAGCGCCGCTCATTGCGATAGACAATATCAATCCGGGGGAACCGGTCGCGGTACCAGCCCGAGCCTTTGGAGGTCCAGCCATCTGCTGACCAGACATCGCTCTTGACGGCGTAGATGGCATATTCCAGCCCGGCTTCGGCGATGTTGACCGCCTGGAAGGCCATCCGGGAGCGATACGAATTCCGCGCCTCCGCTGTGACTGTACTAAGGAAGAGGCCGACCAAGGACCCTGTTACGAGGGTCACGATCAGCGCTGCAATCATAATGGAACCATTCGAATTTTTATTCACCAACATCTTTATTCCTCATCATGAAGCGGGCGGAGAGAATGTAATTTGTATTGTCCAGATTGAGCACCGTTCGCTTCAATTTAGCCTCCAGCTGGACGTGCTTGACTTCAAGTTTGGTCCGGGCAATCGGGTCATAATTCGGGATTTCCGGATCAACCAGACGGTAATAAAAGAGATTCATCTCCTCGACATCGAAGAGCAGGGTTTCGCTCTCGATCAAGGTACTGGGGACATATGCGCCGGAGACCAGACTGGCCCGGTGGATTGAGCGCGTGAAAGTGCCCGCCTCCGGGACGAATTGGTAGATGACGTAGCGCTTGGTATAGCTGTTTGTGGACGAATCCCAGAGTTCCCGGAGGATGGAGATCTTGTTGTTGGTAAACTCATAGACATTTTCACACATCCGGGAATCCCGGGCGAACAACTCGAGGCTGGTACGGGTCTGAGTATTCATCTCGGTGAAATTGATCATGCTCTCGGAACCTTTCGCCAGACTGATGATGGTGGCATAAGAGGATCCGAGAATGAAAACGGAAATCACCGTGGCCACCAGTACTTCGACCAGGGAGAAACCCGCCTTTGAATTTGGCTTTTTGTTCATCATGGTATGGATGGGTGTGATTAAATATCCCGGTAGTAATAATCGTTCAGGCCGTCCTTGGTGAAGACGGTTGTAAAAAGCTGGTAGACAAGTTTTTCGCGGGCATTGTTCCAGCGGACAACAACCACCACCCAGTACATGGGCTTGCCGTCAGGGTGCTGTTGAATGATGCGGTAGGCGGTATAATCCTTGGCGTACTGCTTGACGAAGGTACCCTGGGGCTCGAAGAACTCGACCGGGTTGGTGTTGTACATATCGGTCAACTGGACCCAGTTCTTCGTCCGCAGGCGTTCCAGCTCACTCTGGATGATCTGCGAAGCCCGGACTTCTTCCCGGGCATCCTCGATAATCCGCATTCCCAGGAAGTAGGACCCGAATGCCGCGGTAAAGACGATAGCCATCAAAAATGTGCCTACGACAACTTCGACAAGGGTGAATCCCGCCGTTCCTGAAGAGTCTGAATATTTCTGTAATCCCCGCATAGTATGCTGCTCCTTTGTATAGTGCAGACTGCGGGAATTGGAACCCTCCCTCAAGAGAATTTGGGTTCGGGTGGGTTATTTATGCTTTTTTAACAGACCCCTTTGCGCCCCTAGTCCGCCAGCATACTGGAGAAATACCCGGAGTAGATGCTGTAGCTGAGCAAGGCCATAATCGGGACCATGAAGCCGCCGAGGCCGGGAACCAGCTGCAGGGCAATCAGGAGGAGGAAAATCAGCTTAACCATCCACCTGAGGACAAACCCCCGACCGGCAGGGATATAGGCCCTGAATGGGCCCACCAGCTGGATCCGGTAGTAGATTATTCCCGGAATAAGCCCGATGACCGGAATCAGGCTGAGGGCAAAGGTGACACCGAGGACCTTCGGCAGGCGGTTACGGACACGGGCAATATAGGCGGCCTGGTCATCCGGTTTGCCAAGGATGGTGTTGCGGCAGGCGGGGCAGGACTGGGGCAGCTTTCTTTCCGTGACCCGGGTGGCGCACTTTGGGCAGCGGCGCTTGCTGATAAGTCGCAACTCGTGCTGATGGAGCTCCCGGGCCGGGCGATCGACAGTCTGGCCGAAGAATCCGACATCCTTGAGGTCGGTTTGCTCGGTATGGCAATTGGGGCAGGTCTGGGCACAGGCGAAAACCAGGTTGTCACAGGTGGGACAGTCCCGCTTGGAGCGGGCTTCCCGGTATTCGGCAACTTTCCTCATCAGGAAAAGGAATCCCAGAACGATCCCGACCAAGATTACCATAGCCAGCGGATAGAGGAAGAGGAACCAAATCCCGACCGTTGCCCAGATATCCTCAAACCAGCTTATCAGGGTCCGAAAGCTCAGATCATCATCCGGATCCGCGATGATGAGTAATTCCATGAAACCGGACCGGAGGGTATTGAAGAAAAAGACGAGTCCTCCAAAGAAAGCGGAATAGATCATGTCAAAGACGCCGGCCTGGCTGATGGTCTGTTCGATAAAGCTGAGATCGCGGGTATTCAGGACGCCCAGGGCCGTAATGGCTGCCAGGCCTGTCTTGGTATACTTGTGCAGTTGATCCAGTGCTTCCTGGGCCTCCGGAATCTTGGTAGCCCCTACCTCCAGGAGGGAGAGGGCGCCGAGGAAGAGAATGGTGAAGTTGCTGGTAAACCAGGTCGGCTCGCTGCCCGTGGCCTGAATGAATTCAACATTGCCCAGCCACGGAAAGTGGTGCCCATAGCGCAGGAAGACGGAGGTTAAAAAGGCGGGGATGAAAGCGCGGGAGGTGAAAAACCCGCTGGCGCCGGTCATGTAGATAAGCGATGATATATCCATGGTATTGTGGCTTTAACTGGCGGTGAATTTGACAAAAGTTCCCGCGATGGACGAGGGAAAACGCCCTTTCTGGGGTATTCAACCCCCAAGTTCATCAACAATGTCCTCCAGAGGATAGCTCCAGATTTCGGACAGGGTGGGGTGGTACCAGTGGACCTTGAGGAGGTCCTCGACGCGGGAACCCATGGAAACGCCCACCGCCATGGCGTGGATCAGCTCACCGGCATCCTTGCCGACACATTCGGCCCCGACCAGCTGGCCATCCGCCCGGTTGGCCCATGCCTTCACGTAACCATACTTTGCCTCCATGAGGATGGACTTGCCGTGGTCGTCGAAGGGGTACTCGGCCACCACCAGCTCGATGCCCTTGTCCCGCGCTTCCTCGACGGGTAACCCGGCCGAGGCCACTTGTGGATCGGTGAAGACAACACTGGTCCGGGTATCGAGGTTGACCGGTTCCGTTGGCCGTCCGGTGGCATGGCGGCCGGCGACTTCCCCCTGCATGATGGCAATGTGGACAATTTCATAGGGGCCACAGACATCTCCCGCAGCATAGACCTTGGGATTGCTGGTCTGCTGGTTGGTGTTGGTGGCGATCTGCCCGTTCGGGTCGAGGGAAATGCCCGCAGCCTCAAGGTCCAGTCCCTGGATAGCCGGCACCCTTCCGAGGGCATTGACGAGGTGCTGGGCGGAAGCAGCGAAGGCCCCGTCGCCCTCCTCGAAGTGAACCGTAACGCCGGCGGCGTCACGCTCGATCTCCCTCAGGCGAGTCCCCGTGTAGAGCTTGATGCCCTCGTCCCGGAAGGCCTGCATGACGACCTTTGCCGCTTCGGGGGAGGTTTCCTTGAGGATTATCGGGCTCCGCTGGATCTGGGTCACCTTGCTCCCGACCCGGTGCAGGAACTGGGCCAGCTCGCAGGCCACAACACCGCCGCCAAGGACAATGACCGATTCCGGCAGCTCGGCGAGGTCGAGCACATCGTCGCTGGTCCAGATGCCCTCGCTGTCAAGACCGTTGATGGCCGGGAAATTGACTACCGAACCAGTGGCGATGATGAAGGCTTCCGCCTTGATTTCCGTCCCGGAGGGCTCCAGCCGGATCGTATCCGGTCCCGTGAAACGGGCCTTTTCGCGAAAGAGGCTAAAGCGGTCCGACTGCAATTGCTCCTGCCGGTAGCTTTTAAAATCATCAATCATGCGCACCTTGCGCCGGTGCAGCTCTGCCATGTCGACCCGGGCGGAGGGAATATCCAATCCGAAGAGCTTGCCCTCCCTGGCCAGGTGGAGGACCTCGGCCGAGTAGATAAGGGTTTTCGAGGGCATGCAGCCCCTGAGGATGCAGAGCCCGCCCAGTTCGGCGGAGCTGTCGACAATGGCGACTTTTTCGGTGGTTTCCCTTGCCGTCCGGGCAGCTGCGTATCCAGCCGAGCCGCCCCCGATGATTACGACGTCGAATGACTCCATGGAGGAAAGTTAGGGCCTCTGGTCCCCGTGGGCAAGTCCGGGGCGGGAAAAGTCCGGTCCCCGGGGCAAGGAAACTGGAAGAAGGGGTTGCCAAGCGGACTTTCGTTTATCTACGCTACGCGGCTTTGCATCCATGAAAATCCTAATAGCCGACAAGATTTCAGCGAGCGGAGTTCAATATCTCCGGGAACAGGAAGGTGTCGAGGTCGTCGAGGCCTACGGCTCCAGTCCCGAAGCGCTAAAGGAAGTGGCCTCAGATGTTGAGGCCATTATTGTTCGTTCCGCTTCCAGCGTAACGCGCGAAATCATTGATGCCGCCCCGCGCCTCAAGGCCGTCGGCCGGGCAGGGGTAGGGGTCGACAATATCGATCTCGAGGCAGCCAGCGATAGGGGCATCATTGTCATGAACACGCCCGGCGGGAATACCATCGCCACCGCGGAACTGACCTTCACCCACATTCTCTGTTCCGCCCGTCCCATCCCCCAGGCGAATGCCTCGATGAAAGGGGGCAATTGGGACAAGAAGGCTTTTCAGGGAAGCGAACTTTACCAGAAGACGATCGGAATCCTCGGCCTTGGCCGCATCGGATCCGAGGTCGCCAAGCGGGCCAAGGCCTTCGGGATGACCGTCCTCGCCTATGATCCTTACCTGACCACCGCCCGTGCGGAACAGTTGGATGTGAAAAAGGCCGACCTGGATACCGTCTTCCAGAACGCGGACTACATCACGGTCCACATGCCGAAAACGGAAGCCACCGCCAACATGCTTAATGCCGAGGCCTTCGCACAAATGAAGGACGGGGTCCGCATCATCAATTGCGCCCGTGGCGGCCTTGTCGATGAGGCCGCCCTCGGGGAAGCAATTAAAAGCGGCAAGGTGGCGGCAGCCGGGCTGGATGTTTTTGTCAAGGAGCCGCTGGCCGATGACAGTCCCCTGCGGGAACTGGACAAGCTGGTCATGACCCCGCATCTGGGTGCCTCGACCGCGGAAGCCCAGGAAAATGTCGGCCTTGAAGTGGCCGAATGCATTCACGAAGCCCTGACCGGTGGCTGGATTCGCAATGCCATCAATGCACCCTCCATTGATCCGAAGCAGCTTCAGGTCCTGCGGCCGTACATCAACCTGGCCTACAAGCTGGGTACGGTCATCCAGCAGCTGACCCCGGAGGAGATTGGCCGCATCCGCATCACCTATTCCGGCAAGCTGGCCACCAGCACGGTCAAGCCGATCAACCGGGCCTTCCAGCGCGGCTATCTCCGCCGCATCACCACGGACGTCAACGATGTCAATGCGCCCCGGATCATGGAGCGTCTCGGCATTGGCGGGGAGATCGTCCAGGACAACCTTGAGCGGGACTACACCGAGCTGATCCGGATTGAAGCCTATGAAGCCAACGGCCAGGCCTATTCGATTGAAGGAACCCTTATCGGGAAGTCCCACAGTCCGCGCCTGACCCTGGTCAACGAGCGCAACATCGAAAGCCCGCTTGATGAAAAGTACTTGCTGGTGCTCGAGAACGAGGACATTCCGGGCATCGTGGGGATGGTCGGGACGGTCCTGGCCAAGCACAACCTGAACATTTCCAACATGTCCTTAAGCCGGAATACGGTGGGCGGCATTGCGCTCAACATCTGTGGCCTCGACAGCGAGCCCTCAGAAGCGGTCCTCGATGAAATCAAGGCCGACCCGGCCATCAAGGCATTGCGGGTGGTCAACCTGAACGGAGCCTGAGGTGAGTGCCTGGATTGCCTATGCCATCGTCATTGCAGCCGGCTACCTGGTCGGCTCGGTTTCCTTTGCGGTGCTTCTGTGCAAGGCCAAGGGGATCGACATCTTTACGATTGGCAGCGGCAACCCGGGAGCAACCAATGTCCTCCGCGCCCTTGGCAAGCCGTACGGCTATGCCTGTTTTGCCCTCGACGCCCTGAAGGGGGTGGCCACGGTCTTTATTGGATATGGTGTGGCCAGCCAGGCGGGTATGGATCCCCAGCCGCTGGGCATCGCCGGCCTATTCGCCGCCATCCTTGGGCACAGCTTTTCCGTCTTCCTGAAATTCAGGGGCGGCAAGGGCGTGGCCACTACCATAGGAGGGCTCTTCGCGCTCATGCCGCAGGTTATTGTTGTCGCTGCGGTGGTCTGGCTGATTGTCTTTTTCATCTGGCGGTATGTTTCCCTGGCGAGCATCGTTCTTGCCGGCAGCCTGCCGTTGGGAGCATGGTACTTTAACTACGACCGCCTCGGCCTTGCCCTGTGCAGTGTCCTTGCGGTCCTGATCATTGTCCGGCATCGTTCCAATATCCAGCGCCTCATTGCTGGTACCGAGAACCGGGCTGGAGGGAAAAAGGAATGACGAAAAACCCGGGAATTCGAATTGGTGTGGCCGGACTGGGAACGGTAGGCCAGGGCGTCTGGAAGCACCTGCGTTCACGCAAGGCTGAACTGGAAGCGACCATGGGGACGTCCTTTTCGCTGCAAAAGGCGGCTGTCCGGAGCCTCAAGAAGAAGCGTTCCATCCGGGTCCCGGCCAAGGCCCTGACTGACGATGCGATGTCCCTTGCAACGGATCCCGGGATTGACGTCCTCTGCGAGCTCATGGGCGGGACGGAAGAAGCGCTTGAGGTGACCAAGGCTGCCCTCAGTGCCGGCAAGACGGTGGTCACGGCCAACAAGGCCCTTCTTTGCCACCATGGGGAAAAGCTCTTCCGCCTGGCCAAAAAGCACGATGCGCACATCTATTTCGAGGCCAGCGTGGCCGGCGGCATACCCATCATCAAGGCCCTCCGTGAAGGACTGGTGGTCAACCACTTTCCTCTCATCTACGGTATCCTCAACGGGACCTGTAATTACATCCTGACTCGGATGGAACGGGAAGGGCAGTCCTTTGAGGCCATTCTCGAGGATGCCCGCCGGCTCGGCTATGTGGAAGCCGATGAAAGCCTCGATCTCGACGGCTGGGACGCCGCCCACAAGGCGGTCATCATCGCCTACCTAGCCCATGGGAAATGGATTCCGCTGAAGAAAATGCCCGTCGAGGGCATCAGGGACATCACCCTTGAGGACATCCAGTGGGCGCAGCGGCTGGGCTTCAAGATCAAGCTTCTGGGCCTGGTCATGCGCGATTTCAAGAAGGGCCATGTCTATGCCAGCGTGCGGCCGGCCCTCGTTCCGAAAGACATGGTTCTAGCCAATGTGGATGGCGTATTCAATGCCATCTCGGTGACCGGCGACATTGTCGGGGAAAGTGTCTATATCGGTCGCGGGGCCGGGCAGGACGCGACCGCCAGTGCCGTTATCAGTGATGTTGTCGATGCGGGGACCGCCATTGCCCACGGGATCATGCCGGAAGAACCCCTGAACCGGCACGACCTCAAGCTGGCCAAGCCGGAGGAGGTCTACCGTTCGTTCTACATCCGCCTCGCGGTCAAGGACCAGCCGGGCGTGCTGGCGGAGGTGGCCAGTATCCTCGCCGAACAGGGGGTCAGTATTGAGAGTGTCCTGCAGCGTCCGAATGGAAACAAGGGCTCCGCCAACCTCATCCTGACCACGCACCTTTGCTCGGAAGCCGCCATGGCCGCGGCCACCCGTCAGCTGAAACGCCACAAGTCGCTTCTCCAGAAGCCCTTCCTGTTGAGAATCGCCGATTTTGCCCAGCGGCTCGGCTAATTACTTTCGCTATGGCTCTGATTGTACAGAAATACGGAGGAACATCGGTCAAGGACCTGGATCGGATTCGCGCGGTCGCGAAACGGATCAAGGAAACCTGCGATGAGGGAAACCAGGTGGTTGTGGTGGTCTCCGCCCGCGGCGGGGTGACCAATCGCCTGGTCGCCGATGCCAAGGCCCTGCACCCGCAGCCGGACAACCGCGAGATGGACATGCTCCTGTCCGTCGGTGAGCAGGAGACCATTGCCCTGACAACAATCGCCCTGCACGCACTGGGGCAGCCGGCGGTTTCCCGCACAGGGGCCCAGGCCGGGATGATCACGGACAACGTCCACACCAAGGCCCGCCTCATTAATATCCACGGGGGAGACATCCCGCAGCAGTTGGAAATGGGCAAGGTGGTGATCGTGGCCGGATTCCAGGGCGTGAACAATGAAGGACAGATCACGACCCTTGGCCGGGGTGGGTCCGACCTCTCCGCCATTGCCCTTGCCGCCGCCCTGAAGGCGGACTATTGCGAAATCCTCACCGACGTGGACGGGGTCTACACCGCCGACCCGAGGGTTGTTGCGGATGCCCGCAAGCTGCCCGAGCTGGCCTATGAGGAAATGCTCGAGCTGGCCAGTATGGGGTCCAAGGTCATGCAGTCACGGGCCGTCGAGTTTGCCAATAAACACAACGTGCCGTTTGTGGTGCGCAACAGTTATAACAAGAATCCAGGAACGATGGTGAAAGCAGAAACCACTCTTGAAGATGTCGTTGTCCGCGGGGTCGCCTGCGACAAGAACCAGACCAAAGTTGTTGTCAGTGAATTGCCTGACCAGCCGGGCGCAGCCTCGATGGTCTTCCAGTCCCTCGCCGATGCCAAGGTCAACGTCGACATGATCGTACAGAACGTTGGCCGCGATGGAGTCGCCAACCTGACCTTTACCGTGGCCACCGATGAGGTCGCGATGGCCGAGAAGGCCGTCAATGCCTGCCTCGAGGAAATGGGGCAGGGAGAGGTGGTGATGGCTGAGTCGATGGCCAAGATTTCCGTGGTCGGCATTGGCATGCGGAGCCATTCCGGTGTGGCCTCGGCCATGTTCAGTGCACTCGCCAGCAACGGGATTAACATCCAGTTGATCAGCACCAGTGAGATCAAGATTTCGGTCGCCATTGAACAGGACAAGGCAGACGAGGCGGTCCGGGTTGTCCACGCCGCCTTCGAACTGGAAAAGGAATAGGCTGCATGCGATACATATCCACCCGCGGGCAAAGTGAGGCGCTTTCCTTCACGGAGGCCGTGGCAACAGGGCTTGCCCCGGACGGGGGGCTCTATGTTCCCGAAAGCCTGCCGGATATCCGGCCATTCCTGAAGGAGTGGGAATCGCTCCCGTATGCGGAACTGTGCTACCGGTTCTTCGAGCTTTTTGCCACCGACCTCGACCCGGCCATCCTCAAGGCCTGCGTGGACGATGCGTACTCACGTTTTGATGACAAGCGTATCGCCCCCTTGCGGGAGCTGGAACCGGGCCTGCATGTGCTTGAGCTTTTCCACGGCCCGACCCTCGCCTTCAAGGACTTTGCCCTGCAGCTGCTGGGGAACCTTTACGAGGCACAGATCGAGCGCACCGGCGAGCCCATCACGGTCCTCGGGGCCACTTCCGGCGATACCGGGGCAGCGGCCATTCACGGGCTGCTGGGGAAAAAGGGCGTCAATATTTTCATCCTTTATCCCAAGGGTGGGGTCTCCGCACTGCAGGAGCGGCAGATGACCTGTACCGGGGCGGATAACGTCTATGCCATCGGCATCGACGGGACCTTCGACGATGCCCAGACAACCCTCAAGGATGTCTTCGGGGACATGGACTTCCGTCATTCCGTCAACCTCAGTGCTGTCAACTCGATCAACCTTGCCCGCGTCCTCGCCCAGTGCGTGTACTACATTTATGCGTGGTTCCAGTTGACTCCTACTGGGCGGGAAAACGTCACCTTTGTTGTCCCTACGGGGAATTTCGGGAATGTGCTGGCCGGCTGGTGGGCCCAGAAGATGGGATTGCCGGTCGGGGGATTCCGGATCGCGACCAACCAGAACGACATCCTCTACCGGCTCTTTACCACTGGGCGTTACCTGATCGACTCGGTCCGCCCGAGTCATGCGCCGTCGATGGATATCCAGATAGCGAGCAACTTCGAGCGCTTCCTTTATTTCCATGAAAACGGCGACGCCGGGTCGGTCCGCGAAATCATGGCCCGGTTCAAGGAGAGCGGCGATTACCGGTTCGAGCGCTTTGAACGCGATACCTTCAGTGCCGCCCGGGCCGATGATGCGGATATCCGTCAATTGACACAGCAGGTGTACCAGAAGTACGGCTACACCGTGGATCCCCACACCGCCTGTGGATTCCAGGATCTTCCCGTTGAGGGCACCCGGATAATCCTCGGCACGGCACATCCGGCCAAGTTCCCGGATGTCATCGAGACGGCGATTGGCCTTCATCCGGTCTCGCCGGTCCTCGAGGCCCTCAAGGAGAAGACTCCGGCTGCGTATAGTCTTGAGCCGCAGCCCGATGCCGTTAAGGCTTTTATCCAGAGTCACGTGTAGATTCATTAAAAGACCCGTCATTTATGAATATTTGTATCCTGCCAGCCGGCGCCTGGGGAACGGCCCTGGCCATCCATCTTTCCCGCCGCGGGCATAGTGTCACCCTGGTTCCACATACCCTGGAAGAGGCCATGGACATGGGCGCTACCCGGGAGAACCGGCGCTTCTTCCCGGGCCATCCACTCCCGCCGGACCTCCAGATTGGCTTTGAAATCAAGCCGGCCCTGATGGAAGCCGAGGTCTGCATCCTCGCCTGTCCGTCGAAGTTTCTCCGCTCGGTCTGCCGGAATGTCCGTTCCCAGCTGGATGAGGCCCAGTCCCTGAAACTCTTTGTCACCATTTGCAAGGGCCTTGAAGAGGGCAGTAACGAGATTCCCAGTACGATTATGGAAACGGAACTCCCCGGCTATTTTCATGGTGTGCTCAGCGGGCCGACCTTTGCCAGCCAGGTTGCGGACGGCCAGCCATCGGCAATTGTTCTGGCCACGAATGCGCCCAATGAGACCATGCGCAAGTTGCAGGAAGCGATCAGTGGAGAGAACCTGCGGGTCTATACCAGCGATGACATGGTCGGGGTTGAATTGGGCGGGTGTCTCAAGAATGTCTATGCCATGGCCGCGGGCATGTGCGATGGGCTGGGCCTGCGGGACAACAGCAAGGCGGCGCTCCTGACCCGGGCGCTGCACGAGCTGGTCCGCGTCGGGACGGCACTCGGCGGCCGCCCGGAAACCTTCTACGGCCTGACCGGGTTTGGTGATCTTGTCCTGACCTGCAACGGCCAGGAAAGCCGCAACCGCACCTTCGGGGAGTTGTATGCCAAGGGGACCTCGGTCAAGACCCTGATTGAGGAAAAGCAGATGACGGTGGAGGGCTACCGCACCTCCCATTGCTTCCATCACATCTGCCAGGAAAAGGGGATTGAAGCCCCCATTCTGGAGCAAATCTATGGGATTCTCTTCGAGGGGCAGACCGCCGATAAGGCCATCCGGGCCCTCATGGGGCGCGAATTGAAGTCGGAATTACAACGTTAATTAATCGTCAAGAACGCGCTGCGGCCATTTTTCCTTTCCAACCTACCCCCCTTTCCTCTATCTAATGCGCATGAAATTGCGGAGTTTACGCGGCTTTACTCTTGTCGAGCTGATGATTGTGGTGGCGATCATCGGTATCCTGGCCGCGTTGGCTATTCCGGCATTCAGGCTGGTTGTGAAGAAATCCCGCCTGTCCACGCTGGCCAATGACCTCCGGGTACACAGCGGGGCCATCCACCAGTATGCGATGGAAAAAGGGGAATATCCTGACACCTTCACGGCCGCGGGGGCGATGATTCCTGACATGGAGGGCCTGCTCGCTAACAGCTGGGTGGAGCCGTCTCCGGTCGGTGGCGTCTACACATGGGTTTACGTCAAGACCGGCAAGCCGTCGCGGCGCAGTGCCTATATCCAGATTGTCGAGACCGCGGCGGACCCGTTCGCGATGGGCATTTCCGATATCGTGGCGCTGGACAAGCGGATCGATGACGGCAACCTGGCATCGGGCTATCTGCAGGTCGCGGGGAGTCGCATCCGCTATTTCGTCAAGCTTCCGACCGAGTAGGCTGGAATCATTCCCCGGTTGCGTCCACCGGTTTCGGCAGGAGCAGCGAAAAGAGGGCGGAGAGGAAGAGCAGGACCGCCCCGGTCAGGTAGGACACCTGCGAACCAAGGGCCCAGAAGATGAGGGCCCCGAAAATCGGCCCGACGGCCCTTCCGAGGGCTCCTGTTGAACGGAACGCCCCCAGCTCAGCTCCCTGGCTGCTCGCTGGTGAATAGAGCGAAACCAGGGCAGAGAGGGACGGGCTGGCGCAACCAACACCGATCCCAAGAAAGGCCAGGCCGATATAGAACAGCCCGCTGCTGTGGCTGACGGAGAGGCAAATCATGGCCACGACTCCGGAGAGCAGTCCGAGGGTAGTGAAGTTGCGCTCCCCGAAGCGGTGTCCGTAGCGGCGGATGGCAAACCCCTGGGTAAAGGCGAGGATCAGCCCGATGAAGACAAACATCAGGGACATCTGGTGGGGTTCGTAAAAGAGGCGTTCCAGGGCCAGGAAGGTGAGGGTGAATTCCATTCCCGAGAAGGCGAATATGAACAGGAAGTAAACCTTGAGGGCGCGGCTGACATCCGGGATGCGGGAACCGAAGCGCAGCAAGGCCCGCTTTTCCGACCTGGCTGCCTCGCGCGCTTCTTCCGGGTGGGTTTCCGGAAAGGCCCGCCAGACCCAGAGGATATTCACCGTGGCGAGAATAAAGGCCAGCAGGGCCGGGAAGGAGAAGGGTGTCAGGCCGAAGGTGGCCATGCTCGCCGGGTCGACCCCAAGGTCGACAAGGGAACCAAACCCGCCAATGGCGGGCCCGAGAATAAACCCGAGCCCGAAGGCCACCCCGATCAGGGCCATTCCCTTGGAGCGGGTCCTGGTATCGGTCAGGTCGGCGATGGCGGCTGTTGCCACGGCGATGTTACCGGCCATGATACCGGCAAGCACGCGGGCCACGATGAGGACCCAGAAGGCCCCGGAAAATATCCAGATCAGGTAGGAGAGGGCGGTGCCGGTGGTCGTGATGAGAAGAATCGGCCGGCGGCCATGCTTGTCGGAGAGGCGGCCCCAGATGGGCGAGGCCACGAATTGGAGGAGGCTGTAGAGGGAACCGAGGATGCCGCCAAAGAGAACCGCCACCAGGAAGGATTGGTTGCCGCCCTGGGTCAGCTCCATGAGGAACTGGATCAGGCGGTCCAGCAGGGACCCGTCCGCCTCTCGTGGCAGGTACCACTCCAGCATCGCCGGGAAGATCGGGAAGATGATGGAAAAGCCAACGAGGTCGATAAAGACCGTCAGCCAGACAATACCGGCGGTACGCCTGTTGGTGGGGGAATCTGCCGAACCCATAACCTGCTCAGTCGTGATTGAATTTCCGCTTCAGGGCAGCAGCCACGTTGAGCGGGACAAACTTGGCAATCCGCTCGGGATCGTACATGGAGACCTGCTTCATGAGGGTTGAGCTGGTAAAGAAGTAGCGGGCCGAGGGCATCAGGAAAATGGTCTCCACCTCGTCAGCGAGGTCTCGGTTCATCTGGGTCATCTGGAACTCGAACTCGAAGTCGGAAACTGCCCGCAGGCCGCGGATAAGGACGGTGGCGTTCTGCTCGCGGGCAAAGTCCACTACCAGCCCGTCAAAGCTCGTCACCTCGACGGTCGACAGGTCGGTGATGTTGGCGGCAATCAGGTCCATTCGTTCCTGCTTGCTGAAGAGCGGCTTCTTCTGGGAGTTATGGGCGACGGCCACAATGACCCTGTCAAAGATGTGACACGCCCGCCTGAGGATGTCCAGGTGACCGCTGGTCACCGGATCGAAAGAACCTGGGTAGATAGCCGTTGCCATAAGAAAGAGGCATCATGAAGGCATTGGGCCGGTCAGGTTAAGCCAAAAAAGCAGCAATCGCCAAATTAGGCGCATCTTGCTCCGCTTTATCCTTGGAAAGCCGTAGGGGAATGCCCATAGATTTTGAGGATTGCCATGCGTCACGTTCCGAATCTTATCACTTTTTCCCGCATCGGTGTGCTAATCGCCCTTGTCTGGCTGGTCATGCAGTCATGGACGGGGGCTGCCACCCTGGCTTTCTTCTGTATCCTCTACGGCTCCATTTCGGACTTCCTGGACGGTTATATTGCCCGCAAGTACAACCTGATTACCAATTTTGGTAAAATCATGGACGCGCTGGTCGACAAGGTGATGACCCTCGGGTCCTTTATCCTGCTGGTCTGGTTGGGTCAGGAACGGGCAGGGGAGATTGGGTACCTGCGCCCGGTCGAGGTGACCTCAGTCATTGTTGCCCTGATGGCGGTCCGGGAAATCGGCATTACCCTGATGCGTTTTGTGGCGGCGCGGAAGAATGTCGTTTTGGCGGCGGAAAAGGCCGGCAAGCGCAAGACCATCTGGCAGGTCACGGGGATTTGCGTCCTCTTTGCGGTCCCGATGTTCGGACGGGACTTTGAAGTCTGGCTCAATGCCGACCTGCAGACCTTCGCCCTGTACGTCTGGATCAACGGCTACATGTACTTCCTGCTTTCCGCCTGGCTGACCATCTCCTCCGGATACAAATACTTCCGCCAATACGGACCCCTGGTCTTTGGAAAGAGCGCGACCGATGTGGCCTAAGGTACAGAAAGTTCTCGGGTTTCTGCCCACCAAGCTTGTGACGGGGCTCGCTACCTGCGGTCCGGTTGGCAAATGGGGCATTGCTCCGGGGACCAATGGCAGCGTGGTCGGGGTGCTGCTCTACACCGCCCTTTTCTTCAACCTGTCTCTCGGGCAGGAAATCATGGCCATCCTTATCATGGCCGTATTGGCCATCCTCTTGTGTGATGAAGCGGAACGCCGCCTGCAGAAGCGGGATCCGGGAGAGGTCATCATCGATGAGATTGTCGCCGTTCCCCTCTGCTTTCTCGGCATGAAGGGGCAAATGATGGATTCCGGGTACGTCTGGCTCTACCTCCTGGCCGGATTTTTCATCTTCCGGGTCTTTGATGTCGTAAAGCCATTCGGTATCAACCGCTTACAGAAATATCCGGGAGGATTGGGGGTCGTCCTCGACGACCTTGCGGCTGCGGTGGCGACCAACATCACCCTGTGGGTCCTAGCCTTCGCG
>JBFOLZ010000059.1:0-7399 GCA_040830445.1 Puniceicoccaceae bacterium
TCTCATGGTCATGTAAACAGGTAAGGTTGAAATACAAACGCCCGGCCATGGTCCGGCCGGGCGTCGATCAATGCTAATCAGAGACAGGGCGATTGCTGGCCTTAGTCACGCGCAGCCCGCCGCTTCCGCATGAACAGGACATAAGCGAAAAACAATCCACCAAATATAGCCGCATAGGTCCCCGGCTCGGGAACAATGGTCAGGTTCAGCAGGGGTGTAGCGTCTCCAAGGTTTGGCAGGCCACGGCTCGCGTCGACCATCTCCATCGAGAGTAAGTTCACCTGCTCGCCCCAGCTCAGCGACTTGTTGACGTGAATGAAAAGCCCGTTATTGGGTGTGGTGCCGTTGACCCAGTCCTGCACCAGGGTGGTCACGTCCCAGACCAGCTCGCCGTACTGGTTCGGCTGGGTTGCTCCAGGTGTGCTGACGTCCCAGCCGGTCACAAAGGTCGTCTGGTCAACGACCGGACCGAGCAGGCTCATGTTGAAGTTGCCGGATTCGGCGGTTGCCTCGGCGAAATTGGTTGGAGAACTCCCGTCCCAGTTGAGAAAGGAGCCAGAGGTGCTATTGGCCATCCAGCGGTTGGCCGAAGAAGTATAAGTCGTACCCATGCCATAGACATCCAGATAAATGAGGCCATCCCCCGCGCCCGGCGTTCCGCTCGGGTCCGGGTTGTAGTCCGCGTAGCGGTTCTCATCGGCATAGAAGCCCTGGAACATCACGTCCAGCGTCGCCTGGAAGCCGGGTGTATTAACCGTTTCAGACGTCACCCCACCCAGGTCAAACTGGATCAGCATTCCAATGGGATCGTACTCGGTATGGTAAATGGCATCCCCCGCAACTGGCCACATCGCCGCATTGCTGGCGTAGCTTTGCGTCTGCGTCGACCAGTCGCTGTTGGCGACCCCCGACCAGAAGTCAAAGGTGGTATCGAAACTCGCCGGAATGGTTTGGGCTTGGATGAATGGCGTTGCCGACAGCAAGCCAAAGAGGAGTCCAGAGGTAAGTTTTTTCATAACGTATATATTAAGATAAAGTTTTGATTCTTAGGCAAGTGGAAAATGCAATAACTCCAGGCCAAAAAAATCCTCTATATTCCTCCTAATAGCGATATTAAAGCATTTTCATGCATAATAAGTCCAACTCAGGGATTTTTTTTAATACGTTATATTTTTTCTTGCATTGCCCGACCTTATGGCTCTAGATAACCGAGTATCCAGCGAATATTGCGATACATTATAACCCATCGATTAGGCAGTTAACCTAAAACACCAAAAGGAAAACCATGAAGAAACGACTACTCTTACTGAGTGCTGCGGTCCTGGCATTGGCCGTGACTGCGAGCGCCCAGATAACCTTGAACGCGAATGCCGGCGCATCGGGCCGGACTCAATGGGCACCGACCTCCGGACCGGCACACCTTGGCCAGAGCGGAGTCCCCTGGGGCCCCAGTGATGGCAGCTGGAACGACACGGGCGACACAATCGTCGGTGACGCCGGTAACAACCAGAACTTCCAATTGAACATTGGCTTCGACACGACGGCGGCATTCCGCAGCGCGGTTGCCGGTGGTGGGACTGTTACCTTGACGGGCACATCCCTTTTTGGCGTGGACGATGGCTTCGGTGGCACAATAGCCAAGACCGAAGGCAATGTTAGCTGGTCGCCCATTTTCGTAACCTTGTCCGGCTACGGCAACTCTGCCATAGGGACGTTCGGTGACACAACCGACGGCTCCTCTCCGAACGCCTTCATCCAGATTGCCGCCGCCAACGGAACGGGTGCAGCAACCAACGCAACCTTCGCCTACACAGTGGGCCCAAACCTCTCCTTCTCCGGAGACCCGTATTCGGCTGACTCGACCTTCACGGTTGATATCACCAGCATGCTGAGCAGCCTTCCCCTGGACGCCAGCAATGACCGGATCATGCTGAGTCTGGCAGCCAGGGTTGATTCCCCTTATGATCATTCCAATGATGACGGTCTTAATGACCGCATCGCCTTCTATTCCAGCTCATTCCAAGTCACGGCTGTACCCGAGCCCTCGACTTACGCCGCCATTTTCGGTTTTCTGGCCTTGGCGGGTGTCATTATCCGCCGTCGCCTGCAAAACCGCTAGGGATTAAGGGTTAACAAAAAAACCTTCCGGCCGGGTAGCCGGATGTATCGGGCTTCCTGTGTTGAGCAGGAAGCCCGACTTTTTTTAATCTACCTTGGCCCCCTCCCAAGATCTGATGAACGCCCCAAGCAAAGAGCCCCGTCCCGGACTTCCAACATGGAAGAAAGTGCTCTTCGGGGTCAGCGCGGGCTTGGGCCTGCCCCTCCTTGCACTGGGGGTGCTGGAACTGGGTTTACGGTTCACCGGGTACGGATACGAATCTGATCTTCTCGTTGTGAGCGAGGATGGAGATTGGCTGGAGACCAATCCGCGCTTTTGCTGGCAATTTTTTGATCCGGCAATGTCCCGCGATCCCCTCTCAATGAAGATTGCGCGCGCGAAACCTGAAGGCGTCAAGCGGGTGGTCGTCCTTGGAGGCTCGGCGGCCCAGGGCTACCCCGAGTCGGCCTACGGATTCCATCGTCAATTGGAAGTCATGCTGGATGAAACCGACGGGGAAAGCGACTGGGAGGTCATCAACCTGGCCATCACGGCTATCAATTCCCATGTCGTGCGCTCGATTGCCGGTGAGGTGCACAAGCTGGATCCGGATGCTGTCCTCATCTACATGGGAAACAATGAGGTGGTGGGGCCCTATGGGCCGGGTACCGCCTTTGCCGATTTCCAGACCAATCTTCAATGGATTCGCTTTAGCTTGCGGCTAAAGCAACTGAAGATGGTTCAAATGCTGGAGCACCTGGCCTCGGCATGGAAAGCTGGCGGGAACCGTGAAGCTTGGGGAGGCATGGCCATGATGGCGGAGAATCTGGTTCCCCATGACGACCCCAGATTGCAGAGGACCTATGACCACTTTGCCCGGAACCTTGAGGCGATCCTGGGACAACTCGAGCCCCTTGACTCTCCAGTAATACTGGCAACGGTCCCCGTCAACTTGAGGGATTGTTCACCCTTTGCCATTGTAACCGAAGAAGAACCGGGGCTGGTATCAACGATCCGGGACCGGGTAGAGGCGGCTGAGGAATGCCAGCTGCAAGGCAATCCAGAGTCCGCCCGCCAATTGCTCGAGGCGGCCCTGGAGCTGTCCCCCACGGATGCGGAGCTCCACTTCCGGACAGGCAGGATACTCGAATCCACCGGTGAGATGGAAGCCGCTCGTGCCGCCTACGGGCAGGCGCGGAATTTTGATGCGCTGCGCTTCCGGGCAGATTCACGGATCAACGCCATCATCAGGGAAACGGGAAGCCGATTCGACCACCTGACCAGCCTCGTTGATCTGGAAGCCGGATTTGGCATGGCCGGCCGGGAACTCTTCTTCGAGCACGTTCATTTGACGTTTGAGGGGAATCATCGTGTCGCCAAGGCATTCTTTGAAGAACTTCAGGAAGCCGGATTGATCGATTCCCTGCATCATCCATCCGACATGGAGGCCTGTGCCCGGTCACTGGTTTTCGATGACTTTGCCCGGAGCCTGCAGTTGCAACGTGTTGACTCCATCATCCGGCGGCCACCATTCACCCGTCAGTATGACTTCCTTCAGACCCTGCAATCCCTGCAGAACAAACGATCCGCCCTGAGCCCCAAACTCACCGGGGAAGCCTACGGAGAAAGCATTGAGCGGCACCGGAAAGCCCTCCAAAAACGCCCGCAGGATGCTGCACTGCGTATTCGCCTGGCTTACCTGTTGATGGAAAGCGGAAAGCCCGACGAGGCCATCCCGGAATTCGAGACCTGCGCCCAGCTGAATGGGCATGACTTTGAAACCGCTGCCGACCAGGCATTGGCCCGTTTCAAAGCAGGAGACGAACAAGGGGCCTTGCAAGAGCTGTTATCCATAAGGGAAACTTTCCCGCTCAAGCCGAAGCCCCTTGTCAACCTACTGCAAGCGCTTCGCTCAACGGGACAAATTGACGAAGCATGCCGGCAGGTCAGCGAAGCAGGACTCCCCATCCCTTCGGACCGGTCGGTCGCCATTGAGCGGATCAAGCTGCTTCTTGCCATGGGGAAAAAGCAGGAAGCCTTGAATGGATTATTGAACCTGCTGAAAACGAATCCGTACGACTTTACAACCCGCATCATCCTGCTGGAGCACATATCTCCTGAATCCCTTGAAGCAGCCAGGCTCATCCGTCTGGATGTTGCCTTCCTGAAGCTCGCGGCCCGACCGCGGGAAACCGCCCGGTCCCTTCTGGCATTTTATGGCGATATGGCCCGGTCCGATTTAAGGGACCAGCTGATTGAGGCCATTACCCAGCCATCATGTGGTCCGGAACTCCATCTGGCAGCGACCGAAAGCCTGATCGCGGATAACCGCTCCGACCGGGCCATTCCACTGCTGGAGAATGCGCTGGCAACGAACCACCTGTCACTCGCTGACCGCAACAATCTGGCGTGGTTGCTTGCCACGACCGAAACGACTGAGGAAGAGCGGTTACGAGCGTTGAGCCTCAGCGAGGCAATCCTCGCTGCCTACCCTTGCCCACCTGCCTCGGTGCACGGGACCCATGGTGCCAGCCTAGCCGCCAATGCCCGGCATGAGGAGGCCTCGACAGCCATTAACACCGCGATCCGAATCAACGCAAAGACAGGACAATTTAATCCGGAGGTCCTCGAAACCCTCCTGAACTCCATCACCCCCGAAACGCCCCATGACTGAGAGCAACAAGAAAGGCCCTTTCACTTCCAGCAAGGACGTCCCCCCGGACGAGCGGGTACCGGTCAAGGAGAAGCTGGCCTTTGCGCTGGGCAATGTCGGGGGCGGGATCCAGGAGCGGGCGGACATGGCCCTGTTCAACCCGATCTTTGTCCTTACCTGCGGGTTGTCGCCGGTAGTGATGAGTACGGCCGGGCTGGTCTTCCGGGCCTGGGATGCCGTGACCGACCTGACCATGGGCTGGTTGTCGGACAACACTCGCAGCCGCTGGGGCCGGCGGAAGCCGTATATCTTCATCGGGGCCATCCTCATGGGATTGGCGATGCCGAGCCTGTTCTTTTTCGACCGCGACTGGAGCGTGGGAATGATCACCATTTGGCTGTTTGGCATGGGCCTGCTGGCCTACACCGCGCTGACCGTCTTCAACATCCCCTACCAGGCGCTCTACATGGAAATGACGCCCAATGCCATCGAGCGCACCAACGTGGCGGCCTGGCGGGCCTACCTTGGCAAGTCGGTGGATCTGGTCATGGTCTGGATGTGGTGGTTCGTGCAGCTGCCTCTTTTCAACAACGCCCTTGGGGAGACGGACGTCATCAATGGAGCGCGCTGGGCCACCAGCGGACTGGGGATCATGGTCATCGCCCTGGGGCTGTTGCCTGCCTTCTTCATCCGCGAGCGCTACTACCACACGGTGGAGAAAATGGACAAGGTCGGCTTCTGGAAGAACTTCAAGCTCACCTTCCAGAACAAGCTGTTCGTCCTCATCTCGGTCATCACCCTGATCTATGGACTGGGCCTGAACCTGAAGTGGGGCCTCGATTTCTACACCAAGGTCTTCTACGTCTGTGGCGGTGATCAACAACTGGCGGCCAAGATCAACGGGGTCGGGGGAACGATCAACATCTTTACCTCGATGGCGGGAATCCCCCTCTTTCAATACATCGCCCGCATCAAGGGAAAGCGCTTCTCGCTCGCCCTGAGCATCTTCATTGTCTGCGCAGCCAGCCTGAGCACGTTTCTCTTCTACACCCCCGCCTATCCCTGGCTGAGCCTGGCCCCCATCATGCTGCTGACCCCGGCGGCCACCGGCATGTGGGTCATCATCCCCTCCATGGTGGCCGACATCGTTGACTACGACGAGCTGAAGACCAATGAACGCCGCGAAGGCGCCTTCGGGGCCGTCTTCTCCTGGATCATCAAGTTCTCCTGGTCGATCGCTTTCGGCATTTCCGGCCCGCTGGTTGTCTGGGCCGGCTATAACGTGGACCTGCACAAGGAGATGGTCCCGGATGACATCCTTTTCAACATGCGGATCCTCCTCGCCGTCCTGCCCTTTATCGTCCTCGCGCCGGCCGTCTTCCTCGCCGCCCGCTTCCCCATGACCACGGAGATGTTCGAGGATATCAAGCAACAACTGATTGAGCGGCGGGGGAAGATTTCCTGAGGACAATCGCGCTAGAAGTGCCGTGAGACACTTTCAATCAATTCGGGAATGTCGTCGGGTGAGCCGAGGTGCTCGGCGATGATTGTCTTCTGTCCGGCAAAGGGCTTGATGGCCCGGGCCAGTTCCCGGGTGAGCTCGCCCCGGCCGAACATCGGCAGTTCCACCTCGCCCTTCTCATTGACCAGCATGTCCTTGAGGTGGACCACCCCGATATGCGGCGCAAGGGTGGTAGCGATGGCCTCGATACGGTTCCCTTTATCCGGCCACTGGTCCGGGGAAATGAAGTTGGGAAAATCGAGGACGGCCTTGAAGTGGCCGGGATCGACCTGGCAGGCCTTAGCGGTCAGGATTTCATCCCCGAGAATGTGGTCCCGCCAGGGTTCAAAAAGGAGAGCCACCCCTGCCTCCTGAAGCACCGGCAAAATGCGTTCCTGATGACGTTTGAAGGTTGCCAGGGCTTCCGGGGAGCGGTTATCCGGATGGGCTTCAGCAAACCCGCCAACGGTCCCGCACCAGGTAACAAGGTTTTCCGCACCGATGGTGGCGGCGTTTGCCGCGGCGACCTTGAGGTCTTCAATCGTGCTCTCAAAGATAGCGCCGACGGGCTGGTCCCATTTGTAGAGGTCGCTGTAAACCCCGAAGACGGGGGCCGACAAGCCGAGCTCCTTGAGCTTCGCGGCCAGGCGTTCGAAATCGCCGGCTGAATACCCGTCCCAGAAGAATACCGGTTGGACGGTTTTAAAGCCGTACTCCGCGGCTGCTTCCAACCAGTTCCCGACCTCCTCGAAGCTTTGTCCCTGGCAAATCAGGCCCAGCCATTCAGGTGATTGTGGTTTCATCTAGGCCTCCTTGATTTGAACCGGTGTTCCGGCTGCCATGGTATTGTTCACCGCCTCGGCCACCTCCAGGGAGCGGGTCGCATCGGCATAGCTGCTCCGGATACCGCTGAAGTCATTTGTCCGTACCGCCTCGAGGAAGACGTCCACTTCCCGCCAGTGGTCGTTCATGGCCGCTTCCTCTTCCGACGGCTTGAAGTCGATTTCTTTCCCATCGACCTTGCCCGACAAACGGCTTTCAACGAGGTCCAGCGTCAGGTAGTCCTTTTCCGTCCGGATGGTGATGGATCCACTGTAATTGCTATGCACCCAGGAATGGTTGTGCGCTCCCGCCACACCGCTGGAGA
>JBFOLZ010000060.1:0-2000 GCA_040830445.1 Puniceicoccaceae bacterium
GGTGTGGGTTTCCCCCGCCCGAAACCTCCCGCCCCTCTCTTCCCAGAGCGTTTGCCGGGGGCAGATTGTCCCCCAACCCCCGGGTGCCGGGGGGGGCGAAAAACACCCCGCCCCCCCCTCCCCAGCCGCCTCCCGGCCGGGCAACCGCCAGTCCAAGGGAGATATCCCCCTCCAGGTGCCGCTCGTGAAACTCGTCAAACAGGATGGCCCCGACGTCATTGAGCTTGTCCCCGGAGGCCAACCGTCTCAGGAGCAGGCCCTCCGTGACATAGAGGAGACGGGTCCGGGGTCCCTCGGAAGCCTCAAAACGGATCCGGTAACCGGCCGTCTGGCCGGTTTTCTCGCCCAGCTCGCTGGCCACCCGGCGGGCCAGCAGGCGGGCCGCCATGCGCCTTGGCTGGAGGATAATGATCGACTTGCCGGCCGGGAATCCCTCCCACTCCAGGAGAAAACGCGGAACCCGGGTGGACTTACCGGATCCGGTCGGTGCCTTGAGGACAAAGTTGCGATGTCCCTGCCAGGCGCCTTGCAGCGGTTCCCGGAGCTCATCGATCGGAAGGGGAATGGGCATCCCCTAGGGATACGCCCTCAACGGGGGAAAAGAAAAGCAAAAGTTGTTGCCTCGGAAAGGTTTTCAATTCCCCTGTAAAGCATGAGCCCGACTGACACCATTGTCGCCCCCGCAACCGCCAACGGCGAGGCTGCCCTCGCTGTTGTCCGCGTTTCCGGCCCGATGGTCCCCGAACTCTGTGAGGCCATTTTTGGCAAGGCTCCCCCACCCCGCCGGGCCTCCCTGGGCACCTACCGGAGCCTTGAGGGCGACACCCTCGACTCCCTCGTCTATCTCCTCTACGTCGATGGCAAATCCTACACCGGGGAAGCGCTCCTCGAACTGAACCCGCACGGAAACCCCTGGCTCGTCCGGAAAATCCTCGATGACCTCATCGCGCGGGGTTGCCGGCTGGCTGATCCGGGTGAGTTCACCCGCCGGGCCTTTCTCAATGGCAAACTCGACCTGAGCCAGGCCGAGGCCGTGGTCCAGCTGATCCAGGCGCGTTCCGACCGGGCCCTGGAGGCCGCCCGGCGACAGCTCGCCGGCTCCGTTGGCGATATGGTTAACGTGTTGGTGGACAGGCTCTTGGGCGTTACCGCCATGCTCGAGGCTTACATCGATTTTCCCGAGGAGGACCTCCCCCCGGAGGACCAGGAAGGGCCGGCCAGTGCACTTCGGGTGCTTATTGACGAAATGGACCACCTGATTGCCACCAGACAATACGCCTCCCTCCTCCATGATGGCGTCAAGTGCGTCATTCTCGGTGAGCCCAATGTCGGCAAATCCAGCCTGCTCAATGCCCTCACCGGGGAAGACCGGGTCATCGTCTCGGCTGAACCCGGGACCACTCGTGATTATGTCGAGGAACGCATTCACATCGGCCCCTATCTCCTCCGCGTTATCGACACCGCCGGCCTCCACGAGGCCGCTTCAGCCATTGAGGAACAGGGAATTCACCGCTCACTGCAGCAAATCCAATCGGCCGACCTGCTGCTGGTGGTTCTCGATTCCACAAAGCCCTCCCCCGCCCTTCCCGAGAGTGTTCTCCAGGCTTTCCAATCCGGCAATACCCTCATCGTGGAAAACAAGACCGACCTAGCCATCAATGCCGATTTGGCCGCCTTTGCCGCCGATTGTCCCCATGTCCGTATCTCCGCCTCCCTCCATGAGGGATTGCAGGACCTGCGGAAGGCCATTCGGGATGGCCTTGAGCAGGGACTCCTGATCCCGGATGAGAACACCGTCCTCGTCTCCGCCCGCCACGCCACCGCCCTCCAGGACGCCAAGGACCACCTCCGCCAAAGCCTGGATAAGCTTCGCCAATCAGCTCCACCGGAGCTGGTCGCTTCCGACCTCCATGCCGCCATTGAATCCATGGGCGCCATTACCGGAAAGATCGATAACGAGGCCATGCTGGACCGGCTTTTTAAGCATTTTTGCATTGGTA
>JBFOLZ010000061.1:0-7712 GCA_040830445.1 Puniceicoccaceae bacterium
CGGTGGAAATGAAACAGGTCTCATAGGGACTCGGTGGCAAATAGACGCCTCGGGCCAGTGCCTCCCGGAAGAGGGCCTTGAAATGGCTGGTTTCCGAGGCCATGACCTGGGTGAAGTTTGTCACGGGCTCTTCGGCGAAGAAAAAGGCGAACATGGATCCGGTCTGGGGAACCTGCAGTGGCAAGCCTTTCTCTTCGGCGGCAGCCAGGAGGGCTTCCTTGAGGCGGCGACCCATGGCATCCAGGTCCCCATAGGGATCCTGCTCGAGTAGAAGATCGAGAGCGGCAATGCCTGCGGACATGGCGAGGGGATTGCCAGACAGCGTGCCCGCCTGGTAGACCGGGCCGACAGGCGCCAGCTGCTGCATAAGATCTTTCTTGCCCCCGAAAGCGCCCACGGGGAGACCGCCGCCAATGATTTTGCCCATCGCGGTAAGGTCGGGGGTGACGTCGGTGCACTCCTGCACCCCGCCTGCAGCGAGCCGGAATCCGGTCATGACTTCATCAAAAATAAGGATGCTGCCGTGCCGGGTGCAGAGCTCCCGAAGCTGCTCCAGGAATCCGGGACTCGGGAGGATCAAACCGCAATTGGCCGGGTAGGGTTCCACAATGACCCCGGCAATGGACTCGCCTTCACTGGCAAACAGCGAGTCCAAGCCCTCACTGTCATTGTATTCGAGGACGCGGGTTTCCGCCGCAAAGGCAGCCGGAATGCCGGCACTATCCGGGTTGCCGTGGGTCAGGGCCCCGGACCCCGCCTTGACCAGCAGGGAATCGACATGCCCATGGTAGCACCCGGCAAACTTGACGATCGTCGAGCGCCCGGTCGCGCCACGCGCAAGGCGGATGGCACTCATCGTGGCTTCCGTCCCAGAGTTACAGAAGCGGACCTGTTCCAGGGATGGAACCATCCCGATGACCCGTTCGGCAATCTCGACCTCATAGGGATTGGGCGTCCCGAAGCTGGTTCCTTTCTCAAGGGCTGCGGCAATGGCCTCGCGGACTTTGGGCGGATTATGGCCGTGAATGGCCGGCCCCCACGTGCAGACAAAGTCAATCAACTCCGTACCGTCCACCGTGGTCAGGCGGCTGCCGTTTGCTGATTGGGTGAAAAACGGCGTGCCGCCGATGGAGCGGAAGGCGCGAACAGGGGAATTTACCCCGCCGGGGATCAGGCGGGAAGCTTTCTCAAAGAGCTCGTTTGAAGCGTTCATGCCCACGAATGGAACGGATTCGGTAACCTTTTGGCAATGCCCAATCCCCCGATTTCTGCCGTCCACCGCTCCTTTTTACCGCAGACGGAAATTTTGATGAAAGATCTTCCGAAAAGTTGGAATATTCCTGCATGAAATCAGCCAAGGAACAGGTTGCCGCTGCACTGGACCTCGATCCCTCACGGGATGCGGGTCTGGCCCTGCTGGACCAATTTCTTGGGAGGGTACCGGAGTACGCCGGAAAGCGAAATTATGATCTGCCGGGCAGCCCGTACGTCAGTGGACTGAGTCCGTACATTCGCCGCCGGCTGGTCCGCGAACGGGAGGTCATTGCCACCATCCTGCAGCGGTACTCCTACGAAACAGCCGCTAAATTCATCGAGGAAGTTGCCTGGCGGACCTATTGGAAAGGATATCTGGAACTCTACCCCACGATATGGTCCGACTTCATTAAGCAGCGGAAGTATTTGCCGGGGACGATGAATGACTTCGATCTGGAACGGTGGCAATCCGCTGTTTCCGGGCAGACCGGAATAGAGTGCTTCGACCACTGGGTCATGCAGCTCCGGACTAATGGATGGTTGCACAACCACGCCCGCATGTGGTTCGCCAGCATCTGGATATTTACCCTTCGCCTGCCCTGGGAATTGGGCGCGGCTTTCTTCCTCGAACATCTCCTGGACGGGGATCCCGCTTCCAACACCCTGTCATGGCGTTGGGTGGCCGGGTTGCATACCAAGGGCAAATGCTACATTGCCCGGGCCAGCAACATCGCCCGCTACACGGATGGCCAGTTCAATCCCACGGGCCAGTTGAATGAACAACCGGGTGAAATTGCACCTTCCCGGGATCATGCCCGGGTTTCCTTGTCCGAAGTCGACGCCCTGACGGCCTATGCCTTTCCCAGTCTTTCGGAAAGCCCGGCTGGTTTGCTGGTTTGTCCGGAAGAGCTGACCCCCGAACGGGGACCCTTGAACGAGAGCCCGTTTGCCTCCTTTTGTGTTTTCAACAGCCGTGATCGGATGGAGCTTGTTCAAGCCGCCGAGGGGGTGCGTACATTCGTCAATGGCGCGGTCGAGGACTGTGCCCAACGCACTGCCCGGCACTGGTCAGCCAAGGTTGTTCATCAATCCGGAAAGTTGAAAGTGGCAAGCAACAAAGCCAGTTCGCGGAATGTCGGATTGATGGAGGACCCGAGGGTGTACACCGGCTATGTGGACCAATGGGTGCCGAGCGTGCTTACCTGGGCTCAAAACGAGAATTTGAAGTCCGTCTGGATGGTCCAGCCTCCGGTGGGTCCGTGGAAGGATGCCGCCGCTGACCTGCGAAGGGCTCTTCAAACCAGGAAAATCAAGTTGTTTGAATACCGCAACCAATGGGATTCCGTCCACTGGCCCCATGCCAGTGCCGGCTTCTTCAAGTTCCGTAAAGGTTTGCGGGAACGCGTCGAGGAACTGGCCGGACCGGGCCGGCTCTAATCCTAGGGGACGGTTCGGTACTGGATGCTGTCGACGACTTTTTCCCGGGCAAGGACATTAGAGATGACGACAATGTTCTGCCGGCTTTCCACCCATCCGCGTCCCTTGAGGCGGGTCAGGGCGCTCTGGACCGTTGTTTCCGGATCCTTGTCGAAGTCCATCAGAAAAGGCTCCACACCCCAGTAGATAAGGAGGTTCTCGAAAACCTCTTCCACGTCCGTGAAGGCGAATATGGGGGACTTGCGCGGCCGGAGGGCGCTCAGCGTCCGGGCCAGGTAACCGCTCCTGGTAAAGACCAGGATGGAGCTGTTCGACAGCTCATCACTGAAAATCATCGCCGCCTTTAGCATCAAGGCCCTGGGCGAACGCAATGGGAAGGCGTCATTGTGTTTCCGTTCATCCTGCGCTTCCACTGACAGGATGACCTTGTTCATCACATCGACGCACTCGACCGGATACTTGCCTACCGTTGTTTCCCCGGATAACATGACACAGTCCGCCTGCTCGAAAACCGCATTGGAGATATCCGTTATCTCCGCCCGCGTGGGAAGGGGATTGGTGATCATCGATTCCAGCATGTGGGTGGCGACGATGACCGGCTTGCCCATCTCCTGGCAGGTTCGGACAGCCCGCCGCTGGACGACCGGCAAGGTCTCAAAGGGAATCTCAATCCCGAGGTCGCCCCGGGCCACCATCAGGCCGTCCGAGGCAGTGACAATCTCATCAAGGTTGGTAATGGCTGACTGGTCCTCAATCTTGGCGATGATGCGAGCCTTTGAGCCCCGTTCCTCGATAAAACGGCGCAGGATATCCAGATCATCGCCGCTGCGGACAAAGCTGAGGGCAAAAAAATCGATCCCGTTCTCGATGCCGATTTCAATATCCTTGCGGTCCTTCATGGTCAGGGCCGGGAGGTTGACGTGGACCCCCGGCAGGTTGATGTGCCGCCGGCTTCCCAGCTGGCCCCCGATGCGGACAACGCAGCGGATTTTTTCATTCTTCACCTCAAGGACCCGCAGCCGGATAAGCCCGCTGTCGACGAGGATGGTATCCCCCACGGCCACATCATCCTTCAGGCTGGGATAGTTGATGCGCACCCCGCGCACTCCTGTCGTTACCGGCTCGGCTTCCGAATCGAGAAAAAAGTCAAACTCCTCGTCCCTTTCCAGGTCGAACGGTTCCTCAAGGAATCCGGTTCGGATTTCCGGGCCCTTGACGTCCATCATCAGGGCGACGCGGCGGCCGACGGCCTTGGAGGCCGCGGCGATATTGGCGATTGCCTCGCGGGTCCAGTCGTGGTCTGCGTGGGCCATGTTGAAGCGGCACACATCCACTCCCTTGTTCAGCAATTCACTCAAGGTCTCCACGTTGTTGGTTGCGGGACCAATGGTGAAAACAATCTTGGTGTGACGGTATTTCCGGTTACTCATTCAGGAATATCTTCAAGTTTCATTTTCCTCAGTACAATTAGAAAATGGCAAACTTCGGGCCATGCTCGTGACAACCATGCAACAAGGCCCCGGCGGCACCGGGCCGGGTGTGTTTGGCATTGACAGCCGCGGTCACGGGGGCACCTTGGGAAACAAGCCCGAGCCCCCCTATTGCCATGTCAGTTGGAAACAGCCAAGCAGACTATTTGCCATCCGTTGCCGGACACCGGGTCCTGGTCCTCAACCGCAATTGGCAGGCCGTCAACATCGTTGGGGTCCGCAGGGCTTTCAGTCTGCTCTGCCAGGATCATGCGCGGGTTATCAACACCGCCAACGGGGAGTTTGCGCCCATGAATGCGGGGGAGTGGATCGCCTACTCGCAGGAGGTTGAAAGCGGTCCGGGAAAGGACTTTATCCATACCGTCCGCCTCAATATCCTCATCCCCAAGGTCCTGCTCCTGCGCAGCTATGACCGGCTTCCAGTCACCGAAATCAAGTTCAACCGCGAGAATATCTTTATCCGTGACAATTATACCTGCCAGTACACCGGCAAGCGATGCAAGGCGGCGGACTTGACCCTCGATCATGTCATTCCAAGGGAGCGGGGTGGGCGCACCAGCTGGGAGAATATTGTCACCTGCCGGCGCGATATCAATTCCCTGAAGGCCAATCGACTGCCGCACGAAGCGGGATTGAAGTTGATCCGCAAGCCTGTCCGGCCCAAGTGGCGCCCCTTTTCCGCCGTTGTTGCCTCTTCCCGGATTGAACAGGAATGGCGGCATTTCCTGCCCGTCGAGCGGAACGCCTCCTGAAGGCAAGACAGGCCTTACCGCTTAACGGCCAGTGGCAGGGCCATTTTCATGGTTGTCCCTTCAGTGCTGCTCTTCTCCACCTCGATGGATCCGCTGTGTGACTTGAGGATGCGCTTCACGATGGAAAGTCCCAGTCCCGTCCCGTCGGGACGCCCGGTCAGGAAGGAGTCGAAAATGGCGTCATGCAGCCCAGGATCAATGCCGCCTCCATTGTCGCTGATGCGGATGACCGCCTGGGGAAAGTCGCCCTCTCCTTCAATTGTCGTGGAAATCTCGATACGTCCTCCGTTGGGCATGGCCTGGGTGGCGTTGATGAGAAGATTGAGGATGGCCTGCTGTATTTGTCCCTTGTGGACGTCGGCGTAGGGTGGGGGATCGCCGGCGCTGTGGAATTCCACCTCCACCTTCAACTGGCGCAATTTCAGGCGGACCAGATGCAGGGTATCCTCGATCAGTTGGTCGAGGTTGTAGCGCGAGTGCATTTCCTGTTGCGACTTTCCGAAGTCGAGGACCCGGCTGACGATCGATTCCAACTGGTTCAGTTTCTCGTTGATAACCTTGACGTCCTTGCAGCGCGGGTCCGCCTCCTCGAAGTCGAGCGAAAGGCTTTCGAAGAGCAGCTGGATGACCGTCAGGGGATTGCGAATTTCATGGGCTATTTCCGCCGAGAGCAGTCCCAGTGTGGTCAGGCGTTCCGAACGCCGGAGCAATTCCTCGCTCTGGAAAATACGCTCGTAGAGCTGCGCGTTGCGGATGGCTGTCGCCCCGAGGCTGGCCAGGGTTTCAAAGACCCGTTTCTCGCTGTCCGTAAAGTAGTGCTGATGCCCCATGTAGATGTTGAGCACCCCGATGGCTTCCTTGTCGATATGGATGGGACAGGCGAGCATGGAAGCGAGGTTTTCTTCCTGGATAAGTTGCTGGAAGTGATGTTCCTCAATCTTGGGCAGATCGTTGATCTCGATGGTCTTGCAACGCCGGAACGCGGTGCCGATGGCGGACTCCTCCAGCGAGATGGTCTCACTCAGGTTGGCCCGCTCGTCGAGACCGCTGGCCGCCCGCAAGGTCAGTTTGCCATCCTCGGGATTGAGGAGGAAGATGGCCGAAAGCTTGCAGGCGATGATCTCGGTTGAGCGGGAGGCGATGGTCTGCAGAAGGTCATCCAGACGCCGCTTGGTGGCGATGGTCTGGGCAATGTCAATCAGCGCTTCCAACTGGCCCGCAGTGTGGCGTAATTGCTGGATCAGCCAGAGCCGGCTGAGGACGCGAGTGGCTTCCGCAGCGAGGAGGGTAAGGATTTTCTTGTCGTTGCCACTGAAGGCGTCCGGCTTTGAGCTATCGACGTTGACCACCCCGATGAGCAAGCCGGAGTCGTTCAACATGGGGACTGCCAGTTCGGATATGATCCGCGGGTCCACTTCAATATAGCGGGAGTCCTTGCGGACATCCCCGATGTTGAGAGGCTTCCCATGCAGGGCCACCCAGCCCGTCACTCCCACGCCGACCTTGAGGTGGGTTTCCGTGAGTTCCTTCGGGAACCCTCGATAGACTTCGACCATGAGGTGGGTCCGGTCCGGGTTCATCAATTCGATGGCAGCGGATTCCGCCGGCAGGACGAGCATGATTTCGTCCAGGATCAACTCCAGGGCTTCACGGGGGTCGTCGGTACTGTTGACCACCCGGGTTACCCGGTAGAGGGCGTCAATTGCCTGTTGCTCGGATCCTTTTCTCATGCTGGCCGACTAATGCCCGGCGGATTTCATGATGCTGCCCGCTGGAGGCATTCCAATCCAAAACTTTTACCCGCACCGGCCGCTCAGGAGACTTCCTTGCGGGAACTCTGCAGAACCTCCAGCAATTGTTCCTTGAGCTCGACCAGGCGGTCGGAATTTTCCTCCTCGGTGCCCGGCTGGCTGGGCTCGATGTAGAAGGTGTCGACCGCCACTTTGCGCTCCGTGGAAATTCTCGCGAAGGTGATGTCAAATCCCTGCTTGGTGATGATCCGGGACAGCTTGTAGAGCAGGCCCAACTCATCGTTGGCCTCGATTTCGATAATCGTCCGCTTCAGGGAAAGCTCATGATAAACATCCACCCGTACCGGGATCGAGGTTTGCAAGGTGCTGTCTGTCTTCAGGTAACTGGGCTGGCTGTTGCTTTCGGCCTGTGCGGCAATTTTCGGGAAGAGGTCCTCGTTGCGGATCAGGGTGTCCTCGAGGTGATGCTTGAACAACTGCAGGGCATCCGGATCCTTGACCATGCCACCGGAAGGATCGCTGACATAGAACGTGTCGATGGTGATATGGTCGGCCCTTGACAAGGCCTTGGAACTGACGATGGAAAGGCCGGCCAGGGTCAATGCCCCGGAGAGCTTGTAGAACAATCCGGCCCGGTCCCAGGTGACGACATGGACAACCGTCAGGCCGAGATTCAGGTCATCCTCCCACTCGACAACCGGGACCAGCGAACCGAGTGAGTCGGCAGTGGAAATGTTGTGCAGGAGGCTGTGGATCATCTCCAGGTGAAGAAGAATTTCCTTTTCGTTGTGATAGCTGAAATAGCGATCGGGGAGGAGGTTGAAGTGGGCCTCAATTTCCTCCTCCGAAAGGCTGGGAGCTTTCTTGAGAATACTGGCGGGTGAAATCATGGGTAATGCAGGAGGTGTGGCACCCGGTGCCTGCAGGCAGCCAAGGGTAATTTTGTACAGGTTGTGGTGGAGGGCATCCTTGAATCCATTCCACAAGCCATGGGACGTTCCTCGAGCATCACAGAAAGTAAGGACATA
>JBFOLZ010000062.1:0-62041 GCA_040830445.1 Puniceicoccaceae bacterium
GGATAACCTCAGGAACATCAAGGGATTCCTTCAGTGTGTGACCGGTGTAGAGTCGGATCAGGGAAACCACCAGTGCTGGCGGCGAAAGGACCGCCACAAGGACCATCGGCAACCATGCCAGCGTGCCGGCAAAGAAACCCAGATGCATGAAATCGAGCAACCCGGCCAGGGCCCAGACCAGTGTTGCGGCAAGGATGACCGGCAGCAGGACCCAGACCGCAAAGGGGGCAATGACCCGGCCGAGCTCGGAGACGATGGAGCGCCCGTCCCGCCATTCCGGCAAGTCCATGCCTTCCTGGAGGATCAGTTTGCGGGCCCAGCACCCGAAGTACCCCAACAGGAGGAAATTAATGATGGGCACATAAAATAATAGGCCACCGATGAGAAGCGCCCGGCCCAGTCCCTGGCTTTCCCAGATGCGCCAGCTGATTTTTTCCATATTCTCCATTTGCCTGATTCCTTGTTTTGAGTTCGCTTAATCAATCTTTCTTTGTCGCTAACCGCAATTCTATATTCCCTCCCCCAATGGAGTCCTTCGATCAAACCTACGAGTCCTACCGGCAAAAAGTCGAAGCGGGACTGGTCCAGCTGGTCCCCCCTTCCGGTACGGCTCCGGAACGGATCCATGCGGCCATGAACTACTGCCTCTCGGCCGGGGGCAAACGCCTGCGCCCGGTCCTCCTGATGGCCGCCGCAGACCTTTACCCGCAGCAACTGGACCCCTTGCCGGCAGCAGTTGCCATTGAATGCCTCCACACCTATTCGCTGGTCCACGACGACCTTCCCTGCATGGACGACAGCCCCTTGCGCCGGGGAAAGCCCTCTGCACATGTGCAGTTCGATGAGGCCACCGCCCTCCTCGCCGGTGACGCCCTCCTGACGGAGGCCTTCCGGCTCCTGGCCTTTCATTACGCGGCCGATCCACAGCGGGGCCTCAACCTGTTGCGCATCCTGACGGAAGCAGCCGACAGCCGCCACCTCATCGGCGGCCAGGTCGTGGATACCCTTTCGGAAAACAAGGTCATCACCGGGGAAACGCTCCAATACATCCATCATCACAAGACCGCTGACCTCATTACCGCCGCGCTCCTGATGGGCCTGGAGCTGACCGGGCATCCTTCCGGCGCGGCCGACAATCTCCGAAAAGTCGGCCAGTCCCTCGGTCTCGCCTTCCAGATTATCGACGACATCCTCGATGCCACTTCAACCCCGGAAGTCCTTGGCAAGACGGTCGGCAACGACGAGAAACAGGCCAAGAATACCTATGTCAGCCTGCATGGTCTGGAAGCCAGCCGGGAGGCCGCGCGAAACGCCACCGAAGAGGCCATCGCCGCCTGTGAACGCCTTGAGGGCGCGGAAACGGCTTTCCTGGTGGCCCTGATCCGAAAACTGGAATTCCGCATCAACTAGAAAAAAATCCATCCACAGCCTTGCCCAAACCGTACGAATGGCCACTTTTCCCCTTATGCAATTCCGTCCCACCGCCAACGATGACGAACACGAATCCGAAAAGCCGCAAAAGCTTCCGCTCTCGGAGATGATGCGGCGCAAGTTCCTTGAAGAGCGCAAGATATTCTTCTGGGGGGAGGTCAACGATGATTCCGCCCGGCTTGCCACCGAGCAGTTGCTCTATCTGGAAGCGATCGAACCGGGCAAGGAGATCACCATTTACCTGAACAGCCCAGGGGGCTCCATCACGGCCGGCATGGCTGTCTACGACACCATGAAGCTGATCAGCAGCCCGATCAAGGTCATCGTGGTCGGACTGGCCGCCAGCATGGGCTCCATTTTCCTCTGTGGTGGAACCAAGGGGAAGCGCTTTCTCTACCCGCACTCACGGGTCCTTATCCACCAGCCCCTGATCATGGGAACCATGCGGGGAGCGGCCGTGGACATCCATATCCAGGCCCAGGAAATGGAGAAGCTCCGCGAGGAAATGAACCGCATCCTCGCAGACTCCAGTGGACAGCCGATTGAGAAGATTCAGAAGGACACCGACCGCGACTTTTACCTCAATGCCGGGGAAGCTATCGAATACGGTCTCGCCGATGCTGTTGTCGATTCCGTCAATGCCTGATTCGGGGCGCTATTCCTTCTTGTCAAACAAAGGCCAGCTTTCATATAAAGGACCTTTCATTCAATGAAGGTCCACGGACTGAACGCAAAAAAGGAATAAATGCCCAGACCATATCATGGCGGTCGCCACCGGCGCGACCGTGGTAACTATGTTAGGAAAAATGAGCGCATCCGCGCCCGCGAAATCAGGCTCATCGGGTCGGATGGCAAGCAGATAGGCATCGTCTCGCGCGACGAAGCCTTGCAGGCGGCCAAGAAGGCCGGTCTCGACTTGGTCGAGATCTCCGGCAACACGAACCCGCCTATTTGCCGAATCCTCGACTTTGGCAAATACATGTACGAGGAATCCAAGAAGAAGAAGGAGAACAAGGCCAAGGCTTCCTCTTCTTCCAAGATCAAGGAAGTGAAGTTCCGCGTTCGTACCGAGGAACATGACTACATGACCAAGCTCCGGCACGGGGAGGAGTTTCTCTACAAGGGGAACAAACTCAAGCTGAGCCTTATGTTCCGGGGCCGCGAGAACGAGCACAAGAATCTGGGCCTGGAGGTTGTCGCCAAGGCGGCTGAAGACTTGAACCACGTCGGCCAGGCCGATGGAACACCGAAGTTGAGCGGACGGCATGTCAACCTGATCATGTCCCCGCTGCCGTTGGGCAAGCGTCAGCTGAAGTACAACGAACCATTCGCCAAGCCTGAGGAGTGAGGCTTTTCCAGTGCATCCTGTGTCTCCTTGTTCCACTAGCCGGGCATGCACTTGAAGTTAACGGTACTCCCTACATACGCCTGACGGAAATCGCGGGGAAGCTGGGCATGCGCTCCAGCTGGCTGGAAAAGGGGGAAACCCTGCGGCTGGAATCCAGCTGGACCCGCATGGACTTCGAGGTCCACAAGCGCGAAATGCTCCTCAACGGGCTCCGGGTTCATTTGGGATATCCGGTGGTTGAATCCAAGGGCCGCCTCTACCTCAGCGAATCCGATCTGACCCACCAGATCCGGCCCATCCTGACGCCCCAGCTAAACGGGCCGCCGCCGCAGTTGCGTCACATCATCCTGGACCCCGGCCATGGAGGAAAGGATCCCGGGGCGGAAAACCTCCCTGTCGGGCTGAGGGAAAAGGCCCTCACCCTGGACCTGGCCCGGTTGCTGCAAAAGCGCCTGCAGGAGGAGGGATTCCGGGTTACCCTGACCCGCCAGGAGGATCGCTTCATCCCCCTCAAGGACAGGGGCCAATTCGCCAATCGACTCCAAGGGGACCTGTTTATTTCCCTCCACTTCAACGCCTCCGGCAAAAGTCGTGTCGAGGGCGTTGAGACCTTTGTCTACACACCGTTAATGCAGCCTTCGACGTCCCGGGCCCGCCTCCACGCCAGCGACCGGAAGAGCTATCCAGGCAATAAGGACGGAGCCTGGAGCACCTTGCTCGCTTATTACGTCCAGCGTAGCCTCGAGGAGGAGCTAGGCGCCGCCGACCGGGGTCTGAAACGGGCCCGTTTTACCGTTCTGGAGGAATTGTCGATGCCGGGAATTCTCGTCGAGGGCGGATTTGTCACCCACCCCGCGGAGGGACGCAACATTGGCTCAAGGAGGTACCGGGATCGCATCGCAGCGGCCCTCGTTGACGCTGTCCTGGTCTACCGGAAAACCCTGCAGCGGCTGGAGAAGGAGGCATCCTGATGCCGCAACGGTTCACAGCAGCCGATATCCTCTTTATCAGCCTCGGCGGCACCATGGGCTCCCTGCTTCGCTGGTGGATTGGTCTGGGATTCATGGGAAACTTTCCCGTTCCTACAATTCTGGTTAATATCCTCGGGGCAGCGGCTCTCGGTGTCCTCCATGCCTCCCAGCACCGGCTGCATCCACAGGGGCGTTACCTCTACATGGTGGGTTTCTGTGGCAGCTTCACAACGATTTCCCTCTTTTCCCTTGAAACCCTGCAGTTGTTTGAGGCCGGTCGCCCGTGGGCGGCCCTGGTCAACCTTTTCCTCCCCGTGGGGATCGCCATTGTCGTCGTTGTCCTGGTCATCCGGGTGGTGGAGAAGTCCATCGAGAGGAGGCGGCAATGAGTATCCTCGTTGTTCTCGCAGTTGGCCTTGGGGGAGCGGCCGGCGCCCTCCTCCGCGCGCTCGCCGGACGCCTCTTGAGCTATGACTTTCCGGTAGCCACCCTTGTCGTCAATGTCAGCGGCAGCTTCCTCCTGGCCGCCATCTGGTTTGGCCTGCCTGCCGAGGCGGAGTTCATCCGGGCGCTTGTCGGGGCGGGGTTCTGTGGTGCCTTGACCACTTTTTCCACCTTCATCCTGGAATCGGTTCTCCTCGCCCGGACCGGCCATCCGGGAAAGGCCGTCCTTTACCTGGCATTGACCCTGTCCCTCTGCAGTCTTGCCTCATGGGGTGGCTTCTATTTGATGACCTGACATGCCCTCCGATCTGAAGCGAACGAGCCTTTTCCCGGTCCTGGCCCTCCTTCTGGCCGCTTTTGTCCCGGTTGCCGTCGGGCAGGCGACACCGGGGCCCGAGTCCGTGGTTGTGGTCGCCAATCCGGCCATGGAGGGCTCCCTCAAGGTTGCCCGGCACTACATGCAGCAACGGGCCATTCCGGAAGAGAACCTGATCCTTCTCGAAACGGTCACCGAGGAAAAAATCGGGCGACAGGCCTTCATTGAGACACTTTACAATCCCCTCCTGGCCGGCCTGCTGGAAAAGAAGCTCATCGACGCCTTTGAGGGATCAACGGATGCCTATGGCCGGGATACCGTGACCGTCTTTTCCACCAAGGTGCGCTATGTGGTCCTCTGCTATGGCATACCCGCGCATGTCACGGGGCCACCACCGGCGGAGACCGATGATACGGACTTGCTGAGAAGGCATCTCAAGGGCAGGCACCTCGGGCTCATCGGTACCTTCATGGAGGGGAACATGGCCCGGACGGACGCATCCGTGGATGGTGAGCTTTCCCTCCTCCTCTTCAGGGACATGCCCTTCCGCGGGTTTTACCCGAATCCTCTCTACGGGAATCTCAATCCTCAGGAATCAAGGAATATCCTCCGCGTCACCCGTCTCGACGGACCGTCCCCGGAAGCGGTCATCCGCATGATCGGCAATGCCCTTGAAGGGGAAAGGCAGGGCCTCAAGGGTCGCGCCTATGTCGATGAAGATGGCCGTGGCGGCGGATTCGCCATCGGCAACGAATGGATGGCCAAGACCGCGTCCCAGTTTGAGCAGCTGGGGTTTGATCTCAGTCACGACAAGAAACGGTCAACTTTCCAGGCGGCGGACCGCTTTGATGCCCCGGTTCTCTATGCCGGATGGTATGCCCACCACCGGAACGGGCCCTTTGTGGTCCCCGGGTGGACATTCCCCAAGGGGGCCGTGGCCGCCCACCTGCACAGTTTTTCCGCCCGCCCCATCCGTTCGGCCAACAAGGGCTGGGTGGGACCCTTGATCGAAAAAGGTGTCAGCGCCACCTTTGGCAATGTGGCGGAGCCCTACCTCTCCTTCACTCACCAGTTTGACGGCTTCTTCATTGCCCTTTCCCAGGGGTGGAATTTCGGGGATGCCGCCTACCTGGCCCTCCCCGGTCTCAGTTGGCAGGGAGTGGCCATCGGGGATCCCCTCTACCGGCCCTTCGCCGTGGGCTTGGATGAACAGCTGGAGGCCATCGGTGACCCGCTGAAGATTCTCGAGGACCAGTATGTGGTCATCCGGAAAATCCGCCAGCTGCTGGCCGCCGACCAGACCATCGAGGCGTTGACGCTTGCCGACAAGGGCATGCGGGAAACACCGGGCCCGGCCATGGCCCTCTTGCGGGCGGAGCTCTACCAGAAAGCCGGAAAGGACAAAGCCGCCCGCCGGGCCCTTGCCCCGGTTGAACAGCTACCCCCGACTGAACCCGGGGACTGGGGACTCTATGCCGACATTGCCGACAAATTACTGGAACTCGGGGACGCCAAGGCGGCCCTGCGCATCTACCAGAAACTGGAAAAGCAGAAGATGCCGGAAAAGGTCCAGCTTGCCTTTCTCAAGAGGGGCATTAAATCTGCCCGAAACGCCGGAGAACAGGGCCTCGCCATTGAGTGGCAGGCCCGGGTGACCCCGCCTCCAAAAAAGGAGACCGCCCCTCCTGTCGATAAAAGCAATTAACTCCACTATTTCAGCAGATCCATGGCGAAACTGAATGCAGATGACAAACGGAAGCTTCTCCGGACCATGCTCCTTTCCCGGGCCGGGGACCTTCGCGAGCAAAGCCTAATCCGTCAGGGAAAGGGTTGGTTCCATGTTTCCGGAATGGGTCATGAGGCCCTCTCGGTTGCCGGCTACCTCTTGAAGGATGGCGACATGTTCTCCGGTTATTACCGGGACCGGCCGATCGCCCTGGCCCGCGGAATCGGCAATTACGACCTCGCCCTCTCCTTTTTTGCCAAGCGCGCGGCAGCCAGCGGCGGGCGCCAGATGCCCGCCCATTACAGCAACAAGCAGCTGGGCATTTTTTCCATCGCCTCGGTTGTCGGTTCCTCGCTCCTGCCGGCCACCGGCCTGGCCTGGGGAATGAAACTGGACGGAAAAGCCAATGTTGTCCTGACAACGGTAGGCGACGCCGGGACCCGGCAGGGGGACTTTTTCGAGGCAGTCGCCTTTTCCCTCGAACACAAGCTTCCGGTCGTTTTCCTTGTCGAGGACAACGGGATCGGGATTTCCACCGTCACCGAAAAGATGCATCCCCTCGGCCTCGAGATGCTCAATGCCAGCCATTGGAGCATTATTGATGGCTGTGACGCGGATTCCGTCTTTGAAGGCATCCAACCGGCCCTGCAATCCGCCCGGGAGGGGAAGGGGCCCGCCTTTGTCTGGTGCCGGACAGAGCGCATCTCTAGCCACTCCAGCGCTGATGACCACCGCAAATATCGTTCCGAGGAGGAATTGGCCGAGCTCGATGACAAGGATCCCATCAACCGGCTCAAGGCGGACATGATCGCTTCCGGCGACCTTACCGAGGAAGCATTTGCCGACCTCAAGGCATCCATCGAAAATGAGGTCCGGGCAGACTATACCCGCGCCTTCGAGGAGCTGGACCCCCGGTCGGAGGACCTCATGAAGCACGTTTACGGGCCCTCTGCCAAGATTCCCTCCCTTTCCCTATCCCTCGAAACCGGTGAACCGCGGATGGTCGACACCATCAACGCCACCTTCCAGGCGGCCTTGAAGGCCAGCCGGGACGTTGTCTTCTTCGGCCAGGATATCGAGGACCCAAAGGGCGGCGTATTCAGCCTGACCAAGGGGCTTTCCACACGCGCCCCGGAGCAGGTGTTCAATTCCCCACTGGCGGAATCCACCATCTTCGGGGTGGCTGCGGGGGTGGCTGCCTATGGCAAACGGGCTGTTTTTGAAATCCAGTTTGCCGACTACATCTGGCCCGGCTTCAACCAGCTGGTGACGCAACTATCCACCCTGCATTGGCGAACCAACGGCGAATGGTCCGCCCCCGCGGTCATCTACGCCCCCTACGGTGCCTACCTGCCGGGTGGAGCCCTCTGGCACAGCCAAGCCAACGAAAGTGCCATTGCCCACTTTCCGGGGATCCAAATTGGGATCCCCTCTACTCCGTCGGACGCCGCCGGTCTATTCTGGACAGCAATCCATGGCAACACGCCCACCATCATGCTGATCCCCAAGCACCTCATGTGGCATCCCCACAAGCTGGATGGGGAAATCCAGCCGGTGCCCTTCGGGAAAGCAGCCATCCGCAAGACTGGAACGGAGCTCACGGTTGTCTCATGGGGCAACGGGACCGAGGTGGTCCAGCACGCCCTCGAACTTTTGGGTGAACCGGATACAGTGGAATTTATCGACCTGCGGACGGTCTCCCCCATCGACATGGCAACGATTGAGACCTCCGTGGCCAAGACCGGGCGCCTCCTCGTTGTCCAGGAGGATGCCGAGTCCTGCTCCATCGGGCAGAATGTCATTTCCCGGATTACGGCGAACGGCGAGCTCTTCACCCGCCTGCAAGCCCCACCGACCCTGCTGGCCAAGCCGGATGTCAACATCGGCTACAATCCTGTCCTTGAGTATTCGGCGCTGCCGGACAAGAAGGACGTCGCCCGCAAGGTCCAGGAGCTCCTGACCCTCGAATGGGCCCGCGAGGCCCCGGCCATAGCTGCCATCCCGGCCGCCAATCCGGCCTTTGAGAAAATGAAGGAAAGCCTGTCGGACGATGGTGGGCATGAGGAGACAACCTTGACCCCGATCAAGGTCCCGATTCTCGGGGAAGGCATAACCAGCGCCAAGGTCATCTCCCTCATTGCCAAGCCGGGCGATGATATCGAGCCGGATGATCCCCTCTGTGAAGTGGAGACCGACAAGGCCCTTTTCCCGATTGAATCCCCCTACTCCGGTAAGTTCGTCGGGTGGAAGATTGAAGAAGAGGACGAGGTGGGGGTCGACCAGATCATCGCTGAACTGGAGGTGACCGACTCCTCGGTCCCGGCCCCACCGGTCGGTTCAACCATACAGGAGGAGCCCGCTGAGCCGATGGAGGAAATTTCCCTGCAGGCGGCCAATGGCAAGCCCACCGAGGGCGGCCTTCCGCCACGGATTGTGGCCCAGTTGAAGAATGTCGTCCCCGCCCACATGACCGTGAAGGCGGGCTGGGAGCCCATCAAGGCGGCCCGGGCAGAAGCCAAGAAGCTCATGGGCAAGGAGGCCCCTTCCCCCACCGTGATGGTGGCCTGGTCACTGGTCCAGTCGATCAAGCGGCATCCCATTTTCCGCTGCACTATCAACCAGAACGACACCCTGACCCACAATGAGGTATTTGACTTCGGGGTCGCAGTGGCCTTGCAGCAGGACGCGCTCGACACAGCGATTATTGAGGATGCCAGTGCCTTGGATGGGCCCGCTTTCATAAAAGCCTACGCGGATGCCGTTGAGGCCGTACGGAGCGGTCAGCGCCGTTCGAAGGCGCGGGTTCCGCTCATCCTGACCAGCATGGGGCAGTACAGCGTCCGCGATGCCCAGCCTCTGGTGGTCCCGCCGGCAATCGCCACCCTGTTCCTCGGCGAAGCCCATCTGGAAGCGCTGTCTCCCGATGAATGGATCCAGCAGGTTGCCCTGTGCCTGAGCTTTGACCACCGCTGGCTCAACGGTGCCGCCGGGGCCCAATTCCTGCAGTCGGTGAAACAGGAGATGGAAGCCTTCCAGCTGCAAGTCCTGCAGGCCTGACGGAACGGCAGTCTATTCCTTCTTCCGCTGGTAGTTGATACGCCAGCGCACGGTCCATTCCTTGCCATCCGGGGACGTTTCCCAATCCCAGGTCAGGGAATCCGCTTCTATGTCATAAAAGACCATTCGTTGATAAAGGGGCTCGCCGGTCGGGCTTTTACCGAGGCGGTGGAAGACCACCTTCTCGCCCTCCTTGTAGCCGTCAAAGTCGAGATAGCCCTTGGCGGAGTCCACCCAGACCTGCTTCCAGCTGCCTTCAACACGCCCGAGGACAGAAAAACTTTCCCCCCTGAAGTCCATGCCCGGCCGGCCGTCAAAGGATTCATGGATGACGGCTCCGCCGAGTATCTTCCGGATGGTGTTGGTTCCCTTGGCCGGGCCGTCCTTGCCTTCCCAGGTCAGGTCCCATTCCCCGACCCAGAAATCGAGCATGGTGGGGTCATCGGTCACTCTGACTGGCGCTTCCGGCTCCTCCCCGGCGTTGAGTGTGACGGGCAGGCAGCCCAGGAGAAAGGCGGAAAGAGAGAGAAGATATCGGTTCATGACCCCTGAACCATGCACTGTTCAAGTATTCATCACAAGGGGAATCCCATCCCGGGAAATTATCTCGACGATAAGGATTTCGCTGCTTAGCCTTCGAAACGCATGCTCCAAGTGTCAAAAATCCCAGCTCCATGCCCAGAATGGCGGTTCCCGTCCTTTCCGGGCGGCACTTGAGCGACCGTATAAACAGCCCCCCGCCACCTTAATCCTTCAGGGAGCCCGGTGTCGGAACAGAAACAGACCCCCAAAAGTGATGTTCCCGGACAGGCTCCCGGGAACCCGGGTGTGGATTTAACAAAAACGGTCTATCAGGAGTTGCGCATGGTGGCTTCCATGCGGATGGCCCAGGAACGTGCACCCCTGACCCTTCAGGCGACGGCCCTTGTCCATGAAGCCTGGCTTCGGGTCGGCGGCGACCAGCAACCGGAATGGGCCAGCCGGAAGCAGTTCTTCTCTGCCGCGGCGGAGGCGATGCGGCGCATTCTCGTTGACCGGGCCCGGCGCAGGCGAGCCTCTCGGCACGGAGGCGGACAGGTACGGGTTGATATGGATGCCGGGCAGCAGGAATTTGCCGACCGTATTGAGGTGGGGGCGGGTGACGAGACCATCATCGTCCTCCACGACGCGTTGGAGGAACTGGCGGAAGGCGACGAGGCCACCGCCGACCTGGTCAAGCTGCGCTACTTTGCCGGCATGACGGTGGATGAAGCGGCAGAGGCCCTTGATATCTCCAAACGTACCGCTGAACGCCGCCTCGCCTTTGCGCGTTCCTGGCTGCAACGGAAAATGAAGCAAATGACCGGGGAAGAGGCGGGATGAAGGAGGAAGCCCAAGGCCGGTTGAGGCGGATTCGTGAGCAGTTTGAGCAACTGATTGAACTGGAGCCGTACGAGCAGAAAGCCCACCTCGACTCCATTGGCGAAAAGGACCCTCTCCTGCGGGCCGAGCTGGAAGCCCTGCTGGAAGAGTCGGCCGCGGCGGATGCCTCTTTTGACCGGCTGGAAGAGGAAGTCCTCGGACCCTCGGTGGAAAACTTCCAGATGGAATCCCACGGAGGCGGTATTCCGGCAGACATTGAAGTCCGTGAGAATGTCCGTATCGGTCCCTACATCCTCGAGGCACCTCTTGGTGAAGGCGGGTTTAGCGAGGTTTGGAAAGCCAAACAGGTCGAAACTGTCCACCGCTCGGTGGCCATAAAATTCCTCAAGCCCGGGATGGACAGTCAGGAGATCCTGGAACGCTTTGCCGCCGAGCGGCAGGCGTTGGCGGTTATGCATCACCCGCACATCGCCCATGTCCACGACGCGGGCGTGACCGATAAGGGCCGGCCCTATTTTGTCATGGAATTGGTCGAGGGTGAGCCATTGAACACCTTCTGCAGCCAGAACAAACTATCACTGGAGGCCCGGTTACGCCTTTTCCAGAAAATCTGTTCGGCAGTACAACACGCCCATCAGCAGGGAATTATTCACCGCGATCTTAAGCCAGGGAATATCCTTGTTTCCTATTCCGATGAGGGGAATGGCGGGGAGACCGTTCCCAAGATTATTGATTTTGGCGTCTCCAAGGCGATCGGCTCATCCATGGGCGGAAATCCGATGGTAACCCGGATCGGCCAATTGATAGGGACCCCCGTCTATATGAGCCCGGAACAGGCAGCCCTTGGCCCGGAAGGGATCGATACACGGACCGATATTTACGCCCTTGGGGTCATCCTCTACGAACTCCTTACCGGCTTTCTCCCGTTTGAGCAGTCTCGCCTGAAGGATGCCGCCATCCATGAAATCCAGCGCCTGCTCCAGGAGACCGACCCGCCCCGACCGTCCACTCGACTGTCAACGGTTCACGAAGTAGCACGGGATGAGCTAACGGAAATCCTCGGTTCCATGCAAACCGACTTCCGGTCGCTCAGCCGGCAACTGCAAACGGATCTCGACTGGATTGTCCTCAAGTGCCTCGAGAAGGACCGGGAACGCCGGTATGAGTCGGCCCACGGGCTGGCCATGGACATCGGCCGATTTCTTAACAATGAACCGGTAATCGCGGGGCCGCCGGACACGATGTATCGGCTTTCCAAATACATCCAGCGGCACAGGGCGGGAGTGGCTGGAGGCGCATTGGTCCTGGTGGCGCTCCTCCTCGGCCTCGCCGGGACCTCGATGGGGTTGCTGCACGCCAGCAGGGCGCGGGCGGCAGAGGCGGAGCAACGTCAGGCGGCGGAAGCACGGGCGGCGGAATTACAGTTGGTGACCAATTTCCAGCGCTCCGTCTTCGAAAGGCTGGAGCCGGAACAGATCGGTTCCGCAATTTTTCGTTCGATCCTCCAGCGCTATGGCGACCAACTCCGACTGGAAGGCCATGAGGAACACGAACTGGAGTCACGGGTGGAAGCCCTCAGAGCCAGCCTGATGCTGGTGAATCCCACCGACCTTGCCCGGCAAACCTTCAATGACGTTGTCCTGAATCGCTCATCGATGACGGTTAGCGACAAGTTCGCGGATCAACCTCTGGTGGAGGCAGCCTTGCGGCAATCCCTCGCCCGCGCCTTCCTTCAGATAGGTTTACCTGGACCAGCGGAACAGGAACAATTGCGGGCAGTCCAATTGCTCCATGAACTCAGGGGGCCGGTTCATGGGGAAAGCATCAAGGCAATAATTTCCCTCGCCGATATCCACCTCCAGCAGCGGGACCTCGCTCAAGCTAAGTTGGTCCTTGAGGAATTGCTCCCCTTGGTGGAGTCCAATGGACAACTGCCGACTGAGTTACTGCCAGACATCCATTACTCCCTTGGGAAGACTGCCTACGAAAGGGCAAATTGGGAAGGGGCGGAAGCATTGCTGAGGCAGTCACTTGCCGGCTACGAGGAAACTTTGGGAGACGACCATCCGAAGGCCCTTCGAGCTGAATTGGAATCCATCCTCGCCCGTCGCCACTTCTCTTATAGCGTTGGCTACAACAGCCTTAACATCAGCGGGGAATTGTCCCTCGTGGCCCGGGAGCAGGAACCCCTCTACCAGGAATTCCTGAAAAGGGCTGTCAGCCTGCTGGGAGAAGACGATCCCCTGATTTGGCAGGCGAGGAAGTATTACGCGGATTGCCTTGCGCTCCAGACCTGGCTTCCTGTTGAGGAAAACCGGCATAACACCTGGTCAATGGATTTGTCTGACCGTGCCCGCAAGCAGCTGGAAAGGGTTGTTGAATCCCAGGCGAAAACACTTGGAGCCTTCCATCCCACCACGCTGAAGACACGCAAGACCCTGCCCTTCCTCCACAATGTGGCCCGGATTGGAACAACGAATACCCTCGGCCGTCAGGCCGTGGCCATCCTCGAGCAAATCCTGCAGGCGGAAATCAGCCTTTGGGGGGAGAATCATCCTGAGGTCGTTGAAACCCTGACTAGACTGGCCCGGCTCTATCAGGAATACGGATTACCCGATAAGTTCAACACCAACTACCGTCGCGCTATCCAAATCCACAAGCGTCTTCATCCTGAGCCTGACACCGAACTGGCTGACCTCTACATGAACCTTGCGGACGCCCTGCTCTATTACCGCCGCTATACGGAAGCAATGGAAGTAGCCACGGATTGCATGACCACGGCAGCGGCATCCACGGTAACTCCACAGAGGATGCAGCGGTACAGGGTCCTTGAAGCGCGCTGCCTGACAGCCATCGGTAAGGTCCGCAAGGCGGAAGCCCTGTGGCGTGAACTCGGCTGGAACTCACCGTTAATGGACAATCTCGTTATCCAGGGGCGCTGGGAGGAAAGCCTAGACGTAGCGAACAATGCAATACAGGCACTTGAAGAAAGGACCGGCTCGCGCCATAATTTCGCCCTTCGCTGGGATTACCTGAAACTGGGCAACCGTTGCTGGATCCGGGGCTTGTACAAGGAAGCCATGGGTTATTATGAAGACTCCTGGGCCTGCTGGCAGATGACCCGCAAGGATGATCCCCGGAGCCAGGGCGGGGTGAACGCAAATATTGCCGATGCACTGATAAAATTGGGAAGACTGGATGAGGCATATCCCATGCTGGTTGAGCTCGAGGTCCAACAGGAGGAATTCTACAGCATATATCCCCAGCCCCGCACCGGCTGTGAAGACTTTCCCTATGCTGAACACAATCCCTACCTTGCCCGGGAGGCCACCCTTCTCAATATGGCTGCCCGATGGGATGCTTTCGGGGATTCAGAGAAGGCCGAAGAATACCTCCGGGCGTACCTTTCCTTCAGGGACCGGATAGAACGGGATCCCAATCCCGACTGGCTGGCCCGTTACAATGTAATCGTCACCGGTGAGTACGGGGCCTACTCGACCTGGGAAATCGCACCCTTTCTGGCCCGGAAGGGACATTTCAGGGAAGCGGAATGGCATTTTACCCGCGCCCTGAATCGGGATATCTGGCGCTTCTGGCAGGACCCGGAACAAAAACGGCACTGCTATCAGCAAATTATCGACTTTTACAACCATTGGCACGAGGCGGATCCCGCCGGCGGTCACCTTGACAAAATCCCCCGCTGGGAGATGGAGATCTCCCGAATTGATAACCAGCTAGAACAATGGAAAAGCCTGAACACCCCCTCCCACGCCCTAGCCAATTGATCGGCGGCGCTTGCATCATCCTCTCCACTGCCTGCCTCCCTCTACATGGCGTGGAAACAACCGAAAGCGGAAGCCAACCGGAAACGTCGGACACTTACCAATTGGACCCCTACACGGTCGTTGGTTCGCGCATCCGGGGCATTGACCTGGAGGCAACTCTTCCAGTGGTGAAACTGGACCAGGCAACACTCCAGGGAAGCGGATTCTCCCGTATTGATGACACCCTGCGCAGTCTGCCCATCATGGCCGATGTCTTTAATGACGGTGTGGCTGAAGGATACGACAATTTTGGACAAGGGGTGAGCACAATCAACATGCGGGGCATGGGTACCGCGGCCAATCTTGTCCTGGTCAATGGCTTGCGGATGCCGCCCCATGACGGCGGGGGAGGGATTCAGCTGGCCTACAATGTCGACTCCATTCCACAATCAGCCATCGAGAGCGTCGAAATTCTCGCAGACAGTGCTTCGGCCATCTATGGATCGGATGCCGTCAGTGGGGTTGTCAACTTCAAGACCCTCCAGTATTATCGCGGCACCAAGCTTGGCTTTGGTGCCGGTTTCCACGAGGGGACTAACTCCGAGGAGTTTTCCGGCCATCTCATCCACGGCCAGGCAATGGGGGATCGGGGGAACCTGGTCCTGACACTCGACGTCTATAGGCGGAGCAATCTGGAATTGAGTGAATATCCATACGCCGCTTCCTCCGATTTCACGGACCGGGGAGGAAGGGACACCTCATCGATATTCAGCTACCCGGGATGGTTGTTCAATCCGGATCCGGAAATTGGATTTCCTCCCAACAGTCGGCTGACCTATCCCGCCCCAACGGATAATCCCGGACTGGAAGATCTTCAGCGTCCCGAACATGGCTATAATGCAAATGGCGCCATGGATTACCTTGGTGACAAGCGCCACAGGGGTGCGTATCTCCATTATGATTACGACTTTCAGGAGGGCATAAATGGATTCCTTGAATTGTACCATCAGGACACCTGGACGCGCAACACCATCCCCGCAACTTTATACGGACCCGGGCTGGGAGCCGCTCCCCTTCCGGTCGAGAGTCCTTACAACCCATTTGGGGCGGGCCGTTCTGATGATGGGGAGCCTGTCCTGACATACGTCCTCGGCCGCCTGGTTGGCAGCGGCGGCAGGGTCTTTGAGGTGACCAATGAAATCCCCAGGCTGGTGGCAGGGCTGCGGGGGACTGTCTTTGATGATTGGGCATGGGAATCACGCGGTCTCTGGTCGAAGAGCAAGTCGCGGACAGAGCGGATCAATTTCCATCATCTGGATCGTTTCAATGAAGCCATGGAGGGCGTGGATCTGGACGGCAACGGAACGATCACCCGGGAGGAATTCTTCAATCCATTTGGACCAAACACGGATGCCCTCTACGAATACATGGGCCTTGAAAACACAAACCGGGGTTCATTTGAACTCTGGATGCTGGAGGCCCATGCCTCAGGTGAACTGATGGCAGGAAGCGATTGGAGCCTGAAGGGAGCGTTTGGCTTGGAGCACAGGGATGAGAACCTGTCTTATGCCTTTGGCCAATACGAGAAGGAAGGTGTCATAATCGGTAGCGAGGGAAAACAGGACGGAGCCACCGGATCCCGGGATGTGACCGCCGCCTATGGCGAGATGCAGATGGACTACAAGGAGGCGCTCACCCTGCAATTGGCCGCCCGATCGGAACGGTACAGTGACTTTGGCAATGTGACGACCCCAAAGGTCTCCGGTTCATTACGGATATTGCCGGAAGTCCTCCTGCGGGCATCCTACGGTCAGGGATTTGTCGCTCCACCTCTACCGGTGTTGTACAAGCCACAATTTTCCCGTCTCAGTTATGGATGGTACCTCTACGACCCAAAACGGGATGAAACAATGAACTACGATTTCTTTTCCGTCACCCGGGGTAATTCCAAACTGGAGGCGGAGGAGTCGGACAACTACTCCCTTGGCTTGGTGCTGGAACCAATGGCAGGCCAGAAGGGAAAGCAACGGTTTCTCTCCAACCTCATCCTCGGCCTGAATTACATCCGGATCGACTACACCAACCAGATTGACTTTCCCGACCAGCAGTGGCTCCTGGACAATGAGGACCGGTTGGATAAAATTTATCCCAACCAGGAAGTCCGCATTGAGCGCAAGGATCCGCTGCCCGGGGATCCGAATCCAATCGGACAGGTAACCGTTATTAACCAGATCTACACAAACCTGCTATTCTCGGAATATGAGGGCTACGATATTTGGGTGGAATGGCCCTTGGACCTGGCGGAATGGGGGACCCTCAAGCTGCGCTGGGACGGAACATGGATCGAGTCCCTGAATTATGCCGGAGATGAACTCGTGGGCACTCAATTCCAGCCGAGGAAGCGCTGGACAGCCCAATTCAGCTGGAGTAGGGGCGACTGGGCCTCGACCTGGTATTTGCAGTGCTATGGAGGTGTCAAACCACGCTCGGATAAGCCGGAATTCCCCGTTGCCGGCGATGCCTACCGGGTCAACGCCCAGGTCAGCTATTCGGGCTGGAGCGATATGCGCTGGACCCTGGGTGTTCGGAACCTCTTCGATAGGGATCCGCCCTTCCACTCATGGAGCGGTATCGGGGCCCATTATACCCACCCGACCGAGAAACGCTTCTGGTACCTGCGACTGGAAAAGACCTTCTAGGCGGCCAGCCAACGGAAAAAGTTTAAGGTTTCTCAAACTTTTTGGCAGTTTTCCCCTGGTTATTTCGCGTATATGGGTATGGATGCCCATGCACGCAGCTGTCAATTTCTGCGCACCGCCATTCGCTGGCTCACCGGCATAATCGTGGCGGCGGGTATCATCGCTGGATGCGTCGGTTTGTACCCGGGTTGGAAAGCGCTGTGCCTGGCGACGGTCCCGGCGATCGGAATTGGTCTCTGCATTTCCCGTCCACCGAAAAGTCCGGAGGACGATTGGGTGTGTATAGGGAGTCACAGGCATCGCGTCCCCGACAAGGAATTGTTTCGGGGCCGCGGTGCGCTGCTGGCTGAAGGGAGAAAACCTATTCGCCGGCAGCGTCCCGGTAGAGGATGGCGGTCATCTTCTCTGCGGTGATGAACCGCCAGGCCCAGTCGGCGTGGTAGTCCGCGAGGGGATCGGCGGCCTGGACCTCATCGAGTGACTTGCCTGCCTTGACGAGCGCGGCCACCCGGGATTTGGCATCCTTGACCAGGGCGATGCTGCGCTTTACGTCAGCCTTGTTACCCAGCGGGCCGTGCCCGGCGATGATTTGCGTCTCCTCGTTGGCCAGCTCCGCCAGCTGCTCCATGGCGGCGATGTAGCCGTCAACCGAGCCACCGGAATCGAGATCAATGTAGGGATAGAGCCCGTTGAAGAGAATATCCCCGGCATGGATGATGTTGGCTTCCGGGATATGGATGATGGCATCCCCGTCGGTGTGGGCATGCTCGACGTGGAAAGCGTGTATCTTCAACCCGTTGAGATACCAGGTGGTGGTGTCGGAAAAGGTGATCACCGGGAGGGCTTCCTCCGGGTATTGCTTGGGCCCGGGAGCAGCCATCCGGCTGCGGACGTTGTTATGCGCGGCAACCACGGCACCGGTGGCGGCAAGATTGGCATTCCCGCCGACATGATCCCCGTGCCAGTGGGTATTGATGAGGAACTTGACCGGCTGGTCGGTCAGGTCGCCAACCGCCTTCAAAAGCTTAGGCGTCAAGGGGGCATACTGGCCGTCAATCAGGAAAGCCCCATCCTCCCCAATGGAGAGTCCGATGTTTCCCCCGCTCGCCTCAAGGCGGTAGATACCCTGCCCCAGATCCGTGACCGAATACTCGACCGCATCGAAACGGCTGTCGGCGCTGGCCGTGAGGACAGCCGCCAGCATGCAGGTCAAAACTTCTATCAATCGCCGTGCTTTCATGCTCAACAATACAGCCACTTTAGCCGAAATCGCAAGCCGCTCCCTACCGGGGCTGAGCCGGATCCCTGCTCTCCCGGCCCTCCGCACCCTACCGGGTTTTCGCTTGTAAATTCATCCTTGATTCTGTAAGAAATTGATTAACAAGGGTTTATAAAATTAATTTATATACTCTAACAGCTCTCCTTATAGCCGAGACCATGGATTCCCCCGTTCTGCTTATTCCTGCCCGCCACACCCGTGCGGCCCTCCTCTGCCTCCCCTTGCTGGCCTCGGTGCTCCTCGCCAAGCCCCCCATCCGGAGTGAGTTTTTCTCGGTCTACCCATCGGCCGTCGGGACCCAACTGGACAACCTTCCCAGCAAATCAGGCCACTGCGGTGTCTGCCACTATGACTTTGGTGGCGGCGGTACCCTCAATCCCTATGGAGCGGCACTACAGACCCTTGGGGTTGGTAACAGGGATGACATTCCGGCCAATATCACGACCCTTGGATCCCTCGACTCGGATGGGGATACCTTCAGTTCGTCGCTTGAAGTAACGGGTACTGGCCTTGGCTATCCCAATATACCTACCTTTCCCGGCCTCTCGGACAGCAACAAGGGCCTGGTCAGCAACATCCCCTTGTCCGAGATCAGCCCCTACCTGACTCCCTCGTTGGAAACGGACGAGACGCCGCCTGTGGTGACGGTCCTGTCGCCAAACGGGGGAGAAGTGTTAACCGCTAACGAGGCCACCACCATCACCTGGACGGCCACCGACGAAAATGACGTGGTTGACATCCGCATTTGGGAATCGACGGACGGCGGGAGTTCCTACAAGCAACTGGCGCTCGGGCTCGAAAACGATGGTAGCTATACCTGGCACCCCGCCAACCGGCCCACGACAACGGCCCTCATCCGGATTGAGGCAGTGGACGAATTCACCAACGCGGCCCAGGATGTCAGTGACGCGGTTTTCACGATCGTCTCGCCGCCGGGAGGGGCCGTCCCTACTACCCTGCGGGATTTCGACATGCCGGGTTCACAACCCTTTGAGGGCGGCCTGGAGGCAGCCAGCCCGGAAAATTGCGCCGCCTGCCATGGAAACTATGATCCCGGGGTTGAGCCCTATTACAACTGGCAGGGCAGTATGATGTCCCTCGCATCCCTCGATCCCCTGTTTGAGGCCAATCTGGCCATTGCCAACCAGGACGCGCCCGAGTCGGGCGACCTCTGCCTGCGCTGCCACATTTCCAATGGCTGGCTGCAAGGGCGCTCGGTGCCGACCGACGGGGGCGCGATGGAACATGATGACATGATTGGAGTCTCCTGCGACTTCTGCCACCGCATGGTTGATCCGGATTATGAAGGGGGTGTCAGTCCCTTGCGCGACCTGACAGTCCTCTCGGACCTGGACAATCCCTTCCCTGGAGCACCCGAGTATGGCAATGGCATGTATGTGATCGATCCTGCCGGGATCCAGCGGGGTCCGTTTGATGACGCCCAGCCGGCCCACGAATGGATCTTCTCCCCCTTCCACCAGAGCTCCGCCATCTGTGGAACCTGTCACGATGTCAGTAATCCCGTCTTCAACCGGGATGAATCAGGGATTTATCAGCCGAATGACTTTGATTCACCAAATGCGGATTATTCGCCGCACTCCATGGCCCCCGTGGAGCGGACGTACAGCGAATGGCTGAACAGCCAGTACAATACCCCGCTGGGCGTTTACGCGCCAGAATTTGCCGGCAACAAGCCGGGCGGCATGGTTTCCTCCTGCCAGGATTGCCACATGCGCGACACCGCCGGCTATGGGGCCAACCCAGCTCTGGAACCACAGACGCCCCTCCGCGATGACGTGCCTCTGCATGACATGACCGGCGGCTCCACCTGGTTGCCGCCGCTGATTGCAGCGGCCCATCCCGATGACGTGGACCTCACGGCTGTCATGTCCGGCGTCGACCGGGCCACCTACATGCTGGAAAACGCGGCCACGCTTTCCCAGGAAGGGTCGGTCGGCAAACTGGTTGTCCGGGTGACCAACGAGACGGGTCACAAGCTGCCCACTGGCTATCCGGAAGGCCGCCGCATCTGGCTCAACGTCCAGTTCTATGACGCCCTCGATACCCTCATTGGCGAATCCGCCGCCTACGATGCATCGACCGGTTTCCTGACCAGGGATGCCGAGGCCACGGTCTATGAGATTCATCCGGGAATCGGCGAAAACATCGCCGGCGTGGTCGGCTTGCCGGTCGGCCCCTCCCTTCATTTTGTCCTCAACAACGAGGTCTTCGAGGATAACCGGATCCCGCCACGGGGATTTACCAACGCCGCCTTCGAGGCCTTTGGCGGCGCCCCGGTGGGCCACCATTACGATGACTACCAATACTGGGATGATTCCGATTATGTTGTCCCTGCCGGTGCCGTGCGCGCAGAGGTGAAGCTTTACTACCAGAGCACGAGCAAGGAATTCATCGAGTTCCTGCGGGATGAGAACACCACCAACTCCAAGGGCCAGGAGATGTTCGACCTCTGGGATCAGAACGGCAAGTGTCCCCCCACCCTGATGAGCTCCGCCTCCTATGCCGTCCTTCCGGCCAATGGGGACTACGATGCTGACGGGGTGGATAACATCGCTGAAATGGCCATGGCCAGCGACCCCTGGACAGCAGCCGACACCTGCCGACCCCATTGCCAGACGATTGTCGTTGGTGAATTGCCCCACACCGCGATCGCCTTCACCCGCCTGCAGGATTTGTCCGGGCTCGACGTCACTGTGGAGGTCTCCACCGACCTCGAGAACTGGGATCCCGCCGGACCGTCGGACATCGTCGAGCACAGCGTTGTCGATAATGGGGACGGGACCGAAGATGTGGTCATCCGCATGGCCAATCCGGTAGCCCCGGATTCCCGTCAGTTCATGCGGATCCGGGTCGAGGAACTCTAACTCCATCGCTGGCTTCGGTTGATTAATAGACCGCTGTGTAAAAGCTTCGGTCGGTCGTCGTCGCGCCGCGCAAGCCGCACACTTTAGCGGCAAAGCGGCTGGCTGTGGTCACGATTTCCTCAGCAGGCAACCCGCGCAGGATTCCCTCAATCGTCGCGGCGGAAAAGGCATCCCCCGCACCAACGGTATCGATGAACGGATCCGGCTGAGGCGCAGGGAGGCAGGCAGCGTGTCCATAATCCCCATGCAGCACGGCGCCGCTGGCCCCGCCTGTGAGGACCACATTGCCAATGGAATACGTCTCCCGCAGCTGGTCAATGGCGTCCTTGCAATTCTCCAGCGTGATCCCGGTCTCCTCGACAAGGCTGCGCAACTCGTCGATATTCAGTTTCAACCAGTGAGTGGAATGTAGCCATTTCTTCATGACAGCCAAATCGGTATAGGGGGGCCGCAGGTTGATGTCGAAAAATCGCTGAGCGGGAGACCGTTCGATCATCCGTTGCAGGGTCGTATGGGAGACCGGACTCCGCAGGGCCAGCAAGCCGTGGTATAGCAGGCCTTCAGCGGCATACTGTTCATCATTGATGAAATCCCAGGCACGCTTCGCGCAAATCTCATAAGAGGGTTCATCATTATCGATACGAACCCTGACTTCACCGGTCAAATGCACCGGATCCGTCTGCAATCCCCCGCAGTCCATCTCCCATGCCTCCATCTGTTCCCGGATGGCCGCGCCATTCGTGTCGGACCCAACGGAACTGACAAAGACCGGCTTCCGCCCAAACCCATTCAGGGACCAGGCCACATTGAATGACGCTCCCCCGAGTACGCTCCGCCCGTCCGGGAAGATGTCGAAAAGGACTTCTCCGAAGATGACGAGGCGCTTGGTCTTCCCCTTGTTTGTATTCATGGACACATTTCTCCAGGTATTCGACCCCTGCCTTCAACCCAGGCCCAGGTCGTCCCGGTTCCGCAAACGGATCCATTGCCTGAAGAAGGGATTGTCGAAGGCATATCCGGGTGCCGTTTCCAGCTCATACAAAATCCCCCGTTCCAGCAGCGATTTCAGCGTGTTTGTCACGCTTCCGCTGGTCGGGAGGCTGAATCGCTCCCTTACCCCCTCGCTGGTCAACCGTCGTTCCCCCTCGGCAAGGGCCCGGAGGACATTCTGCTGGTGGGCAGTCATCTGTTGCCAGTCGCTGTGGAAATAGGCCCGGTCCTCTTCCACGATAGCCGCCCTTGCTTTCATGACCATGTCCTCGGTCAGGATACTGCCCTGGGCCATCGTGAAACAGACCGCCGCCATTCTCAAGCGGTCAACGGTGCAGGTTTCGGCTACCTCCAGCAACCGCTCGATCGCTTCACCGGGGTCGCCGCGCGCCTCCTGAAACTTGGCCACGATCCAGTCCGCCATCTCGTTTCCGGGAACCGGATCAAAATTCACCACCCCGAACATCTTGTAGAATGCCCGGTCGCTGGAGATGAGGATCCGGATCATGTGCACCCGTGATCCCGTGAAGACGTAACTGATGTTCGCATGGTGCTGGATTTCTCCCCTCAGGTTCCAAAGGGTCGCTTCTTTCTCAAAGCGGGCCAGCTCCTGGAATTCATCAATGACGATGCCCAGATGCGTCCCCTTTTCCCTCGCCAGTGCATTCGCCTGGTTGAGAATACCTATGAAGGTCGACCGCTGCTCATCCATCGGCGCCTTCCGGGCCGAGGGCTTGAGCCGGACCTTGATGTTGCCCGTCATGCCGTCCACTTCCGTCTCCAGCTGCAGGCTCAGCGCCTTCATCAGGCCGCTGACATAATCCTGCCAGCGCTTGCCCAGTACCTCCGTAATCTTCCCCAGCAGCGCATTCGATAAATCCGCCAGCTGCGTCGCCGTCGAGAAATCCACCAGCAAAACCGCATGGCCCGCCTGCCGCAGCTCGTTGACCACAGCCTTACAGACGGTCGTCTTCCCCATCCGCCGGCGACCGTGTACCAACAGCCGGGACCCCGGTTCCATCAATGCCTCGCGGATCCGCTCCCGCTCACTCACCCGGTCAATGACTTCCGGCTCCTCCTCGATGAATTCATAACGAAAGGGGTTCGATACGCGCTTCATCCTTTCCTTTAAATAGAGGAAGTTTAGACAAGTAAAGTAAAAAAACTGTGTATAAATAAAGTTTATTTCAATAAAGCAAACGGCTGCCGTCACAGGTTTTTGAATGGGCCCACCCATGGCTTGCCATCCGAATCTACGATCCTGGGCAGGCGGAAGAGGTGCGAAGGATGGTGCGGGCTACAAGCATAAGTCTCCACGGCACAGCGCCGGAAGTTTCCCTTGAGTCCGCCAGGATTTCACTCTTGCGGCAGCCCGGGGATTGCTTTGATATGCGTTTCGCGCAGCCAAGCGCCTGATTGTTCCCATGCCTCAGGAAGAAAATCCGCATCCAAAGGAGTCCCCACCTCCTTCCAATCACTCAGGGAAGGGCTCCTTCCTTGCTGAATTGAAACGTCGCAAGGTTTATCAGGTTGGCCTCGTCTACCTCGGGGTCGGCTGGCTGATCATCCAAGTTGCCAGTTCAACTTTTGACGATTTTGGAATTCCCCTGTGGGCGTATCGGTTTGTTGTCCTGATGGTGGCTTTGGCCTTTCCGATCGCAATGGTCCTGGCCTGGGCTTTTGAACTGACGCCGGAAGGAGTCAAATTGACGAAGACGGCCCAGGCGGAAGCTGTTCAGGCCGCCAACTCTCCCTCCCACAACCGTAAGCGGAATTTGTTTGCCATCGCCTTTGCCGCCGGTTTGCCCACACTCATCTTCGGGACCCTGGCCCTCTACTTTTTCCTCACGCGGACAGAGGCCGCACATGTCCTCGATCGCTCGATCGCTGTTCTTCCCTTCCGCAGCGTCAGCGGCGAGGAGGAAAACGCCTATTTCTGTGATGGTGTCCATGAGGACATCCTGACCAACCTGGCCAATTTCGGCGCATTGAGTGTCGTCTCCCGCACCTCGGTCATGCGTTACCACGAGACGGAAATGTCGACCCCGGATATCGCTGAAGAGCTGGATGTGGCTTATGTCCTCGAAGGCTCTGTCCAGAGGGCCGGCAACCGGGTCCGCGTAACCGCCCAGCTCATTGATGCGGCTGCCGATGCGCACATCTGGGCAAAGAACTATGACCGGGACATGACCGATATCTTTGAAATCCAGGCGGAACTGGCTCGTTCCATCGCAGATTCCCTTCAAGCAGTCATTACTCCGGAAGAAATTGCCCGCCTGGATACACCGGGAACAAAGGATCCGGTAGCTTACGACTTGTTACTGCGGGCCCGGGCCGTTGGGAAGATTTTGAATATATCCCAGGATAGAAGAGACGAGCTGGAGCTGGCCCTGTTGACGAGTGCACTTCATGTGGATCCGGAGTACGTGGATGGCTGGGTCGCCTTGTCCCGGAAGCACGTTCACATGTATTTTGGTAGAACGGACCCGTCCGAAGAACGCTTGCAAAAGGCCAGGGAGGCCTTGGATAAGGCCGTATCACTGGACCCCGACTCCGCGGCAGTGCACCTGGGATTCGGTAACTTTTACTACTACGGCTTCAGGGACTACGCGCGGGCACGGACGGAATATCTGCGCGCCCTAAGGATGATGCCGAACAACGTGGAAGTCATTGCCCAGCTTGGTTACATCGCGCGCCGGGAAGGGAACTGGAAGGAAGTCCATGATCGGCTGCAGAAGGCTTTTGCACTGGATCCAAACAATGAGGCATTGGCTTCAGACTTGATGGATGTGCTCCATCAGCATCGTCACTATAAGGAAGCACTCTCCATCATTGAACATATGCGTCGCCTGATGCCGCAATCCGATTACTGGCTGACGCGCGAGTCCAACGAGAAGGCCTGTATTGCCCGATCAACAGAGCCCAAAACCAGTCTGGTGGAAGCCTACGCGGAAACGGAAATACGGGACAGATTCTGGCTCTCCTTCCAGAGGTTGTGGAGCTTCATCGAGACCGGCGATGCTGAAGGCTTTTTACATTACTGGAATGGTCCGATGCCTCAGGATGGTCCGTTTGGTGATATCCGGGAATTCGCATGGTTTAAACACACGGAGGGCTTGATTTATCACATGCGTGGCGATGAGAACTCCCTTGAAAAACTCCTGGGTAATTGGGAAAGGCGGCTGGAGGCGGAGTTGGCTGAGGACCCGGACAACCAGTTTCGTCAATTCGAAAGGGCCTACATCCACGCGCTGCGGGGCGAAGCCGATGCAGCGCATCGGGTTATGGATGCGGTGATGTCCTTTTACGAGGGTGTTGATGTGCTAAACTACACGACGTTTGCCCAGGATCGGATTCGCATTCTGCCAATCATCGCTGATCCGGAGGAAACGCTCGATCAACTGGAGGTTCTTCTCAAAGAACCCAGTCGCATGCACACTCACAACTTGCGCCGTCAACTGCACTTCTATCCCCTCTGGGACCACCCGCGCTTCCACGCCATCCTTGATGACCCGAAAAACAGCGCCCCCTTGCCCTTTGCCGGGAAATGAAGCGAAGCAATGGCTTGCCATCCGAAGCCCCGAGAAACGAAGTGAAGCAGGGCGAAGGATGGTGCCCTTCGGCTTCGCTCAGGGCACTCATGCTGCCACCCAAAACGAGTTCTGGGGCAGCATGGTGCGGGCGGGGAGAATCGAACTCCCACGACCAGCTTGGAAGGCTGGAGTTCTACCATTAAACTACGCCCGCTTCCGGAGGTCAAAGGACCAAAGACCAAGGACTAAGGTAGCTGGAGGCCATTTGGTCAAGTCTTTCGTATCACTTTGCCCACGCCGGGAAGCTGTCCATAGCGGCTCCGGTGACGAGGGGGAAGAAGAGGTAGACGGTGAGGATGGTCAGGAGGACGGCGAAGAGGTTGAGGAAGAGTCCCGTACGGGCCATCTCGGCGATGCGGATACGGCCGCTGCCGAAGACGACCGCGTTGGGCGGGGTGGCCACCGGCATCATGAAGGCCATGGAGGCGGAAATGGTGGCCGGGATGGCAAAGAGGAGCGGATGCATCTGCAGGCTGGCGGCCCAGGCGGCGAGAATAGGCAGGAGCATGGTGATGGTGGCCACGTTGGAAGTCAGTTCGGTCAGGAAGGTCACGCTGAGGCAGATGACGAGCAAGAGGATGGGTACCGGAATGTCTCCAAGGGCCCGGAAGGATTCCCCGACATGGAGCGAAAGCCCGCTGGCGGAAAACCCCGAAGCAAGGGCGAATCCGCCGCCGAAGAGAAGAATGATCCCCCAGGGGAGGCGCGAGAAGACATCCATCTCGAGGATACGGCTGGCTTGTTCCTCTTTCGAAGCCGGGAGGAAGAAAAGGACAAGCGCCATGGCAACGGCGATGGTCCCGTCATCGACAGCGTCGAATCCACTCCAGAGCCTCGACCAGCCCGGCAAGGTGAAAGTCCCCAAATCGAGATCCCGGCGGAATATCCAGAGGAAGACCGTGCAGGCAAAGACCACGAGGATGAGTTTCTCCTCATAACGCATGGGTCCAAGTTGCTTCAGCTCGTCCCGCAGGATGGAGCGATCGAGCGTGAGCGACTTGTCGAAACGGCAGAGAACGTGGGTCAGCAGGAACCAGGTTGTGATGAGGAGGACGATGGAGTACGGCACTCCCATGATGATCCAGTTGCCGAAGGTGATGGGCGGGGCCTCGGGAAATGTCTCCTGGATGATGCGGACAAAGGCCAGGTTGGGGGGCGTCCCGACAAGGGTGGAAACCCCGCCAATAGTACAGCCATAGGCAATCCCCAGCATCAGGGCGAGGGAGACCGGGTGGGCCTTTTTTCCCCCGAACTCCTCCTCCATCTTGCTGATCACCGCCAGGCCGACCGGCAGCATCATGACCGCGGTGGCGGTGTTGGATATCCACATCGAGAGGAACCCGCAGGCCACCATGAAACCGAGGATGAGCAAGTCCGCCCTGCGACCGATGAGATAGATGATATTGAGGGCAATCCGCCGGTGCAGGTTCCAGCGCTCCATCGAGAGGGCGATGAGGAACCCACCGATAAAGAGGAAGATGATGGAATTGACGTAGGCCTTGGCGATGATGCCGCTGTCAAGGATCCCTGCCAGGGGAAAAGCGACAATCGGGATCAGCGCGGTGGCCGCCAGGGGAACCGCTTCGGAAATCCACAGAATGGCCATCAGGGCCGCTATGGCAGCCATCTTGCCAACCTCCGGATGCTCCGGGCTGGGATCATAGAAGAACCACAGGAAGAGAAAAGTCAGGAGTCCACTAAAGAGCCCGATACGTTTCCAGGGAAGGTGTGTCATGAGTCGTGGGTTTTGGGATTAAAAACCGGCAGCGATATTGGTTCGTCGAAAATCCGCCCAACCGGTGAGCCAACCATCTGGACCCAACTCGATTGCAGCCACGCCGCCGAAATATTCCGAATCCTCCGGGACCTCAATTTCCCAACCAAACTCCTGAAGGGCCGCCTGTTCTTCTGCCGGTAGGGCCTGTTCAAGCTGGATGAGATGTGAATCCGGTTCCGTGGAAAAGCTCCTGCTTAAATGGACACGCGGGCTGGCGATCGCTTCACCGGAAGTCCTGCCAAATGCCAATTGATCGAGCAAGACCTGGACCAGGGTGGTTGGAATCCGCTGCCCGCCGGGCAACCCGATGGCCAATGACGGCCGACCCTCATGCAAGAGGATTAATGGGGCAATGGTGCTTGTCGGCTGTTTCTGGGGTCCCGGCGAGTTTAGACTGTCCGGTTCCCAGAAATTAAAGTTCTTCAGGGAGTTGTTGAGAATGACCCCGGCCCCCGGGGCAACCACGCCGGAACCAAAATGATGGCTCAACGACTGGGTTACGGAGGCCACGTTGCCATGCCTATCTGCCACCACAAAGTGGGTTGTGCATTCGTCGTTGTAAGACCAACTTCTGTTTGCAACCAGTGGGGCTTCAATCGGCGCTTCCATGGCCTCCAACAGAGCCTGCAGGTTCTGCCTCTCCATCAGAAGCTTCCACTTGCTGAGGGACTCCGGGTGATCGCCAAGGGCTCCTTCAATCGAGGGATAAACAAGGCGGAAGGCATGGCTCCAGTCATTGATGTTCCCGGCTCGCAGGAAAGTCCCGGGCTGCAGCCAGTCGTGCTTTTCCAGCATTTTCATCACCATTAGGACGGTAGCCCCGCCCTTCACCGGGGGTGGACTGCTGAAAAGCTGATAGTCTTGCCAGTCGACGCTCAGCGGTTCGCTTAGGCGAGCTTCGTAATTGCTGAAGTCCTCCATCGTGAGAGAGCCTCCTCCGGCCTGGACCGCATCGACAATGGCCTGGGCAACTGCCCCCTCATAAAATCCTGCCCTGCCCCTCTCCGCGATCAGGCGGATTGTCCGTGCCAGATCGGGATTCGCCAGGCGAGCCCCTGCTTCAGGAACAGCATCATCCGGCAGGTAAAGCCGACGGATCTCATCGCCGGAACGAAGGCGCTCAATGCGCCGCTCGAAAAATACCGGCATCCCGGGGACAACCAGAAAGCCCTTCTCGGCAAGGTCGGCCGCCGGCTTCAGGAGTTCCTGCCAATCCATTTTGCCCCAGATGCTGTGGGCCAGTTCCATCGCGGCAACCTGTCCGGGTACCCCCACTCCAAGGCCACCCTGCGCCCGCTCCAGCGAGGTGGCTTTGGTCAGGGCTTCGATATCCAGGTTTTGCCCGTCAACATCCATTCCGTTGACGTGCAACGTTATCTCACTAGCCGCCTCATGATAGAGAATGACGCATTTCCCGCCAATCCCCGACCCATACGGCTCCGCCACCCCAAGGGCAAAGGACATGGCAACCGCCGCATCCATGGCAGTCCCACCGGATTCAAGTACCGCCAGCCCGATTGCCGCCGCCTCCGGATGGCCCGCCACGACCATTCCCGAGCTTCCCTCAACAGGACGAATTTCAACCCCGGAAAGCGGAACCGGGCCTGCTCCGGCAAAAACTAGCAGGATGAGTGCGACATATCCCCACTGCTCAACCTTCGTCATTCCCTTCCGCTCCCGGGGAGATTAATGCCCCGCCTCAATCAATGACTTGATGATGCGCTCCGAGCCACCAATGACGTGATGGGCCATGACCGTTTCCGCCTTGATGACATCCCGCGCCTCGATCGCGTCAACGATCTCATGGTGACGGCGGGACGGCTTGGTACGATCCTGTACCCGTCCAATCCCAAGGTAGGCCGGCCGCTGGTAAACATCCAGGGCCGACATGACAATTCCCTCCAGCATGCTGTTCCGGCTGGCCCGCACGAGAAGGAGGTGAAAGTAAGCATTCGCCTGGCAAAAGCGGACAAAACTGTCGTCCTCGCCCGGGTTGATCTCCGGCATCGTGGCTGCTTGTCGCATGGCCGCGATTTCCTCATCCGTGGCCCGAACGGCCGCCAGCGCAGCTACCTTCGATTCCACTATCAACCGCAGATCCTGCAGCTCGCGAAAACGTTCAGAACTCAGCGGGGCTGCCAGATAGCCGCAATGCGGACGAAATACCACCAGATCCTCATTTCCCAGTCGGTTGAGCGCCTCCCGCACGGGCGTCCGGGATACCTGCAGTTGCTCACACAAGTCCTTCTCCCGAAGATGCTGCTCCGGTTTGATCGTCCCGCTTAATATCTGCCGTTTCAATTCAGCATAGATCCTCTCCGGCAGGCTCTTTTTTTCCGGATTCTCAGCGGTGATTTCCACCAGGGATGGCTTTGGTTGCATCATGTCTCTCAGTAAAAGGGGGTTCCGCTATCGGTTAAAGCCGAATGCATGGATTCGGGATGCTTTTGTCAATTCGATTGTATACATTGTTCAGCGGGTTTTCTTTTATCGTTGCGGCAGTGATCGCTGTATCGGACCGTTGTAATTTTATGTAATTAGCTTTTATTCAGTTATTTAAGTAATTTAAAACATCCAATATCAAGATGCTTCAACTGCAGAGATTGTCGCGCTGAAAAAGGTTGACAGGGCGCTTTTTCAGGGTCTTGTATACAAAACAGGCCCTAACGGGAGGCAGAGGGCAAACGGCATCAAAAACGCCTCCACCAAACCCAAAAGAAGACATGAAGAAGAATACTATTCCTGAAAAGGCCGGGCCCTGGAAGCGGCTCAGCCAGATACTCCTGGTCGTGCTGGGCGGCCTCCTGTTGGCCACCCCGTATGTACAGGCCCAGGCTGATAATGAGGAAGTTGTTGATCTGCAGCCATTCACGGTGCTGGGATCGGCCATTACCCGCTTTGACCAGGAATCGGGATTGCCCGTTTCGATGCTGACCATGGATGACATCGAGGCTGGCGGCAGCATTTCACCCGGGGAAATCTTCACGGAGATGGTATGGACCGGTTCGCCCGAGTTCGAGGAGTCCAGCGACGGACCCAATGATGCCCGTGGTGACGTGACTTCCGTCAATCTCCGCGGTGCCGGTCCCGGCCAGACGCTGATGCTTCTCAACGGTCGCCGGCTGGCTCCCCACCCGCTTAACCAGACGGTGAACCAGACGCCGAGTGTCCTGGTCAATGCGAACATCATCCCGGCCGGCTTAATTGAACGTGTCGATGTCCTGCGGGATGGCGCTTCCGCTATTTACGGAACAGACGCCTCCGCCGGGGTGGTCAATACCCTTCTGGAAAGTGACTTTATAGGAAACAAGGCGCACCTTCGATACGGCACGGAAAGCGACGGGAACTTCACTGAATTCCTCATCACCTACACGGGTGGATTCGACTTCAATGATGGAAAGTCCAACCTGTCCGTTTTTGTGAGTTACTTTGACCGCGACCCGATCATGGCCAAGGACCGGGACTATGCCCTTGCCGGGGATAAAAGCATTTTCGTGGATACGGACAAATGGGATGGCCCGTTTGACAGACGGAGTTCCCATAGCCCGTGGGGCCGTTTTGAAAACACCCTTCCGGGCTCGAGAGACCAGCTCTTCCAAAATGGTGTGGCTATAACGGACGGGACTGGTGACTTCCACATCCATAATCCGGCCTTCACCGGGGACGATGATGATTCCAGGACCGTCCTCGCAGACGGGACCCTTCTGGGCTATGACAGCCTGCCCCGCAATGAACGGCTGAACATCCACCAGTGGTACACGCTCACCAGCAAGGTTGAGCGGAAGAACGCCTTTCTCAGCTTCAACCACAAGTTCAGCGACAATTTGAAGCTGTTTGCCGAGGCAGGCTACTACCAGGCGGATTCCTGGCAGCAGCGGGCGCCTTCCGTCTCGCTGGGTTTCACCGTCGAGCCCTTGATCATCCCGGCTCAAAACTACTGGAATCCCTTTGGCCCGAAGGTGTTTTCCAACGGTCAGGTCAATCCGAACCGCCTCGAAGGAATCACCCTGCAGAATGGTGACCCCCTTCCCGACGAAGGGATTTCCATCAAGTGGGAAGGCTGGCGCTCCGTGGACCTGGGCCCGCGCATCGTTACCGTTGATTCGGAAAGCTACATCGCAACTCTTGGATTGAGCGGCAAAGTTGGCGACAACTGGTACTGGGAAACCGGCCTCCGCTACAACATCAACAAGGCAACCGACCTCTCCGAGAACCGGATGTCCAAGACCAAGGTACTGGCATCCCTGGCCCTGGAGACGCCCCTGGCCCTGAACATGTTCGCCGGTCCCGGGGTCAATGGACCGGAGGTCTGGGAAAATATCGAAATCTCCACCACCCGGACGGCCGAGACCGAGCTGCTGAACTATGACCTGCGGATCAACAATCCGGAAATTATCGAACTCTTCGGCAACCCGGTTGGTATTGCCTTCGGCTTTGAGGCACGCGGGGAAACCTACATGGACGACCGGGACCCACGCCTGGACGGAACGATCATCTGGAACGACGACGTCCCGCAGAACATTTCCGATGTGGTCGGCGTGAGCCCCACTCCGGACAGTGATGCCAGCCGCGATGTTGTCGGGCTGTATGCGGAAACCTTGATCCCGATTGTCGGCGAAAGCAACCGGATGCCCCTGGTTCACCGGTTGGAGTTCCAGGTAGCCGGACGCTGGGAAGACTACAGCGACTTCGGGGAGGTCAAGAAGCCAAAGTACGGAGCCATGTGGTACCTCTCTCCGGACATCCTTCTGCGAGCCAGCCACGCCAAGGGATTCACCGCCCCGAACCTCTCACTGCTGACCTCCATCCAGCGCTCGACCACCGGTGTGGTTGACGACTATCGCCGGCAGTGGGATCCAGGCAATTCAGACAACACAGGGGCGGAATACATTCCCCAGTTGCGCAACAACCTCGGCCTCGGGCCTGAGCAGTCCAAGACGGATACCGCCGGTATTGTCTTCCGGGTCCCCTTTATTGAGGGCCTGACCCTGACGACTGACTACTGGAGGATTAAAATTGATGACCGCATCGGGACCATCGGGCCGGGCGACATAACGGAAGTGGACAGGGACATCCTTAACGGTCTTTCCCCGGATCCCTCCCTCTACTCGGTGGGTGATGTGATTATCGGGGATCCACGGGTCGAGCGGGCACCAATTGACCAGGAAATCATGGATCTGGCAGCGGCGGAGGGCTACGCTCCCGCCGGCGCTATCATCCGCATCATCGACCCCTTCGTCAATGAAGCCAGCCGCACCATTGAGGGCTGGGACTTTGGGCTCGAGTATGCCATGCCGGAAAGGTCCATTGGCAAGTTTACCCTGAAATTCGAGGGTAGCTACCTGAAAAAGATGGACCAGGTGGAGATTGAAGGGGATGACCCGTTCAGCCTCATCAAGTTCGATGTCAACCCCCGGTTCCGTGGCAATACCACCCTCCGCTGGCGCAAGGACAATTGGAACGCCACGGTCTCCTACTATTATATCAGCGAGACCGAGGAAAACAACGTGACCGACACCGAGGGGAATGACTGGGTTATTGAGTCTTACCAGCGAGTCAATGTTGCCGTCGGCTACCGGTTCACGGAGGGCATGTTCGACGGCCTCTCCGCCACCTTCGGCATCCGGAACATCTTTGACGAGGATCCGCCGCTGAACCCATCCGAAAGGCGTGGATACGAGACCTCACTGCACAGCAACCGGGAGCGGTTCTTCTATCTCGACTTGAAGTACCGATTCTAGTGGACCCAGCGGACATTCCCCCCTCGCGACAGGTGTCCGGTTCCCGCGGGAACCGGACGCCCGTTCCCCCCCGCCAATGAAATCTGAGCAGACACCATTGCAATTCGACCTTGAGCAGTACCGGAAGGAACTGGAATTTCTGGTCAACATCGATTCCGGTTCCCGCTGCGTGGATGGCGTCAACCAGGTAACAGACTGGTTCTCCGCCCGCTACGCCGCCCTGGGATGGCCGGTTGAACAAGTGGAGCCGGAGCCGGGTGTATACGGGCGCAGCGCTTTCACCTGGTACGGGGACAGGGATTCCCTTGACCTGCTCATCATTTGCCACACGGACACCGTATTTCCGGAGGGAACGGCAAAGGAGCGCCCCTTTTCCATTGCAGACAACCGGTATCACGGTCCGGGTGTGGCCGACATGAAGGCGGGTTGCCTGATGGCAGTCCATGCCATTGAGCAACTGCAACAGGATGGCCGGCTAAAGGGACACATCGGTGTTCTGCTCAATGGGGAGCACGAACTCAGCTGTCCCACAATCCGGCCCTTCATCGAGAAACTTTCTTCCCGCTCCAAGGTAGTAGTCACAACCGAGCCGGGTCGTCCGGACGGGTCGTGTGTTCGGCAACGGAAGGGCATCCTTCGCTTTGTCGTCCGCTTCCATGGCCGCAGTGCGCACTCCGGGGTAAACCCGGAAAAAGGCCGTTGCGCCGTGACGGAAATGTCCCGCTTCATCGTCTCCCTGCGAGACTTGCAGGATCCGGAACGCGGTATCACGGTCAACCCGGGGCTTGTTACCGGTGGCACGTCCGTCAATGCGATTCCAGACTTTGCGGAGTGCCGGGTGGACATCCGGGTTGTTCATGCGGAAGATGCCACGAAAGTCGACGAAGCCGTACGCATATTGGCCTCCAAGCCCCACGATGCGGACGTTGCCATCGACTTGGAGGGGGGCATAACCCGTCCCCCGTTGGTTCCCAACGAGCGGTCCGAGGAACTGATTGAACGGATCAACGAAATCGGGCGTAAATACGGCATTGAGATGACATGGGGTTTCTCAGGAGGTGGATCTGATGCCTCCTATGCCAGCGCCATGGGGAAGCCCGCCCTTTGCGGACTTGGTCCGGTGGGCGGCGGTTACCACACCGAAAAGGAGTATCTGGAGACCGTTGACCTGCAGGAGCGAATCTGCATTTTCAGGGATATCGTGGAATCGATCGGCAACGGAAGTATTTGATGATATCCCTGAAGTCTGCACTCATCCAGTTGACCGTTCATGTTGCAGCGGTGATTGCACTCCATGCCACGGTTCCACCCGGAACCGGCCAATTCGATTTCATCAATCCGGCCAATGGTGATACCCTGACCGTTTTCTACGTCAAGGCGGCCAGTTACAATCCCGCCGACCCGCCTGTCCTTGTCCTCCATGGCATGAAGCGGAATGCGGACGAATACCGCGATGCCTGGATTGAACTGGCGGAAGAGCATGGTTTCTTCGTTGTTGTTCCCCTGTTCAGAGAGGAAGCCTTTCCCGGTACAGTGGGTTACAACCTGGGGAACGTTTTTATTTCAGAAACCGACCTGACAAAGACTCCGGAAAAAACCTGGAGCTACATTGTTCCGGACAAGCTCTTTGACTATCTCCGCGAGGAGAGTGGGGACACAACCGCTGCCGGCTACATGGCCTTTGGCCACAGTGCCGGCAGCCAGTTCCTGCACCGAAAAGTAGCCTTTGTTCCCGACGATCGCCTCCTTCTGTCTGTGGCTGCCAACGCCGGGTGGTACACATTTCCCAACCAGAAGGAACCATGGCCATATGGCTTTGCAGGGACCGGAATCAGGGAGTGCGAACTCCCACCCTTCCTGGCCTCCAATATGGTCCTCCTTCTGGGCGATCAGGATATTGATCCCAATCACGAAAGCCTCCGCAAAACACCGGAGGCGATGCGCCAGGGTCTGCACCGTTACGAGCGAGGACACAACTTCCATGCTGCTGGAAAGGCCCTCGCGGATAAACTGGGGGTGGATTTCAAGTGGCGCATCGAAACGGTCCCGGGGGTGGCACACGACAACACCGGGATGGCCCCAGCAGCGGCGCGTTACATGGCTGAAGAAATGAAAAGGGAGAACTGAGATGCAGTTGCTCGCACTTGGCATCATTGTCCTGACAGTATTTCTCATTGTCAGGCGTTACCAGACCCAGGCGACCTTGTTCCTTTCCGGTTTCGCCCTCATCACCCTTGCCTGGCTGTTTTCCCGCTTCACCGGTGAGGTTGTTCCCGGGCTGGAGGAATCTCCAACGGGCTGGTTTGGATTCGACCTCTTTGCCATTGTCAAGGAACGCTTCTCAACCCGGGTTGCCAAGATCGGCATGATCATCATGGCGGCAGGCGGCTTTGCCCGTTACATGTCGTCCATCTCCGCCTCCACGGCCCTGGTCAACGCCGCCATCAAGCCACTGGGAAAGATGCGAAATCCGTACGTGCTCCTGGCACTGGCCTATGTTATCGGGCAGGTCCTGAACATTTTTGTCCCCAGTGCCGCCGGCCTGGCGATGTTGCTCCTGGTCGCCATGTACCCCACACTGGTCCAGCTCGGGGTCCGCCCGGCTGCAGCGGCAGCCGTCATCGGGACCACCGCCTGCCTGGATCTTGGACCGGCCTCCGGGGCTTCCAATGTGGCGGCGAATGTCAGCGGCATGTCCCCGATTGTCTACTTTGCCCAGTATCAAATTCCCGTTGCCCTGGTCGTGGTCCCGATCGTTGCGGTACTCCATCTTCTCTGGCAACGGTACTGCGACCGGACATCTCCGGAAAGTGAAGCCGAGCAGTTGGCCGCGGGCGATGAGCACGGCCACGCGCAGCCCGTCCCCCGCCTCTATGCCCTCCTGCCGGTCCTGCCCCTGCTCCTGTTGTTGCTTTTCAGCCCGCTGGTTGTCCGGTCGATCCAGGTCGATGTGGTCACCGCGATGCTGATCAGCCTCTTTGCCAGCATGGCCTGTGAGGCGGTCCGCCTTTGCAGCCTGAAGGACGCCCTTGCCGGCATCGTCCACTTTTTCCAGGGGATGGGTGATATCTTTGCCAAGGTTGTCACCCTGATTGTCGCCGCGGAGACCTTTGCGGCCGGCGTTATCGCCACCGGGCTGATTGATTCCCTTATCCAAACCGTCCAGTCCAACAGCCTCGGAAGCATGGCCATGGTAGTTGCCCTGGTGCTCCTGATCGGTTTCACCGCTGTTGTCACGGGGAGCGGCAATGCAGCCCTGTTCAGTTTTTCCAACATGATTCCCGGAATCGCCCAGCCGATGGGCCTCTCGACAGTCAGCCTCATCCTGCCAGCCCAGCTGGCTGCTGGCCTGTTCCGCAGCATCTCACCGGTGGCCGGTGTCATCATCGCGGTCTCCAGTGCGGCCAACACCAGCCCCTTTGCCATCATCAAACGCACTTCCGTACCCATGTTGGGCGGTGTGCTCGCCATGCTGATAGCCCACTGGATTTTCCAGACCGTCCTTTATTGATTAGCGCAGCCGTCCCTCGATTTTCAAAAATTGAGGGGTGCCGGTCGGAGTTACCGGCCACGAAAGGGTCTTCGCCGCCTCGGGAGGTGGAAGGCTTCCTGTAAATCCAAAGCCTTGCCCGGGATCATTGGATTGCAGGATTGTGTAGTGCCTGTCAGGCAATGCCTCCCATGAAAGCCCGTAGGAAAGCGGGGCGGACACAAGGCTCCACTCGGGATTAAACCGATCGGACGGATCGAGGGCATCCGAACCAAAAATCCATTCCGCCCAATCGGTGCAGCCGTCCCCATCTGTGTCGGTTTCATCCCGGTCGAGGAGGAATCGCCTCCCAAGGTCTGAATTCAACATCTGTGAAAAACTGTGTCCGGCTCCCGGAACAATGTGCAGTGACTGGTAGTCCCGGATGCCCGGACCATAAACTTCGAGCAAGTGGCTGAAATAGATTTCTGCCCGGGCCACCCGGTGCGGCCCCTGCAGCATCGATTGACAACCGGTGGCGAGGGACGGATCGGCGGGATTGTTGTCATTCCCTCCGACGAGATAAAATACAAAACGCTTCGGATAGTGTTCCCGCATGGTACTTTCCCCCGTTGCGGTAGGATAGCTGTAGAGACTATTCAACCCGTAACCCCAGTCATTGTAGCCGGAGCATCCCGTTTGCGGTACAGTGAACTGGCCGTCTCCGTCCGGGTCCCGCTCAGGGGAAAGGTAGAGGTAGCTCGACGGGGATAGCACCATGTAGCGGAGATGGAATTCCCGCTCCTGCGGCAATGTCCCTTCAAGGCGCCCGGCAATGGCATAGCGGTTCACTGTTTGACCGCCCGCGGAGAATCCGGCCACCACCACGGTCTCAAGGTTGGGAAACAATCCCGGATCCGTCACCGTTTCCAGCAACCGATCGAGGACATCAAAGACGCTGATGGTCACCCGGTTCGCAGCCGGCCCGTAACGCGCACTCGAGGTCCCCCGGAAGGGGAAATTGTTCCAGTAGAGTAAATTGTCCGGGATCACCGCGGGAAGCACGCTACTGCGGAGAAACTGCGGGGCAATGATGCACAGCGGATCGGTTGCACCGGTATGCCTGCCCGTGGCGATGACCACCGCATTGTAGGCCTCCTGCGGATTGTAGCCGGCTCCGTGGATGGCAATCACCACCCGGCGCACAACCCCTTGTTCCCCTTCGAGCGGATGGCTGCCCTGGTACGGCAGGACCAGCTCCTGGCCCCCCGCCACAAGGGGATACGATTTCGGCGCAAGCGACGCCGCCCCCACCAGTCCAGTCATCCCCGCCAGACAGCAGAATTGGTAAAGGATATTCAAAAGTCCCCTTTTAAACATTGGATTAAATTGTATACACGGCATCAAGCTGTCAATTGTTTGCCATTGTAATTTCATAAATGGTTATAAATTACATATTTAAGGATTATTAGTATTGTTCTTATCATCCCTTTAAAGAAGCCCATTGTTTTTAAAAAGAGGGTTGACACCCCAAACTCTCCTTCTTTTTCTCATATATTGTATACATTCCGGGCGCTCAATCGCCTTTAACCCTTAAGTAATTCCATCATGAGTGATTCCACTTCTTCCCGTTACATCTCCCGCATCCTCTCAACGGCGGCCATTGGCCTGATCGCACCCGTGGTTTCGGCCAACATATTCATGACAGAAATTGTCGATGCGACCCTCCCGGGCGCGGCACCCAAGTTCATTGAAATTACCAATGGCAGTGGCTCGGACTACACATTTGGAACTGGTGGCGGCATTATTGTTCTCTCGAACGCCTCAACGGACTTCAGCGTCGACGTGGACATGACGGGTATCACAATCGGCTCCGGACAAACCATAACCGTATCGACCAATTCCGGAACCCAGGATGTGACATTTCAGAATGTCTATGGGTCTGCTCCGGATTACCTGAGCGGCGGGGCGGCCTTTGGCAATGGCGATGACGGCTATGCCCTTGTCGACAACGGCGTCGATGCTGCTTCAGGCGTATTTCTCGACTTATTTGGCGAAGTGGGCATCGACGGCACAGGCACCTTCTGGGAGTATACAGACGGCTATGCCTACCGTGTGCTGGGCCTGACCGCGGGAAACAACGGAACCTTCGATCCGGGAAACTGGTTTTTCAGTGGGGTGGATGCCCTTCAATCCGTTAACCAGACCGACGAGGAAGAAACAGCGCTTATACTGGCTTACACCACGCCTGGCGCTTACGCGGTTCCGGAGCCATCCACTTATGCCGTGGTCCTCGGCCTGCTGGCCATTGGTTTTGTCATCCGTCGCCGCCGTTCCTGATGCGCTTTTTAAACCCAATAAACTTCAATCCTCAAAACCCTGGAATCATGAGAAAACATCTTGAAAAACTCGCCCTGACAACCCCTGCCCTATTTGTGGCAGCGCTTCTTTCCGCCGACGTGATTATAACGGAGGTAGCTGACGGCACCTACACCGGCCAGCAGCCGAAATTCGTGGAGATCACAAATGTCGGTACGGAGGCCTACACCTTCCCTGTTGGTGGCGGGATCATCAACCAGAACAATGCCAACGTCGATTTCGATGTGGATTGGGACCTTGAGGGCCTGACCTTGCAACCGGGGCAATCGTGGGTGGTCAACTCCCTGACGCCGTCGGGTGCCGAATCGGCAAGCTTTGTTCTCATGTTTGGTGAAGATGCCGATGAATACGCCGACGTGCCCTTCGGTAACGGGGACGATCGCTACATCCTGACGGATGGATCCACCTTCCTCGACATCTACGGGGAAAACGGGGTCGATGCCACTCCCGAGGGCTCCAGCGGACCGACTGCGGTCTGGGGTTACCAGGACGGTTATGCTTACCGGAAAGCAGGTATCACCACCGGCAGGGGCCTTGATTTTAATCCGGATGAGTGGGTCTTCGGAGGGGTCGATTCCCTCGAGGCAGAAACCGACGAGGCGAAAATCGCCCTGGCGAAATCCGTCCTCACCCCGGGTTCCTATGATTCCGGGATTGGCGGCAACACTTGGGCCGGGTATCCCGTTGATGAATTCGGCAATGTCGACACCATGCTCTGGATGGGCTACCTCAATGTGGCTAGTGGTGACTGGGTGTGGACCTACAGCCTGAGCAAGTACATATACCTGCCGGAGAACTTCGTCTCGCAATCGGGGGCGTGGTCATACTTCCCAGCCAATTGAAACACCAGCCTTTGGCGTCAAGCTAGTCAGGCGCTCGACAAATGAGCCAGGATGAAAACCGTAGGCACCGGGCGGTTGGGCATCGCTTGTTGTTTGGCTGCCTGGCGGTCATTCTGCTCGCGTCCCTTTTCGCCTCCCTCATTCAGAGTTCGTGGGGACGGGTGCAGGTCACCGGCCTGAAGATCCCGACCCAGAACGGGCAGTGGGTGGTGGCCGACCTGTTCAAGCCAAAAGCGGCGACAGAGGACAACAGGGCACCACTGATCGTGGTTGTTCCCGGCTTCCAGCGGTCCAAGGAGACGCTCTCCAATATAACCCTGGAATTGGCCCGGCGAGGCTTCGTGGTTATTTCCATTGATCCCTACGCGCAGGGAGGCTCCAGCTCCTCGATGAGCCGTCGCGCCGCCACCACGGAGGGCTACGGCATGTTCCCCCTGGTGGATTACATCGCCAGTACGGAGGTGCTGAATTACGTCGACCGCAGCCGCATCGGGACAACGGGACATTCGGCGGGAGGAAACGCCGCCATCCGCGGGGCCAACTATTTCGGGCGGGAAGCAATCCGGACCGGCAAACCCAGCAAGCTGCATTCGGTCTTTGTCTCCGGCTATGTCCTGACACTGAGGGAGAATGTACTCGATGATGTCCGTTCCAATGTCGGCATCAGCTATGCGCTCTATGACGAAGGGGCCTACCGCAATGAACTGGCCAACGGTGACATGCGCAGAGCGCCGGAGGCGTTACGCCTCATCAACATGGCACGCTCGCCGGAGCTGGAACCTGTCGAGGAGGTGGAACTGGGCCAGTACTACGGTGATCGCGAAAAGAGAAACCTCCGGGTGGTCCACAACGAGCGCCTGCTGCATCCCTTCCAGCCCTACAGCATGGAGGCCACCGCCAACCAGGTTGCGTACTTCGAGACAGTCTTTGACTGGGACAGCGGCCTCTCCCCGGAGAACCAGGTCTGGTACTGGAAGGAATTGATGACGATGATTTCGCTCATCGCCGCGTTTGTCTCGATCATTCCCCTTGGGCGCATGCTCCTGATGAAGGTGCCTTACTTCAGCGTACTCGTGCACCCGCTTCCGCTTCCGCAACCGAATCCACAAGGGAAGGGCCGGATCCTCTTCTGGGGGCTCTTTGTCGTCGGCGCCCTGATTGCCTGCTTCTCCTACATTCCCATGACGGAGCTGTCCAAGGTGCTCTTTGTCGCTGCCTCCAGCCGGGAGATGACCTGGTTCTTTCCCCAGCGGATGAATAACGGGGTCATGCTGTGGGCCCTCTTCAACGGGATTGTCGGGTTTGCCATCTTTTTCCTGGCCTACCACTTCTTTGGCAAGCGGAACGGCATCCGGCCGGAAATGTGGGGAACACAAACAAGCTGGATGGAAATCAAGCGCAGCATCCTGTTGGCACTAACCCTTTTCAGCTACTTTTTCCTCCTTCTTTTCACGGTCTACTACTTTTTCCACGTCGATTACCGCTTTGTCTTCTTCGGGGCACGGGTCTTCCAGCCAGTGACGCTGCTTCTGCTGTTGATGTACCTTCCGATGTTCATGCCTTTCTTCTTCGCCAATTCCTTGCGAACCAACGGATCTATGCGGTTGGAAGGGCAGGCGGAATGGAAGAGCATGCTCATTGCAGGAATCGCCAACTCCCTCGGCCTGTTCTTCATCGTACTGGTCCAGTATGTTACCTTCGCGCTGACAGGAACGGTCTACTGGACGGATGGATGGCTCTACATCAACCTGCTCTTCGCGGTGGTACCCATCATGTTCATCCTGCCTTACTTCCACCGGTATTTCTTCCGCATGACCGGACGCATTTACCTCGGGCCGATGGTCATGGTCCTCGTATTCATCACCATCCTGTTATCCAACACGGTCTCCTACACGCCGATGTAGGACTGGCCGATTTCTGGCATTGCCTCTGTCGGGGGGCAGTGGAAAACTGCCGTTCATGAGCGATGAACAGCAATCGCCGCTGCCGGTTTTCCGAAAGGAATTCACCGTCCCCAAGGAAGCCATCGATCGCAACGGCCACGTCAACAACGTGGAGTATGTCCAGTGGATGCAGGACCTTGCGGTGAAGCACTGGAACACGGTTGGCGGGCAGGCCGTGAACGAGGCGAACGGGGCTACCTGGGTGGCGCGCTCCCACCACATCGAGTACCTGCGACCGGCCTTTGAGGGCGACCGGATCCAGGCGGTGACCTGGGTCAACAACATGCGCCGGGTCCGCTCCATGCGGAAGTACGCCTTTCTCCGTTTGGACGATAACAAGCTCATTGCCCGGGGCGAAACCGACTGGGTATTTGTCGATGTCGAGACCGGCCGACCGAAGAGCATTCCGGAAACCGTCCACGGGATTCTCCCGCTCTCGGAAGATCCGGTCTAGAAGCGGTAAAGCAGATCCGCCCAGTCGCCGTCGGTGAGGCTGTCCATTTGCGGCAGCGCGCTGGTACGGCTTTCCACAACCGGGACAAAAACGGCATGAACCTGCTCCACTTCGCGGGCCAGGATACCACTCAAAACCAGCCAGCCCCCCGGTCGGACGGAGCGGCAGAGCAGCTCTGCATGGTCGCAAAGGATGTTGCCGAGGATATTGACCAGTAACAGGTCGCCGTTGTCCTCTTTCAATCCTTCGACAAGGTCAGCCCAGCGGAAGGTGATACTCCCTTCGAGGTCGCAGAGCTTTTCGTTGTCGAGGCTGATGCGGACCGAGTCCGGATCATTATCGAATCCGTAGACATCTCTGAATCCAACCTTGCGGGCGGAGATGGCGAGGATCCCGGAACCACAGCCTCCATCGATGACGCGTTTCCCGGCTACTGCCCCACCCCAGATATCGCGGGCATCGAGCAGGCGGCGCACACACAGGCGGGTGGTCTCATGGTTGCCCGTGCCAAAGGCCATCCCCGGATCGAGGTAGACAATCTCCTCCCCCTCCGGCAACGGGTAGGTCTCCCGTTCCCAGACGGGAACCCAGTGCAGGCCCCGCTCGCTCCACGGCTTGAAATGCAGCTTGTAGGCCTCTTTCCAGTCACTGTCCGGCAGGTCGCGGATGACCGGTTCACCACCCAGCTCCGGAAAGATCTCCTTCAGGCTGGCAAAGATCCCGTTAAGGGATTCCCTGTCCTCGAAGAATCCCCGGAGAAACTGTTCCCGGGTGTCCCAGTTCTCTTCAATCGACCAGCATTGCTGGTAATCCTCGCAAAAATACTCCTCGAGGCGCTCAGACAAATCGGCAGTGACCGAGAGACGCAGCTCGATCACCCGAGACCTCCCTCAGCCAGGCGGCGGACAACGGATGGCAACAATTCATGCTCGGCGGCGTGAATTTTCGTCTCCAGCGATTCGAGCGTATCGGTTTCCTCGATACGGACCACCTGCTGATCGATGATGGGGCCACCGTCGAGTTCACCAGTCACGAAGTGCACCGTGCAGCCGGTCACCTTGACCCCGTAATCGTAGGCCTGCTTGATGCCATGCAGACCCTTGAAACTGGGAAGCAGGCTGGGATGGAGGTTGATGATTCCCATCGGGAAGGCGTCGAGGATGGTTTCCTTGATAACCCGCATGAAGCCGGCCAGAATAACCAGATCGGCCCCGGTGCCCCGGATTGCCTCGACGTAGGCAGCCTCGGTTTCCGGGGTCAGCTTTGTCTTGTAAGGACCGGGATCAATGAATCTTGCCGGGACCCCGAAACGCTCACCCAGCGTCAGGATCCGGGCCTCCGGTTTGTCGCTGAAAATGGCTGCAGGCTCGGCCTTCCCAAGTCGCCCGGCCTGCCATTCGGTCAGTAGGGTTTCCGCGTTACTCCCTGTTCCCGATCCTAGAATGACAAACCGCATGCTACCTCCTAATCAAAAATCTTCTTGGCCTTTTCCCAGAAACTTTCCTCGACCGGATGGTCGGTGTCGCCACAGGCTTTGGCAAACTTTTCCAGCAGCTCCCGCTGCTCGGCATTCAGTTTTTTCGGAACCTCTATGTGGACACGGACAAACTGGTTGCCCTTGGTTGAGGTGCGGAGGTGCGGCATTCCCCGGTCCCGGAGCTTGAAGACCGTCCCGTCCTGGGTACCGGCAGGAATTTTCAAGGAAACAAGACCGCTGCTGTTGGAGAGGGTCGGTACCTCGATCGTTCCTCCGAGGGCGGCAAGGGTGAACTTCACCGGCACGTCACAGTAGAGGTCGTCGCCCTGGCGCTCGAAGATCGGGTGGTCCTTCACATGGACCACGACATAGAGGTCACCAGCCGGTCCACCCATGATCCCGGCCTCGCCGTTGCCGGCGGAACGCAGCTTTTGCCCGGTGGAAATGCCCGCCGGGACCTTGATCTTGACCGTCTTGTTCTTGTTGATCCGGCCTTCGCCCCCGCAATTACGACAGCGCGATTCCGGCATGCGTCCGGCACCATTACAGTTGGGACAAACCTGCTGGACCTGGAAAAAGCCCCGGGAACTGATCACCCGGCCAGCCCCACCGCAGGTGGAGCAGGTCACAACCTTCGATCCCGGCTCAGCCCCGGATCCGCTGCAATTGTCACAGGAACCAGCGGTGCGGTAGGAAATTTCCTTCTCCACTCCCTTGAAGGCTTCAACCAGCGAAATTTCGATATCGTAGCGAAGGTCAGAGCCGGACTGGGAAGCGCTGCCTCCGCTGCGGGAGCCACCTCCGCCTCCAAAGAAGTCATCAAAGGCACTCCCGCCAAAGACCTCGCGGAAAATATCGAAGGGATCGTGGAAGCCACCCCCCGCGCCCCGCATCCCGGCACCACCCTGTTCGAAAGCGGCATGCCCGTAGCGGTCGTAGGCGGCCTTCTTGTCGGCATCCTTGAGCACCTCATAAGCCTCGGAGACTTCCTTGAACTTCTCCTCCATGGCCTTGTCGCCCTTGTGTTTGTCCGGGTGGTATTGCACGGCCTTTTTGCGGTAGGCCTTCTTGATTTCCTCCGCGGAGGCATCGCGACCAACGCCCAGCAATTCGTAATAATCCTCTTTAGCCATCATTCAAACGGATGCCGGTTCAGGCATCCTCTTTGGCTTCCTCTGCCGGGGCACCACTGGACACAACCACTTGGGCTGGCCGCAGGAGCCGTTCATTGAGGCGGTACCCGACACGGTGCACCTCGATAACATGCCCATCCTCGACCGTCTCATGAGGAAGGTGGGCGATCGATTCGTGGAAATTCGGGTCAAACGCTTCGCCTTGCGGATTTATCTCCTCCAGCCCGTTTTGTTTCAGGGCCGCTTCCATCTGCTTGAGAATCATCCGGAAACCCTCAGCAAAGGCCTTGCCGCCCTCGTGCTCCTCAGCTGATTTCAGGCCCAACTGGAAATGATCCAGAATCGGCAGGAGGTCTTCCAGCAGGCTGCAGGCAGCCTGTTTGCGGGCTTCTTCCTTCTCCCTGACCGCCCGCTTGCGGTAATTCTCAAGGTCAGCCACCGTGCGCAAATAACGCTCCTTCTGGATGTTAATCTCGCCCGTGGCCTCTTCCAGTTTCTGCAGAAGGCCGCTGAGCTCCTCGGCTGAAATGGAAGGCGCTTCGGCAGGTGCCGGATTCTCTGGCCCGTCCTCCGTCGATTCGGAGGAAGCCTCGGAAAGCGGCTCGGCTTCCGGCGCGTCCTCTAAAATATCAGGTGTCTTGTCTTCTTTCTCACTCATCGTTTTAACGGGCATTTCGCCCCTTCAAAAGCGACCATACCATCAATAAATTTCGGGGAATTTCAACTGATTTTCGTGCCCTCAGGCCATGTTGAAGCTATGTCCGGCTCGCCTCAGGACGTCGATGGCGTCCTCCAACTGGTTTTCCCGGACCAGCATGTAGTCAGTGTCATGGGTTGAGATGGAAAACACCGGTATCTGCTTGGCGGCAAGGGGAACAGCCAGGGTGGAAATAACCCCGGTCAGGCTCAGCTCCAGCTGGCCGGCAACCCGGAAGGCCCGCCACCCGTCAATTTTTTCGGGATGGTCCGGAATGGCTTCACTGTCGCAGAAGATGGAGATCTCATCTGGCGTCCGGGTGATGGAGAAAAACTCCGCTTTTGTACTCCAATCGGGAATGCTGGCATCCGGCTCAAGGCGGATTACGGCCAAGCGTTGTGGTAGGAGGTTTAATAGCATATGTCGAAATTAAGCAGTTTCTTTACCTTTTTCAGCCTTTTGGGCCACTTTTTTGGCCGCTCGTTTGCGGGCAGTTTTTTTCGCCGCCTTTCTGGCCACCTTTTTCACCGCCTTGCGAGCGGTCTTCCTGGCCGCTTTCCTGGCCGGCGACTTGGAATCCTCCTCAGCCGCAGTCTTCCCGGCCTCTTTCCGCGCTGATTTCCGGGCAGGCGACTTGCCTTTCTTGCGGGGAGACTTCCGGGCGGGCTTGTCTTTCCTGGGAGAATCGGAGGGCGCCGAATCGTCACCTTTCTTCCCCTTGGAATCCATGAAACCGACCTCCACCTTGGGTGGCCTTGGCTTGCGTCCGCCCCGGCGCCTTGACTTGGGCGCTTCCCCGGGGGCCTTGGGTTCATCCGCCGCCTTGGCTGGCTTCTCCTTCTGTGATGAGGACTTGGCCGGTTTGGCAGCTTTCTTCTTGGCCTTGCGGCGTTTCCGTTTCTGCTGCTCTTTCTGGTACTCTTCCTCCTCCAGTTGCTCCTCGGCCTCTATAAACTCCCGCGGAACGGTGTACGGGATCGGCTTCGGATCCGGATAAGGAATTTCCCGGACGGGTTCGTGCTCCGGCTCATCGACCCGGAGGGGCCGCAATATCATTTCCGTGACAACATTCCCAAACGGGCTTTGCAGGATCTGCTCGACCGCCTGGGCGACGGCCTCGGGATCGATAACAGCCTCCGGCCGGGCACCGGGACGCCCCTTGCGCGGAACATCGCGCCCCCGGTTCGGTTCGGGGGAAAGGTGGCACACTTTCACGCCGTGCTGGCGCAGTTCGTGAAAGAGCAAGTCCCCCATCCACTTGAGTCCACCGGATGCGGCGGCTCCAGCGGCGCCGCCCCGGCTGGTCTCGGCATAGGGGGCACCCAGCTGGATGATGTATCCCTGCAGCTCCTTGAGGCTTTCCGCCAGCGTCCGGACAATGACCAGGGGACAGAGGAGATTGATCCGCAGGATACGCTCAATCTCCAGCGTACTCATCTCCATGAAGGCGTTCTGGCCGAAATACTTGGCGTTGTTGACCACCAGGAAAACCCCTTTTTCGGTCTCGACGATCTTGCGGCAGGCGGCTTCAACCGCAGCTGGATCCGCCAAATCACACGCCATGGGGCGGAAATTGACATTGTTCAAGGGGCATTCCTTGTAGTCACCGCCAAGGCCATAAACCCTGAATCCGAGTTGAATCAATCGTCTTGAAATGGCCAGCCCAAGCGAGCTTGAGGCGCCGGTCACGATCGCTATGTCCATATAAAAATCTTTTCCTTGGAAATTGTTGCCAGGAGCCCGGACTGTACAGCATCCACCAGGTCCTCCCGCTCTTTCTTATTATAAGAAACGACCTTGCTAGCATGCTCATAGGGATAATGCAAGAGGTCCGTTCCGGGACGGCTGAGCATCCGCTTGAAATAGGCGGAACTGACACGAAACACGCCCAGCTCAACCCGCTCGACGGCCGGCCAGGGAGCTTCCGCTGCCAACTGCTCCACAAATTGGCGATAAATCTCCCCCGCACCGGGCAGGTTGAGGATTGGGTCGATGCACAGCGTCATTCTCCAGCCGCAGGCAGCGGCTTCATTCATCGCTTTCAACCGCATTTTCAGCGAGGGGGCCCCGGATTCGTAGCGGCGGGCGATACTGTCCGGCGACAAGGTCCATGCCAGCCGGGCGGCCGGTGTTGGCTCAACCGAGCGGAGAAAGCCCCCCGGGGCACTCTTGGTGCGGATCTCGATCAGGATGTCCGGCTGGTGCCGCACCCATTCAACCCATTCCCCGGCGAATCCGAGCAATCCCTCTAGGGCCAGCAGATCGGTGTCGTAGGAAATGGCCAGGGGCATCGGCTCCTCCGGGGCCGGCCGCTCATCGCAGGCCGTGGCTGCGGCCGAGAAGAAGTCTTCCAGGTTAACAAAGGCGACGATGTTGGCCCCGCTGTAAAGTCCCTGCAAATAACAGTAGTGGCAGTCGTAGGGACAGTTCAGGACCATTGCATTGTAGCTGAAATTCGGTGACAGGTTGGCCTGCAGGAAGGGATTTCCGCGGTAGAGGAAATTATCCTTCTTTCGGGCCAGGATCAGCTTTGGGCTGGCTTTTTGCCTCCAGAAGTCCTGACGTCCCCGCCCGAAGACGTTCTGATAATCATCCACCGGCACCACCTCGGCGGCAGGAAAGCGGGCAAGGATGGCCTCGGCGCGCGGGTGCTCCTGAAGGCCATTCTCCACGTAAATGTGGGAAAAGGATTTAGCCTTTGAGTACATCCTTCAACATCTCGAAATGCCGGTTGTTTTCCCTCTTCGCGGTGGGCGTTTTTTCGGGCAGGACCTCCAGCAAGCGACTTTCCTTGCCTCCCCGGGAAATGTATCCACGAACCCATTTTTCGAGGAACTTATCCTGTGTCTGGCTCAAGCGAAGCCGTGTCTTCACCGTCTCCAGAATTGCCGGACTGACATCCGGCGCCCCAGCCTCCGCTCCGGGGTCCCAACTGCGAAGGAACTCAGCCAGCGGTTCCATTGCTTCCCTGTAGGGCTGATGAAGGGCGGCCATATCCAGTTTTCCCCCGAGGTGGTCGGAGACCCATTTCAGCAATGCAATCCGGTCGGGGGAAAGAAACTGCCGGGCAGCCTCGTAGAATCCGCTTCCTTCCATATCCACCAGACCCTCCAAACCGCTGTCCTCCCGCACTGCCTGTCCACAGGTCAGCAGGCTTGCTTCCGGGAATCCATGCCGGACGAGGATGTCAGGAATGTAAAGCCGACCGCTGGACTGATCGCGGATGGAATGGATGATATGCCAGCGGTGGAGCGGGGAAATCGCTGCCGGAGCCCCGGCAAAGCCCACATTCACAGCGGCCCGGATGTCAGGAAAGCGGGCCATCGCCCAGGCGGTAGCCGCACTGGACTTGAGCGCGCCGGTTCCACTGACCACGAGGGTGGCCCCTTTGCCGCTGAAGACCGGAAAGGGTTCACTCCCAAGCGCGGATAACCCCAGCCTGTCCCGGACCGGCCGGGCCTCCACCATCAGGGCTGTGACTATCAGGATCATACCCTCCAAGGTCGTCCGTTCTCAAACGAGGTCAATTCCATAGCTGACCGGTGGCTTGCGGAATTCCTCGACGACTGAGCACTGAATTTCCACAATCCGTCAATGAATCCTGAGGATTTCCTCAAAGTGAGCGACCAGTTCCGCCTTGGTGAGCTGGTTACAGAACAGCCCCACCCGGAAACCGTCGGGCTGGCCGAGCTGGCGCAAAACAACCTCCTGGAAGCCATTGAAGCCTTCCATCGGGTCGATCGGCAGGCAATGGACCAGTTGGAGGAATGCCTGGAGTCCCTTCCGGAGCTGGTGGAGTCCCTGCGGGAAACACTGGCCGCCGGTGGCCGGATATTCATTGCCGGATGTGGCGCTACCGGCCGCCTGGCCCTTTCCCTGGAGACCCTCGCCCGCGAAGAATGGCTGCCCGAGGGAGAAAGTCACAGGATCGTCAGTTTCATGGCAGGGGGGGATGGCGCGCTGATAAAATCCATCGAGGCTTTTGAGGACTTTCCGGAATACGGGGAACGACAGCTCATGGAGAACGGTTTTGGCCCGGAAGACCTGCTGCTGGCCATTACCGAGGGTGGTGAGACACCCTGGGTCATCGGGGCCTGCCTCAAGGCCGCCGAGGTAGCAACCCGCCAGCCATGGTTTTTCTTCTGCAATCCGCCGGATCTGCTCTGCCGCCTGACAGACCGTTCCCGGATTGTCTTGAAACCCCCGTCCGTCCGGACATTTTCCCTCAACCCCGGCCCGATGGCGCTGGCGGGGAGCACCCGCCTGCAAGCCACCACCGTACAAATGCTCGTCGCCGGGGCCGCCCTCAGCGAAGCCTTGGGACAGGGAAAGGCATCGGCGTTGATCCATTCCTTTGGGGAACGGATCGACGCACACCGTCCCGACTGGCTGGCTCCATTTATCGAGGCGGAGGCCAACATCTACGAAAAAGGTGACCTGCTCCTCTACCAGACGGATCTATACGGGGTCACCGTCCTCACGGATACCACCGAGCGCTCCCCCACTTTCTCGCTGGCTCCCTTTGAAAGCCGGAACCATCCGGATGACCCGATGAGTCTTTGCTACCTGTCCCTTCCGGAATCCGCAAACAGCAACCAGGCATGGGAGCACCTCTTGCACCGTCCGCCCCGGACCCTGGAGTGGTCCCGGTTAAACGGGGTGGCTTCCCTGGAGCGGCTCCTCGGCTATGACATCTCCTCCCAGGCACCGGATTGGCGGAGTCAGCGGCACCCAGGCAAAAAACAATACCCCTACCTTGTCCACGGCCGCCCGGGTATCCTTGAGTTTGCCGGACACAGCCACGATCCGGGGCTGGAAAACGATCCCCTCCTCCTGCGGCACCTCTTTCTCAAGACCTGCCTGAATCTCCAGAGTACCCTCGTCATGGGCCGGCTGGGGCTTTTTGAGAGCAACCTCATGACCAAGGTCAAGCCGAGCAATTACAAGCTCATCGACCGCGCCGCCCGTCACGCCCAGCACCATCATCGGCAGAAATCAGGCCAGGAACTGTCCTATGAGGCGGCGGTACGCCAGGTCTTCGAAAACCTCAAAAAATAAAACGGAAGGGAGGCCGCCTTCCGTTTTGGGAGGATAGGAAGAATTGCGATGAACTCTCCTAGGATTCTATAGCTGGCAGGATTACACTGAAGCGGGTGCCTCCTTCAGGTAAATTCTCAAAGTTAATGGTGCCATCGTGGGCGGTGACGATGCGGTGGCAGATGGACAAGCCGAGGCCGGTGCTCTTTTCCCCACCCGTCGGGATGTTGGAAGTCTTGCCAAATTCAACGAAGAGCCGATCGGCTTCCTGCTCAGGGATACCGGGACCGGTATCCTCGACATCGAGTGCAACGCCCTTCTTGTCCTTGCGGACCCGGACGGAGATGCGTCCGCCGGAAGGGGTAAATTTCAGTGCGTTGCTGAGCAAATTGTCCACCACCCGTCGTATCTGTTGACGGTCGACGGAGGTCTTGGGGAGATCCGGGGTACAGTTGAAGGTCAGGGCCAGGTTCTTACGCTCGGCTTCGCCACGGAAAAGCGGTACCAGGTTGTTGACCAGTTCGCAGAGATTCAATTCCTCCCGGATCAGCTCGAACTTGCCGCTATCGAGGGATGAAACGTCCAACAGCTCGTTCAACAGCAGAACCACGCTTTTCCCGGCCTCCTCAATACAATCGACGATCTCCTGCTGGCCCTCGGTGAGGTTGCTGCAATCGTCCTTGAGAAACTCAGCGAGGCCGGCAATGGCCGCCACCGGATTGCGCAGGTCGTGGGAGGCGATCCGCAGAACACGGTCCTTTGTCTTGTTGAGGTGCTTCAGCTCAAGAATGTGGCGCTCCCGCAGCTCGGCCAGTTTCTTGACCCGCAGATGCGTCCGGATACGGGTCAGGCTCTCTGAGGGATGGAAGGGCTTGACGATGTAATCGATGGCACCCGACTTGAAGCCGGCAACGATTTCCTCCCGCTCACCTTTTGCGGAAAGGAAGATTATCGGCAAATTGCTGTTTTCGGGATCTTCCTTGAGCTGGCGGCAAGTTTCCATGCCATCCATGCCATCCATGCTGACATCCATGAGGACCAGCTCCGGATCGACTTCGCGGACCAGCCAAAGGGCTTCCTCGCCCGACTTGGCCTCAAATACCTCGTAGCCGTCCTTCTTTAAGAAGAAACTTATCTGCCGTCGGGCCATGGCGCTGTCGTCGACCACGAGGATCCGGCTGCCAACCATGTCGTCGTCACTGGCGGGTGCCAACCCGGAGGATTCGAAAATGGCTTCCCGGTCACTTTCCAAGGCATAGGACTCAACCAGGTACTGTTCGATGGCCTTGCGCAGGTCCCGTCGGCCGATGCGCTGCCCGCTCTTGATGAGCCGTCCGAGCATCATACTGGCCATGGAAAGGACTTCGCGGCTGTCGACGTTCAATTGCAGCAGGGGCTGAATTTCATCAACCACGGAAAGGACGAGGGGATAATACTCCTTAAACAACTCCTGCTGAAGAGCATCCTCATCCTTGTTCGACTGCCGCTGCCTGAAGGGATTCATGCTATAGATTCCAATCCGAGCCGCATATTAACATGCGAGACCTTATAAAACCATTAGGAATTTACCTGAGAAGTCACTCTAAATCACCTGAAACCATACCGCGGGAACTCCCCGGAGATAAAGCGCCTATTATCAGGGTCGTTCCAGCCCCGATAACGAGGAGCCATGTCCAGGCAAGGGGCAGGCGACCGGTCTCGATAAGCCATAAGCCCAGCGAGGCGACAGCGGTTCCGGCGAGCATGGCCACGATATTCCCCCGGTCCGAGCCTCGGCTGGTGAAGCGGCCGAGCAGAAAGACCCCCAACAAGCTCCCGTAGGTGAGGCTGGTTATCTTGAAGGCCAGCCAGAGGAAGCGCCCGCTGTCCCTGAGGCTCCAGGCCACCAGAAGCAGAATGACGGCAAAAAACACCGTAAAACACCGGCTGATACAGAGCCAGCGGGCGGCGGAAACCGGTTTGTTCCACAATGGCTGGAGGAGATCGCGTACCGTGGAGGTGCTCAAGGCGGCCATGGCCGAATCCAGGCTGGACATGGCGGCGGCGAGGACGCCGGTCAGTAACAACCCCCGCAGCCATGCCGGAATGGCGGTTGTCATGAAAAAGGAGAAGGCCTTGTCGCCATCCGGCACGGCCAGACCGTCAACCATGCGGGTGGGGAATGCCGGGTCCGGATTGGCCTGGAACCAGGCATGCAGGGCCACGCCAACCAGCAGGAAGAGGGCGGCCACGGGGAGGGCAATGAATCCGCTGAGGATGAGGCTGCGCCGGGCCAGCCGGGAGGTCTTGCTGGAGAGAAGCCGCTGGGCCATGTCCTGGTCCGTTCCGAGGGCGGCAACGGTGCTCAGGAATCCAAAAAGCATGGCCGTGACCAGCCATTGGGAGTCATTAACCCAGCCAAGGAGGCCCTCACCCTGCGGTTGCCAGCGAATCAACTCGAACTTGCCGGCGGCCAGGGAGGTCTCCCAGAGGAAGGCCGGACCGGTGTTTTCGACCAGCCAAAAGGCGCCCGCCAGTCCGGCGGCAATAAAGATGACCGCCTGCAGGCAATCGGTCCAGATGACAGAGCGGATTCCCCCGATGAAGGTGTAGCCAAGAGTAATCCCGCCAAAAAGAAGGAGGCTCCAGCCAAAGGAGACATTGAGGATGACGGAAAACCCGGTGGCAGCGATCATCAGGCGGACCCCGGAGGCGAGGATGCGGGTGATGAGAAAGTAGATGGAGGCGGTATACTGGGAGCCGCCGCCGAACCGTTCCCGGAGATACTCGTAGATGCTCAGGCAGTTGGCCTTGTAGAACATGCCGATAAAAGCGGTGGCGATGAAGATGCGGGCGAAAAAGCTTCCCACCCCGAATTGCAGGTAGGTCATGTTCTCCGAAAACCCGACCCCCGGAACAGCCAGATAGGTGGCAGCACTGATCTCGGTTGCCACCAGGGAGCCCAGCACCGCCCACCAGGGAATCTGGCGTCGCCCGACAAAATAGTCCTCCACGGAGGTTTCATGCCGGCCCTTCCACCAGCCGATGCCAAGGACCAGCAGGAAATAACCTGCCAGAATGGTTAGCTCAAACAACCCCATTTCCAATCGTAGTGAGCGCCTTTATGGCGCGATGCAGAAAGGTCGCGCCGTAGAGGCGCTCGCTACCTTTGCCGCTCATCGTTTGAAGAGGTTGTACTTCAATATGGCATAAATGGCCCGGAAGCCATCCTTCCAGCCGATCTTCTTCCCTTCGGCGTAGGTCCGGCCATAGTAGGAGATGCCGACCTCGTAAATCCGGCAGTTGAGGCGGGAAACCTTGGCAGTGATTTCCGGCTCGAAGCCAAAGCGGTTTTCCTCGACCTCAATCTGTTCCAGCACCTCCCGCTTGAAGACCTTGTAGCAGGTTTCCATGTCGGTCAGGTTGATGTTGGTCAGCATGTTGGAGGCCAGGGTCAGGAAGCGGTTCCCCATCATGTGCCAGAAATAGACCACACGGTGCGGCCGGCCCCCCATGAATCGGGAACCAAAGACCACGTCGGCGACACCCGATTGGATCGGTTCGAGCAGGACCGGATACTCCACCGGATCGTATTCCAGGTCGGCATCCTGGATAATAATCACGTCACCGGTCACTTCCTTGAAGCCGGTCCGCAGGGCAGCCCCTTTTCCCTGGTTGATCTCGTGCAAATGGAGTTTAACTAACGGATCCCCGGAAACCTCCTTCAGGATTTCCCGGGTTCCGTCTCTCGAACAATCATCGATGATGAGGATTTCGTGGAGGTCGACATCGGCATTCTTGACCCGCTCGACGATGGTCCGGATGGTCTTTTCTTCATTGTAACAGGGAATGACGACGGAGACTTTCATATATACGGAATTACAAGGTCGATTGACAAGTCTGGCAACTGCCTAATTCCTTATACATACCTTGGATAATAATTTATTCGTATTCAACAACTTGTATTACTGGATTAGTTCTCTTTATTTCCTTGCCTGAACTTATTGCGAAGAGTGAAGATACGCTTTTCACAATGATTACAGGCATCATTAAAAAGCCAAAGGAATTAGTTTATTGGCTGGTAATCACCGCGATATTTTTCTTGTTAACCGTAATTACCGATATGCTGGACCGTCATGCGGCTTATGGGGACGGTGCGGAATACCAGGCGATGTTAATCGCGTTCGAGGAATCGGGCCGGCCCTGGATGGACGACACGTCCTGGAGCTTTTTTGAACGTGAACAGCAAGAGGGAACCCTGACCGGCTATCCGTCGCGTGAATGGCTGGAGTACCACTTCTCGAGTTTGAAGAAGAGTGGAAAACAAGATTTTCCCCACTTTTGGTTTTATTCTGCCATGGCCTGGATCGTATGGAAACCGTTTGCATGGACAGGGCTGGATACTACTTACGCGTTCTTTCTCCTGCATGGGTTGCTATTCCTCGGGGCCGGAATAATTGTTAGGAACCTTTTTGGCTGGAAGGGATTCGGGATCTATATCTTTTTGATCTGCGTATCACCTTGTTTTTGGTACATCAACAAGGTCCACACGGAATTCTTCACCATCTCAATTTCGATCGCAGGAGTGGCCCTGCTGATGAAGTCCCGTTATATCTGTGCTGCCTTGTGCTTCGCCGTCCTTTCAACACAAAATCCACCATTCGCCCTTCCCGCACTCTTGGCTTTGCTTCCTTATTTGCGACAGCCTTTCATAAGGAGATTTAACTTAATTGAAATCGCCGGCTTTGCCTTTGTTGGGCTACTGATTAGTCTCCATCCCCTTTACTATATTATCAGACATGGTGCAATCACACCTCAGTTGGTAACCAAGGCCGCTTCTTTGGGAGAGACCAGCACTGGTGTATTTTGGATCCCCATTTTGGATCTGAACTTGGGTTTGTTTCCTAACTGGCCTGTCTTGACGCTATTAACTGCCTGTGCGCTCGGGTTGGCTGTCCGGAATAGAAAGTTTCCTCCGCTAGCTCTAACCGTATTCTGCACAATAAGCTGTATCTTCCTGCTATATGCCAGCGCCAAGACATCCAATATAAACCATGGCATGACTGTCAGCCTGTCCAGGTACGCCCTGTGGCATATATGGATATTTTTCCCCATCCTCTTGTGGTTAACTGAAAATTTCGAGATAAGGCACAAAATCACCCGACTGGTTTTTTTAGCCATTTTAACCGGCTTGGGAATCCTTCAAATCACAACCTACTTTCCCACGCGCCCAGCCAAGTGGGCGGAGCACAATCTTATCGCTGCCTCAGTCCTTAAATATTTGCCTGGTTTATATAATCCTCATCCATCCATCTTCCATACCAGAACAATTGGTAATGTCTATTGGCGTAATAAAAATACCTGGGCGGTTGTTTATGGTGAAAAATGGTTGGTACACCCCAATAGAATGAAATTACCTGCAAGTCCGGCTCCCCCGGGGCTGTTTTATCCCCATGTGAATGTTCAGATCGATACGGTTAAGTTGCGTCAGGCGTTTGACATGGAAAGGCAGTCCAAGGGACACCTCTACTTTAACCTGCCTCCAAAGGAATTGGAAAAGTTTGTTATCCTCGATGGCCCCATACCATACCAAGGTTCCTTGGACCTGTATTTCAACACCTCTGAGGTCGATACGATGTTGGCAGGCGAATGGCACCAACGCGAAGCAAAATTCCGATGGACGGGTCGTCATGCTTACGTCCACATTGCCGGTTTACCGCGGAAACAACTGAAGGTTGAACTGGACGTTCAGTCTTTTGGTGGAAAGCCGTTCGAAATTTACTGGAATGACAAAAGGGTGCTTGAACATAAAGTCGGCTCGGGCGGCACCCTCTTCTTCAGGCTCGACTCCCCGGAGGTCGAGGACCGTAACATCCTTGAAATTTCATGCCCTGAGGCTACAAGCCCTATTAAGTTAGGGCAGAGCCTCGATCCGAGAATTCTTGGTTTGGCTGTTGCTAAAATACGGATCACTCCCGAAGAAAGTTAATCCTTCATACACGATACAATGAATCTAATGAAAGTCCACATTGTCGTTCCGTGCTACGATGAGGAGGCAGTCTTGCCCGAACTATTTGAGCGCCTCACACGGGCAGCTAATTCATGGGATTTGGAATGGAACGTCATCTGCGTAGATGATGGATCCAGTGACCGCACGTGGACTTTGCTTCAAGGACAGTTTGAAAAAGATTCCCGGTGGAAGGCGATTTCCTTTTCGCGGAACTTCGGCCATCAGATAGCCCTCTCAGCTGGAATCCATCACTGTGCGGACGCCGACGCGGTTCTCTTGATGGATGCGGATCTCCAGGATCCACCGGAGGAATTGTATCGATTTATCAATGCCTGGAAAGACGGGGCCGAGGTCGTCTACGCCGTTCGTGAGAAAAGGAAAGAAGGGCCCCTGAAACGGTTTTGTTATTGGGCATTCTACCGTCTGATGAAGAAGCTGGTTTCGATAGAGATCCCTCTCGATTCGGGCGACTTCTGCCTCATGGACGCGAAGGTTGTGGCGGTCATCAACAATATGCCGGAAAGAAACCGTTTCCTGCGCGGACTCCGGGCATGGAGCGGTTTCAAGCAGGTGGGGGTACCGTATGAGCGGCACTCCAGGGCAGCCGGGGAAGCCAAGTACACCTTCCAGAAGCTTATCAAGTTGGCGGCAGATGGCATTTTCAATTTTTCCGGACTGCCATTGAAGTTGGCTTCCCATATGGGGTTCTGGATTTCCTTGATTTCATTACTGGGCGCCATTTTCACCTTTCTCCAGCGGGTCTTCGCGGATCAATTTGCCCAGGTTGGACTCGCTCCCGTGCCCGGCTTCGCGACCATTGTCATCGCTATTCTATTTCTTGGTGGCGTCCAACTCATCTGCCTGGGAATCCTTGGTGAATACCTTGTCCGTATATTCGAGGAAGTGAAACAACGACCGCCCTGGATCATCCGGGAAAGCTGCGGGATTGACCAACTTAAGCCACGTTAACCCAAGCCTATGTCCACTGAGGAACCATTTGACCTGACAATTATCGGTGGAGGAATCACCGGCCTGACAGCCGCCTACCTGGCCAGCAGTAAAGGCAGGAAAGTACGGGTCCTTGAAGGCAGTTCCAACTTTGGCGGACTGCTGAGCACATTTGAGATCGGTGGTAACCGGCTGGAACATTACTACCACCACTTTTTCACCCATGATGCGGAAATCCTCTGGCTGTTGAAGGAACTGCATCTTGAGAAGCATCTCATCTTCCATCCCAGCACGATGGGGGTATTCCGGGACGGGCAAGTGTTTCCTTTCAACAGCCCACGTGACCTGATCGGTTTCAAACCACTCAGCTGGCCGGCCAAGTTCAGGTTTGCCGCCTCCAGCTATTACCTGGGGCGCCTTGCCTCACCAAACGGCGGTGAAGACGTCCCCGCCCAGGCATGGCTGCAACGCTGGGCAGGGAAAGGATCCGCGGAGGCCATCTGGAATCCAATGCTGCAGATCAAGTTTGGCCCCTATGCGGACCAGGTTCCCCTGCGGTGGATGATCGGGCGCTTGAGGCAACGGATGGCCTCGCGCAAGAGCGCCGCCGAGGAACGGCTTGGGTATCTTGAAGGCAGCCTTGGGCGCTTGCTGGACACTCTGCTTGATAGGCTCCGCCAGAACGGTGTCGAACTGGTTGCCGAGGCTCCGGTCCTGTCCATGCAAATTGAGAATGGCTCCCTGAAAGGCGTGACAACGCCCAAGGGCTCTTTCGGCAGCCGCTCATTCCTCTCGACCATACCGACCAACCGGCTGGCTCCCCTGCTTGAACAGGAGCGGCCGGACTACGCGCGCCAACTGGCCGGCATTGAATACTTTGGTGCGGTTTGCACCATCCTGGAGATGGACCGACCACTGGTCCCGGTGTACTGGCTGAATGTGGCCGATCCCGGATTTCCATTCGGAGGGGTCATTGAGCAGACAAACTTCATCGGCCCGGAGAACTACGGAGGGAGCCACATCGCTTACCTCTCACGTTACTTTTCCATGAAGGAAGACATTGCCCGCCTTTCCAAGGCCGAATTGGAAACGCTGATGCTGGCTGAGTTGCCAAGTATTTCCCCGGAATTCAGTCCCTCCCATCTAAAGGGTGTCCATGTTTTCCGAACCGAAACCGCAGCGACCGTCTGCGACCTTAACTTCGCCAACCGGGTGCCGCAATGCCAATCCCCTATTGGCGGCCTCTATGTTGCCAGCATGGCTCATATCTATCCGGATGAGCGATCCGTAAACAATTCCATCCGGGTTGCCGCAGAGGCCTTGAAGGTCATGAAGATTGAGGCTCCGGAGGTACCGGCCAACCGCAGCCTTTCGGCACAAATTGGCTTTTAGCTTGAAGGGGCCCTTGATGCGCTGGCACTGGATAGTCAAGGCAGTCATGGTTGTGCTGGGAGGTCTGGGCAGCCTGTTCCTGTTTTTCCGCTACTTCATTCTGTCGGGCGGGAAATGGATCGTCGGGGACTCGCGGGACGGGCAGCTGATCGCTTGTCTGCATGAACATTGGTTCCGGGTATTCCAAGGTAAGGAGGGGTGGTTCGAGTTGGGGTTTTTTTATCCGGCAGAGCATGTTCTCGGGTACTCGGATACGTTCCTTCTCGGGGGGATGATTCATTCCCTTTTCCGCTTTGCCGGACTGGATCTCTACCTGGCCTTTCAAATGACCCAGATCACCTGTGCCGCGACCGGATTTGCCGGCATGGTTCTCTGGCTCTGCCGGTACCGGAAGATGGGTACGGCATTCGTTCTCCTTGGCTCAGTTCTCCTCTTGGTTGCTTCACCTGTTTACATCAGCTCAAGGAATACCCACATCCAGCTGCAAGCCGTCTGGATCATGCCATGGGTAGCTATCCTGCTCGAACAGGCATGGAGGGATATTCAAAACAACCCGGGGAGACTCTATTATTCCTTTTCGGGCTTATGCCTGCTTTATGGTTTGGTTGCTTACAGCGCCTTTTACATAGCCTGGTTCTGTTTCCTCTTTCTCATTGTCTGGTTCGTGGTGGCGCTCTGTCTTCTGGACAAAGGAGGCATCTGGGAGCAGCTGAAGCGCCTGCCAAATTTTTGGCTTCATTTTTTCCCGGGAATGCTGATCGCTTTCGGCTGGCTGAGCCTTTTCCTCATCACCTACTTGCCGGTCCGGGTTTTACAGGGAGGTCGGACTCTTGGTGAGTCCATCAAGTCACTCCCCTATCCCTGGGACTTCATCAACCACAGCAAATCCAACCTGCTGTGGGGTAAGGTTAATAATCACCTACCCGCATACCACGACTTCAGGCCATGGGAACTGGAACTGGGCCCAACCCCTATCTTTGCCGTGTTGGTGGTTGCCACCGGTATTGCCCTGTGGAGAAGACGAGCGACCCTTCGCACACACCGGGAGGCCTGGTACCTTGTAACCGGCATTGCCCTGATAATCAGCTTCCTGATGATTATGCGTCTTGGCCTGTTAAGCTTTTGGATACTTCCCTACTCTGTTGTACCCGGAGCGGATGGAATCCGGGTAAGCATTCGCTTCATGGTCTTCCTCGTGGTTCCAGCCATCCCGGTCATCCTGTGGGGCTTGCGTGAGCTGGCGGCCCGATCTCCCAAAAGGGCCGGGGGCCTGTTGGTCGCGCTTCTTTCCATTTCGCTTCTTGCCGAGCAAATACACCTGACTCCAAACGCCCATATGAATCGGATTGAAATGCTCCAAACGATGGAAAGTCTTCCGGATCCTCCGGTTGATGCCACGGCATGGATACCGTTTACGCGAAAGACAGGTAACTACGAAATCCTTGCTACCCAGTCCAGTGCTATTGGCTACGCCCAGCATTGGAGTTTGCCAACTTGTGGGGGTCGGTCCGGTTTTGAACCGGTCGGCTGGACATTAAGTCAACTCAACCCTCCGGAGGTTTTTTCGAACGCACTTCAATGGGTCTCTTTCAAGGAGGCTCGCGGGAATCTCTACTTTTTTGACGTCGATAACAATGAATGGGGGAAGCAACTTCCTGCGGCCGAGGATCCAAAGAATTACTTCTGGCTGAACCATCAGGACAACAACAATTGGATTGGGGTGGAACTGACCCAATTAACACCATTGCTCTTTGGTGGGCTGACTATCCAGGGTTGGTCGAGACGTGAGGACTGGGGTGCTTGGAGCGTTTCGAAAGTGGCAGAAATCATGATTCCGGAATTTGAGAGAGAACACTATCCATTACGCCTGAACCTTGAGTTTGGGGCTTATGTTACAGAAATTTATCCGGAACAGCGCGTTCGAATCTTCCTCAATGAGGAAGAGGTCTATCATTCAGTTTTCACCCACGGAGATCCTCCTGTAATCCTTTCGCTCTCCATTCAGGAAGGTGCCCGCTTGTTAAGGATTGAAACACCGGATGCCACTTCTCCCAACTCGATCGGCAATGAAGGGGACAACAGAAATCTGGGCATTGCCCTGCGTCGCTTCGAATTCACCCACTGGTGATTCGTCTCATCCTTCCACTGCCAACGCATCTTACTATTCCCCGGCCTGTTTCCTTTCCAGGGCCTCAATTTCCCTGGCAAAGGTTTTCCGGTACCAGGCCTCGGCCTCGTGGAGGAGCTTGTTTTGCTGCTCCAATTGAGAGAGCTTTTCCAGCTGGCCCAGAAGCCGCTCCTGCGGAGCGCGGAACATGGTCGGCTGGTCCCAGCCGAAGGCGGGACCGTTGGCATTTTGCAAGTTGAAGAGCTCGAGCCCATAGCGGGCATAGAGGTTCGGGTGCTCGGCGGAAATCAGGTCGTAGAGGTAGAGTTTCTTGTCCGGCTCGATGGCCTTGAACATGGAATCACCACGGATGCGGTACTGGACCAACGGCTCCGGGATAGCCACCCCGCCACATCCGGCTTCCGCGAGCGAAATCCAGCCCTCGAGGTCCTCCAGTCCATAGATGATATGGGACTTATTGCGCCCGTGCTGGAGGAAGGTGTCGCGGCGCACCATGGCGATGGGCACCAGCTGGTTGTGGCACAGGAGATAAGGCAGGTCAAAGGACCACGAATGCCAGATGCCAAGGCCTCCGTCGAAAAACCGCACCCAGGAATAGACCAGATGGACATTGTTGTAGCGCTGCATGACCGCCGTAGCCCGGGCCAGGAAATGCGGCCCCACCTTGTCGTCGGCATCGACAAATGCCACCAGCTCACCGGAAGCCGCCTCTGCCCCGACATTCCGGGCATTGGCCAATCCTCCATTGGAAATGTCCAGGATGCGGAGAC
>JBFOLZ010000063.1:0-15830 GCA_040830445.1 Puniceicoccaceae bacterium
ACTCTCCGTACAAGCACACCAACTTACATCCCACGATGATCCCAACGGCCCGCCCGCACCCCTCGGTGCTGGCAGGACGAACACCTCGAATCCCGCCCACACCCCTCCCCCCCCCACTCTAAATCAGTGCGACAGCCCTCACCGCCTCGGTCTTCCCGCCACTCCTTGCCGTTGGCGGAATGTCCGCTCTTCAGCTTTTCAACGATGTCCGGCTCGCCTACTGCTGCCATCAGAGTGGGAATCCAGTCCTCATGGGACATGATGGCGTCCGTCTTCATGCCGGGTTCGATCACCCCTGGCCAACGAACCACACACGGGACGCGGAATCCGCCTTCCCAGGTCGTGCCCTTTTCGCCGTGGAAGGGGGTGATGCCGCCATCCGGCCAGGAAACTTTCTCGGCACCGTTGTCGGTGCTGTAGACGACAATTGTGTTATCGGCAATACCCAGTTCATCGAGCAGGTCCAATAACTGGCCAACATGCCCATCGTGCTCGACCATACCATCCGGATAGAGGCCGATTCCGGTCACGCCTTCCGACTCCTTCTTGAGCCGCGTCCAGACGTGCATCCGGGTCGTATTGAACCACATGAAGAAGGGTTTGTCCGCCTTGACAGAGCGCTCCACAAAATCGATGCCGGCGGCAAGGAACTCCTCGTCGGCCGTTTCCATGCGCTTGCGGGTCATGGGGCCGGTGTCCTCTATATTGCCGTCCGCCGTGCTCCGAATAACGCCCCGCGGGCCGTACTTCTCCGCAAATTCCGGATCCTTGGGATAATAATAGGTTTCCGGCTCTTCCTCGGCATTGAGGTGATAGAGGTTTCCATAAAATTCATCAAAGCCATGGTTTGTCGGCAGGTGGTGATCCCGGTCGCCAAGGTGATTCTTCCCATATTGGGCGGTGGCATAGCCGTGGTCCTTCAACAAGTCGGCCAGCGTCGGGGCCCAGTCGGGAATCCCGTGGTCCGATCCCGGCATGCCAATCGTCAGGAGACCCGTCCGGAAAGGATGTTGTCCAAGGACAAAAGAGGCCCGGCCGGCGGTGCAGCTCTGCTGGGCATAGTAGTGGGTGAACAATGCCCCCTCATCGGCAATGCGGTCGATATTCGGCGTCTGGTAGCCCATCATGCCAAGGTTGTAGGCACTGATGTTACTGATACCGACATCGTCACCCCAGATGACGAGGATGTTCGGTTTTTCGGAGGCGGCGAAAAGTGAACCTACGCCAGCAATGAAGGCCAGGATAGAGGTCAAGAGCTTTCGGTTTGGTGAGAGAACAGGATTAACCAACATAATAACACACTTTCGTTTCAGGTTAAGAGGGGAAGCCAGAGAGAATCGCCCCCGAGGAAAATGCAAAAATTAGGATAATTCTGCAAAAGGTCAACCCGAAGAGCCGGGATAACCGGATTGTAACCTAAGCATAACCGGATTGAAAACAGTCACAGAGCCTCTAAAACCGGAACCCGACATCAATCCGCGGGCCGAAATGCCGGTAGTGGATACGGCCTTCCAGTTGGTTGGACGTGTAGTCGACGTTAATGACGAGGTATTGCAGACCCGCGCCACAGTAAAATCCATTTTCGGCGAAGTAGGACAAGTCGGCATAGGCTGAGAGGAACTGCCCGCCCCATTCGCCCAGATCGAGCATGAAAACGTCGATCCGGCCATTGAGGCGCCAGTTCTTTCCGAGCGCATAAACCCCGTAAAGCCCGACATTGGGCAGCGGCAATTTTTCATCGGAAATGGCCTCCGAATCAAAGTCGAAGCGATACAGGCTAAAGCCGGGATCATCGCTCGGAACGGTTCCCGCCAAAGCAACCTCTCCTTGGATAGCAGCCAGTGACTTCACCCAATGGAGACCGATGGAGGCACCAAGCAGGCGATCGTCCTTCTGGACGAAATCATAGCCAAGAGCGAGCCGGGTAATGGCAACTTCAAACCGGGCGATGGCGTTGATACCCGCCCCTAAAACCTGGTTTCCCCAATCAATATCGCTGCTCAGTTCGGTCAGGCTGGCCCGTTTGTGATCGAGGTATTCGGCCTCGAATCTCCACCGCTGGGAAAAATTAAGCCCGGCACTGACGGTCCAGAGCTCGCTTTTGCTGTCCATTCCAAGGTCATCTTCCAGATCGACACTGGTCCCGATCAATCCCCCCGTCCCATCAAGCCTGGCGGAGGTACTGAAATCGGCAAAAAAGAGTCCGGCGGACACCCAGCCATGCTCGGACCGCAGGGTGTGGTTTGCCGGCTGAATTTCGGCTTCAATCGCACTGGCCACCCCAGTGAGGCCGTAAATGGATAAAGCGACTACAAGAAGTTTAGATGGGAAGGGAGAGAATCTGGTCATCTGGATAAGCAGGAATACCTTCTACGACTAATCAGTCGCCTGTAAATGTCCAGAAAACATCAGGAAGAGCGGAAAGCATACTGCCGGTCCGCAATCTTCGCTATTGCCGAAAGGGAACTGTTTGGGACAAGATTGCGACTCTGAAACTTCGCAAACGTACAGTTTTCAAGATACTCCTCATTGCCCTGCTGGCTTTGGTGGGGATTCTGTTGCTGTCCCCTCTCTGGCTGGCTCCGCTCTTGAAACCCATCGCTGCCCGTTATGGGGTGGAATGGGAAAATGCGGAGGCCCGGGGATGGTCAACCCTTGTTTTGTCCGATGTCCGTTACGTCCAGCCGCGTTTCACCGTTTCGATCGATGAATTAATCATTCCGCAACCGTTTCCGTGGTTAAAACAGCGGTACTTTGAGAGCCCCCGGGTTCAAACCCTTCTCGGCGAAACCGTTATCGAGATACAACCGGGAACGGGAGAGCCAAAGGCAAAAAGACAGGGAACCGGCTTTGCCCAGCTGGACCCTATCAAGGATTCCTTCCTGGAGTGGGAGCCATGGACACCCCGGATCACCGTGCAGTTGATACAGATCCAGACCTCCGATGGAATGCCCGTGTTGGTGCTCGGGGATGTCCTCCTCGATGGACCGGATTTGTCCGGCCGACTCAGAGGGATTTCGATGCTGCCGGAAATGGAGCTGCAGTTGACGCTTCTGGAGGACGCCTACCGGCTGCAGGGGGCTCCCCTTGACCGGGACGACATTTCAGTGGATTTGACCATCGAGCCCTCCAGAGAAGAAAAACAGGTAACGGGACTTATTCTTTCAAGCGGCCAACCCATGCCCGTGGAATTGGACTTTCCCCAGGGACGATGGACACCCAGGGCGGTCCGGGCATCCGCAAAGGCATGGCCGGTACCACCTGCACTGACGGATTACACCCCCTGGGAGGAAAAAGCCTTGCTGGCAGACTTCGGCTTTGAATGGGCGGATCGGACTTACAACGCAACAGTAGCCCTCTCAGGCGAAGCCGGATGGACAGGCTTCCCCATGGAAAGGGTCCGGGCGGACATCGCCTTCGCTGGAGACAAATCGCATCTGAGGGTCACACAGTGCGACATTGAGACCCATTGGCTGGAGGCGCATCTCTCGCAACCTGTCGGATTCTCCCTCGTGAGCTTTGAGTTTCTGGATGAAGGCGAGTTTGATTTGCAGGCCAACCTGAGTGAAAATGTTGCCATCCCGGCGGAAGGCCGCCTGAAGGCGAATGCCGTCGTTCATACCACCGACAGAACTGCCCCCGAGCTGGAATTTTCCATCACCGGAGAAAGCCTGCTTATCAGGGATGTACCCGTCCCATTCCTGTCAATGGAGGGCAGCTTCCTCTACCCCGAACTCGTGTTCAGGGAGATCACGGTCGATTTGGGTCGGGCAACTTCAGCCGTTGCTTCAGGAAGCTATGTTTTCTCCAGCAACCAGATACAGTCAGAAGCAGCCTTCATTCTCAGCCCCGAGTGGCTCACGCCTTATGCACCGGACGTCCAGTTTGAGGATCCCATCCGCGGAACAATCCGGGCTGATGGCACTCTCCACCAACTCAACCATTCCGGATCCATTGAGCCTGCCTGTATCGCCATTGAGGGTATCCATCCAACGCGTGTCTCGGGAACCTGGTCGGGGATTCACGACCGGGCTGTCGCCTTGGAAGCACAGGTCGAGTCGGACGGAGGGGCAAAGGCCCGGTTCCAGATAAATGCGGAGAGAGGTTTGGAGCCTGAGACCTGGACCGTGACCGTTTCCGAAGGCCACCTTGCCGATTCCATCCACAAGCTGGAACTTGAAGATCCGTTCAGCATCGGCTTGTCCACGGCAGAAGGCCTCTCGGTGGATTCAATCTCAAAAGTAAGACTTTCCGGCAATGGAAGCCATGCTGAGGGAATCTTCGAACCAGCCCGCCAGCGCTTCTCCATGAATCTGGGGGGCATCGACCTCGGTTCACTCGATAACTGGATTACCCGCCCGAGCGTCCCGGTCCACATTGAAAAGGCATTCGTCGAGGTTAGTGCCTTGGACCCATTCCTTGAGTCGTCTTTTTCGTTAAAGGCACAGTCCACGGAGGAGGCCTTGGAACAGTTAAGTGTGGAGTTGGAAGGCCTGTCCGGAGCGGAAGGTTTGAAGATAGGGAATATCAGGGGCAGTGTCGATGAGCTGCCCTTCATCGAGGGGGCTTTTGCCCTCCCAGTCCAGGTGAGGTTTTCAGAGAACAAGCCCTCGCTGGAACCGATTGAGGGCTCTGTCATTACCGGAACCTTGACGGCTGAAATCGGCAAGGAACTGTCTGACCAGCTGCCGGACGTACCCTTCATTGGATCCGTCCCGGTTTTTGCCGCAAAGATTACAGCTGAAGGAAGTGCGGAGAATCCGCAGGCCGGGGTAGAGATCCGGCTCGACCACTACAATCTGCTCAGCAGCAGTGAGGATCCACAAGCTGAACTCAGCCTGCGCAACCTCGTGCTGAAAGCGGACGTTTCAGCAGAATCAGTCCATTTACAGTCGCTTCAGGCCAACCTTGGGGGAGCTACCTTGTCCGCCTCCGGCAATTTCCCGTCGGAGACCCTGCTCGACGTGGCCTCGCGGAGAACCGCGGATTGGAAAACACTCCTCGAACAAGGGGATTTGACCCTTTCCCTGCAGGACCTGCAGGCCCACGCCTTTGAGGACCTGCTTCCCTCTTTCCTTCGTCCGACCGGAATGGTCGATGGAGAGGTAAGACGAACTGCCTCGGGATGGGATGGCCACGTCCATTTCGCCGATTTTAGCTTCCGGCCCACGCTCTATTCTCCCTCCATTGACCAGATCCACCTCGGTTTGAACCTTGAGGGGACGGCGCTCACAATTAAACGGGCGGGAGCCCGGATGGGGAACTGTGATCTCCGGCTATCAGGGTTCATTAACCTTACCGAACCGACCGCACCTGTCTTTTCGGTCAACCTGACCGGTGAACGGGCTCCCCTCCTGCGCACACCGGACCTTCTCATACACGGGGACCTTGACCTGCAGTTGGATGGAACGGATCCGGAAAGTCTCCCTGTCCTTCGCGGAAGTCTCCTTTTGCGGGATAGTGTCATGCTGATGGATTTCGATCCCATGGCGGCCCGGACCGCCGGGGAGGAGCTGCCCAAGCCCCCCTTCTTCAGCGTCGACCGGGAACCCTTCAAGGACTGGCAGCTGGATGTCGACATTTCCGGCAACGACTTCCTGCGCCTGCGCAGCCCCTACCTGAAGGCACTCGTTTCCATCCAGATGGACCTCAGCGGGACCGCCGGAAGCCCCGTCTGGGTCGGCGACCTGCGAACCAGCGAGGGCACCATCGATTTCCCCGGACTGCGGATGACCGTTTCCCGTAGTGATATATTCATTACACGTGAACGCCAGGATACCTTTCAACTCGATATCAACGCCATTGGCCAGGTAGCATCCTATGTGGTCTCGATGCAAATCGACGAAACCCTCGACGACCCGCACCTGGCCTTTGCCGCCACCCCGGACCTGGGCAACACCCAGATCCTCCGCTTGCTCGCCACCGGCAGTCCGGACCGCTCCAATCTCAGCTCGGTGGGACTGTTCCTGGGACGGGGATTCTTCGATCCGGGAGCCACCAACAGTATCTGGGACCGTTTTTCGGTGGAGATTGGTCGGGATGTCTCCGAGTCCAGCAAGGACACCCTGGACCTGTACTACGACATCACCGACCGGTGGCGCATCCATGGTCAATACGACAAATACGACGCCCAGAACCTGAACCTGGAATGGGAGGCCTTTTCCCGGTGAAGACCCAGCGATGGTTGATCCTGATTCTTGCCGGGCTGTTGCTGGTCACTGGACTGGCAAATGCCCAGACCCGGATCAAGGTCACCGGATTGGGCCTCTTCGGCAACCTCGACATGGAACGGCGGTTGAGCTTCCTCAGCGGGGCCTTTGAGGAGGAGATGTACACCATGGACGCCCGGGAACTGGAGGACTCCGTCTACAGCATCCTCCAACAGCTGAAACGGGATGGCCACCCCAATCCGGTCGTTCTGGCAACCATCGAATTCGCCGATGGACGCACTGCCGAGCACAGCTGGACCTTGCCCTTCAAGAGCGTCGCCCGTGTAGAATCCTACCGGGGCGTTATCGATTCGGTCAAATTCGCCTGTACACCCGGAATACTGGACACCTATCACTCGGTAGACGTTGCGGGCGTCAAAGCTCTCGATCCGGACACGGTGGAGGATTATTTCCTTCCCAGCGGATCCCTCTTCACCCGGAAGGCCGACCTGGCCTTCACGGAAGGAAACCTTAACCGCCGTATCGCCCGCCTGCTCAATACCCTGAAGGCAAAGGGCTACATGGACGCCAGCGAAGCCGGGAGGGAAATTGCCCGGAAACCGGAAAGCGGCGAAGTGGACATCATCCTGAAAATTGAGCAAGGTCCCGTCTACCTGGTGGGCGACCAGTCGATAGAGGTTACCGAGGGCACACAACCCATTGATGCCTTCTCGGACTCCGGCCAGCCCGGTGAAATTTTTAATCATGAATGGCTGCGCCGGTTTCGCCAGAAACTCCTCAACGAATACTATGCTGCCGGATATCCGGATGCCCGGCTGTCGATTGAAAGGGAACTGGCAGTGCCTCCCGACCGGCCGGATGCTGTACGGGTCAACCTTTCCTGCACGATTGACCGGGGACAGCCGGCCCAGTTGGTTGCTATCGAGTTTGAACCGGAAGACCTGCTCAAGCAATCCATCCTGCGCCGGACAGCGGAAATCTCGGTGCAGCAGCCCTTTGATCTTTTGGCCGTCGAGGAGGGCCGGAGAAACCTGCTTTCCCTTGGCGTGCTCAAGGATGTCGACCTGGACCAACGGCAGGTGGCTCCCGGCGAACGGGCGGTCCGCTACACCATGACGCCCCTTGACCGGATGACCCTGCATCTGCGTGCGGGTTGGGGCAGTTATGAACGGGCGCGGGTTGGCCTGCGCTGGGAACACTTGAACCTTTGGAACCGGGCTCACCGTTATGACCTCGATGCCCAAGTCAGCACCAAGTCGGCCAATGCCGAACTGACCTACGTCATCCCTCACTTTTTCGACAAACGCATCACCGCCTACGCCAGGACCGGTCACGAATTCCGGGAGGAAATCAGTTATGACCGGACGACCACTACCTTCCTTGTCGGGGCCACCCGGCGCTTGGAAAAACGGGACATCGAGCTTTCGGTCGAGTATTCGGTGGAGATCCAGGACGCTGACCGGCAGGTCGAGAAATCGGTCCGCTCCGCTGATCAGGCCACTGTCTCCAGCCTTACCGTCAGGGGTATCATCGACCGGCGTGACAGCATCCTTTACCCGACAGAGGGGTACGACCTTTCCCTGGAATCGAAGTCGGCCTTCGAGGCGCTCGGAGGCAACGCCAACTTCCAGAAACTGGAGCTGACCGCCAGTTATCACCGCCCCCTCTGGAAGGCCCTTTATCTCCACCTCTCCCTCCGCTATGGCGGGATCTACACGCGGTCCCCGGTCGCAGAGAACCTGCCTTTCAACGAGCGCTTCTTCCTCGGGGGTGAGAATACGGTCCGCGGCTATCAGCAGGGGGAGGCTTCGCCGCGTTCGCCGGAGGGACAACTGATCGGCGCCGAAGCCTATCTCCTTGCCAATGTCGAACTGGAGCAGCGACTCTTTACCAATCTTTCCGTCGTCGCCTTCTGGGATGGACTCGCCCAGAGTGTGGAACGGGAAAACATTCCCGATAACGAGTACCTTCACTCCATCGGTATCGGCCTCCGTTTGCGGACGCCGGTCGGTCCTATCCGGCTGGAATATGGCCACAACCTCGACCCACGCCCGGGGGACCCGGAAGGGACCCTGCACATCGCCGTGGGATTTCCGTTTTAGCGGACTGCCGTCCGTAAAATTCTTGCCCCGGTCTGCGCCAACCTTAGCTTAATAGCATGCGAACGGCACTCTCCTGCATCCTGGGATTCCTCATCGTTACCTGCGCGCTGGCGGAAAGTGAGGTGGCAAACTCCACCATGGATCTCGAACGGCACATCCGACCGGGCAGCAGCGACGTGCCAACCACGGTTACCATCAACAGCTTCCTGGTGGATATCATCGACATCGACGATGTCGAAGGCACCATCACGATGGACTTTTTCTTCACCCAACGGTGGCAGGACCCCCGCTTGGCCGACGACCAGTATGACGATCCCCGGGTCAAGCTGGACCTCACCATCGAGGATATATGGCATCCTCATCTGGTCAGTATTTATCAGCGGGAATCCCAATTGAAGGATGCCCTGTTGAACATCGATTCGGCTGGCAACGTCACCTTCCGCCAGCGGGGCATCCATACCTTCACCGCCCCGCTCGACTTGAGGCAGTTCCCCTTCGACAGCCAGGTCGTTGACCTGGTTTACGTGTCTTCCATTTACAGCGACCAGGAGTTAAACTTGGTCCTCGACCGGGAGCGTTCCGGACATCTGGGCGACTTTTCCCTTCGCGGGTGGACCTTTGAGAATTTTGAGGCCTCCACCATCTCCCGTCCGGTGGCACGGCCGAACGAAGAGGCTTTCAAGCTGGCAGGGCTGCAATTCGACATTGAGCTGAAACGCAAGCCCGCCTTCTACATCTGGAAGGTCTTTTTCCCGCTGGGCCTGATCGCCTTCATGGCCTGGACGGTATTCTGGATTGATCCGGCCAACTTCGGGGGACAGGTCGCCATCTCCACCTCTTCCGTCATCACCCTGATTGCCTTCCAGCTCAGCCTCTCCGAGCTCCTGCCGCGTATCTCCTACCTGACCAATATCGACATCTATGCCATTGGAACGTCGCTGCTGGTCTTTATCGCCCTCGGGGAATCGATCCTCACCGCCCGGCTGGCCAAGATCGAAAAGCATGAGTTGTCCCTCGGCATCGACCGGCACATGCGCTGGATCTATCCGCTGGTCTACGCGCTGCTGACCCTGATTGTGGTGATTTAATCAGATATCGAATCCAAGGCCGAAAATCAGGCGGAAATCGTCCTGCTGGGGAACGTTGCCCTCATCATCAGCCACCGGATCCGAGATCCTTTCCCAGATGAAGGAGAAGTTCAGGTCAATGTTCTTGGTCATTTCTATTTCCAGGGTGGAATCAGCCAATATGCTTAAGCCCCCGGCATCCGCAGAGGCCCATTGGGCACGGTAATTGCCGATGAAGTCCATCCAGCCGGTTATTTCCCAATCCACCGTCGTGGAAAAGATGGCCCCGAAGGACTCCTCCGAGCCCGGGGCACCCGGCTCGACGTTCTTGTACTCGACATTTTGCCACGAAGGCCCACCGGTGACATCAACAGTCAATTTCTTCCGGTCGATGAGCGTGTATCCGAGGGAGGAACTGTAGGTCTGCCGATGGGCGATATTGAGAAAGGGATCCCGGTAATACTCGACGCTGAGTCCACGCACGAAAAACCGCTTGGAAAAGAAGTAATCGAAGTAGGAATTCGTCCGGTGGTTGTTGGCTATCTCAATGTCCTCCGACTGGCTGTAATTCCCCGAATAATCCCAGTAGAATCGGGTAACAGCCGTCCGCCTCTGCACCGTTGCCCGAACGTTGAAATCGGTCTGCTCAACATTACCGCTACGGACATTCGCCCCTGCGGCGCCCTTTATGGTCCAGTAGTTGGACTCCTTGGGTTGCCCGGCGGCAATACTGACTATCTCACCGCGCTTCAACTCCAGGGACTGCTCCCCGAGGGAGAGCTGCACCTTGTCCCCCTCCATCACCATCTTGCCCACGTGGCTGGTGCGCTGGTTGGTCCTTACCTGCTGCGGCCGGGAGGTGCGGATTTCCGCAATATCGTCCCAGTCGATGGTAATGATACCGAAGTGATCGCTGTCGAATTCCACTTCCTCGTCGTACATTACCCGAAGTTCCCCCTTCAAGGTCTCGCCGGTATCCAGGGTAATCCAGTCCCACTTTTCCTCTTCCTCGACATCGGAACGGGAAAAAAGCTCGGAAAAGATCTGACCGGCCGCTGGAAGAGCAAAAATCAACTGGCTGAGGGAAAGAAGAACAAAGAGAGTAGCCTTACAGTGGCGCATACCACTTAGGTAGCCCGGCACCGGGCGAAGTCAATCCACTTTGCCGCCCGACAGCGGGAGGAGCATATCGCCTCGCACCTTGACAGGTTGCCGATCGGGACTATTCTTGCGCTACCCCAAAAGCACTACGAAAAAACCTAAAGAAAAGCGTTAGTTATGATGAATCCTAAAAAGCTGGCCGCTCTGTGCGGCAGTCTACTCCTTACCCTTCCGGCAATGGCCGACGACAAGCCTAACATCCTCGTGATTTGGGGCGATGACGTCGGCCGTTCCAATATCAGTGCCTATACCATGGGCATGATGGGTTACCAGACCCCCAATATCGACCGGATTGCCAAGGAAGGCATCCTCTTTACCGACTATTATGGCGAGCAGTCCTGTACTGCCGGGCGCTCCTCCTTCATTATGGGCCAGAGCGTCTTCCGCACCGGCCTCTCCAAAGTTGGCCTTCCCGGCGCCAAGGAAGGCATGCAGGAAGAGGATCCGACCATTGCCGTCCTTTTGAAGGATCAGGGCTACATGACCGGCCAATTTGGCAAGAATCACCTCGGAGACCGCGACGAACACCTTCCCACCAACCACGGGTTCGACGAATTTTTTGGTAATCTCTATCACCTCAATGCTGAAGAAGAACCGGAAAACGAAGACTATCCACGTGATTACATCTTGCCCGATGGGCGCACCTTCCTGGAAGCGTTTGGCCCTCGCGGGGTTATCAAATCCACCGCAGATGGCCAAATCGAGGACACCGGCCCGCTGACCAAGAAACGCATGGAAACCGTCGATGACGAGACCTTGGCCGCCGCGATCGACTTCATCGAGCGGGCCGAGGCTGCCGGCAAGCCTTGGTTTGTCTGGTGGAGCGGAACCCGCATGCACTTCCGGACGCACGTCAGCGAAGAGCGCATGGCTCAAATGAAGGCGATCTATCCGAATGCGGATGAATACACCGCCGGCATGCTGGAACACGACATGCACATTGGTCAGTTTCTCGACGCCCTCGACCGCCTCGGCATTGCCGACAACACGATTGTCCACTACTCGACCGACAACGGTCCGCACTACAACACCTGGCCGGATGCTGCCGCTACTCCCTTCCGTGGTGAGAAGAACACCAACTGGGAAGGCGGCTGGCGCGTTCCTTGTGCGGTCCGCTGGCCCGGCGTAGTCCAGCCCGGTTCCGTCAGCAACGGCATCGTCCACCACATGGACTGGCTGCCGACCTTTGTTGCTGCCGCCGGCAAGGATGACATCAAGGAGGACCTGCTCGACGGTTACACCTCCTCCGCCCTGGGCCGTGACTACAAAATCCATTTGGATGGCTACAACATGATGGACCACCTCAAGGACCCGGCCAATGTGCCAAGTCCGCGGAATGAAATCTTCTACTTCTCCGATGATGGCGACCTGACCGCGTTGCGTTATCTGGACTGGAAGATTATTTTCATGGAGCAGCGGGTCGAAGCCACCTTGCAGGCATGGGCTGAGCCTTTCGTCCCGCTTCGCGTGCCCTTGATCTTCAACCTGCGCCGCGATCCCTATGAGCGGGCCCAGATCACCTCCAACACCTACTACGATTGGTTGATTGATCGGGTTTACCTGCTTGTCCCTGCCCAAGCCTATGTGGGTGGCTTCCTCAAGACCTTTGCGGAATACCCGCCGCGCCAAAAGGCCGCCAGCTTCTCGCTGGACCAGGTCATGCAACAGCTGACTGAACCGGCTGGTGCGCGTTAAAAGCCGTTGATTTACAATCGTCAATTTTCCAAGGGGTGCTTCGGCACCCCTTTTTTTGGCTCATCGCGAAAATTGCCTCCAGCCGATGTTTGCATAATGCGGGAATTTGCCCATTGCCTGTAGCCCACGGTTGGGCCGCGTCAGCGGACCTACCGTGGGAACCGTGGGACCCGTGCGACCCGTGCGACCCGTGCGAACCGTGCGACCCGTGGGCACCATGAGCACCGGAATCACCCATAGGTCCGATTACCCCGACGAATGTCGGGGTTACTTGACCGCGCCAATGGGAAAAACAACCCCAACCGATGTTTGCATGACACAGGGATTTGCCCATTGCCTGTAGCCCACGGTTGGGCCGCGTCAGCGGACCTACCGTGGGACCCGTGCGAACCGTGGGACCCGTACGACCCGTGCGACCCGTGCGAACCGTGCGACCCGTGGGCACCATGAGCACCGGAATCACCCATAGGTCCGATTACCCCGACGAATGTCGGGGTTACTTGACCGCGCCAATGGGAATAACAACCCGCGGCGCTTTGCTTGCGGGGCATGGGAATCATGCCATTACCTTGAAACCCACGGTAGGTCCGCTGGCGCGGCCCAACCGTGGGCTACAGGAATCCTTGCTCAGCGAAAACATTCCGGAAACGTATATTGACTGGAAGAAAATCCCTGAACGGGCCAGTTTCCTGAAATCAATCCTTATTCATCCCATCCCGGCTTGCCTGTAGGTGGCGATCGACTTAGAAGATAGAAATGAAAGCGCTTCTCCTCTTTGCCACATGCTTACCTCTTGCCTGTATGGCGTTACCCCCCAAGCTAGTCCTGCAAATCACTGTCGACCAACTCCGAGCCGATCTGGCCCCGCGTTTCATGGATCGCATGGCCGAGGACGGCTTTGCCTGGCTCTACCGGGAAGGTATTGTCTATCGAGACGCCCACCATGCCCATGCCAATACGGAGACCATTGTCGGCCATGTAACCCTCTCCACCGGAGCGGACCCGTCCGCCCATGGCATGGTGGGGAATGTCTGGTACGATCGGGGCCTCGGAAGGCTGGTCTACAACATCGAGGATTCCCGCTATGAGCTATTGACCGCAGGAGCGGGGGTGGATCAGGAAACGGAGATAGATCCCACCCAGCGGGCGGCCAAAGTGACCGGTCGCTCGCCCGCCAATATTGAAGTGACCACTATTGCCGACGAGATCTCCATCCATACGGCCGGCAAGGCCAAGGTCTTCGGCGTTTCCGTCAAGGATCGCGGGGCCGTGGCCATGGCCGGGCATTCCGGCAAGGCTTTCTGGTTTTCCAAGCAGAGCGGGGAATTCGTCACCTCGACGTTCTATTACGACACCTACCCGGAATGGGTCACGGCGTGGAATGCCAAGCAGCCCGTTGCCAAGTATGACAACGCCTCGTGGGAGCTCCTGCATGACAAATCCACCTACCTCTATGGTGACATGGACGACGCCGAGTGGGAGACTGACTTTCCAGGCTACGGCCGGACCTTTCCCCACCCGTTCGGACCGATGGATGGCAAATACTTCACCACCCTGCTGACCCTCAGCCCGGCCGGGGATGAGCTGACCCTCGACTTTGCCAAGACCCTGATTGAGAAGGAGCAAATTGGAGCGGATGCGGTGACCGATTACCTGGCGGTGAGCTTTTCATCAACCGACTATGTCGGGCACCTCTTCGGACCCTCGAGCCTCGAGATGGAAGACAACCTGCTCCACTTGGACCGATACATTGCCGACCTGTTAAGCTTCGTTGATGAACAGGTTGGCCTCGAGAACACCCTCGTTGTCATTTCGGCTGATCATGGCGGGCCGGAAGTCCCGGGCTACCTCAACACAATGGGCATCGAGGCCCGCTACATGGAACCGGAAACCTGGGACAAGGAAGCGGGCATTGAGCGATTGAAAGAGCAGTTCGGGATTGGGGAGGAGTTGATAACGGAGTACTTCCATCCCTACCTCTACCTCAACCATGAGGCGATAGAGGAGAACGGACTGGACCTCGAAGATGTCCAGGAAGCGGTGGCGATGGAGTTGATGAAATTCGACGGCGTGGCCATGGCCGCGAGCAGTGAGGCCATCGTCGAAGGCGACTTGCCGGAAACCTTTGTCACCCGGGCCATTCTCCGCAACCACCACCTGCAACGCTCCGGCGACATCTTCATCGTTTTTGAGCCGCATGCCTTCATCAACGATTTCGACGGGCTGACGGTCGCTTCCACCCACGGCTCACCCTGGCGCTATGACACCCATGTCCCGGTTATCTTTGCCGGACTTGACCTTCCCCCGGCCACGATTGACCGCCGCGTTCACACCGTCGATGTTGCCAGGACGATTGCCGCCTTCCTGGGAACCAAACCACCGTCGGGAGCCAGTGGCAATGTCCTGACCGAGGTTACGCAAAATCGGTAAAATGCGCTTTTGTCCGGTCATTCTGTTCCTCGCGGGAAGCCTTCTGCTGGCAGGCTGTTCCAGTCCGCTAACTACGGGCAAGGCGTACCTCTACCAGGAGGTCTTCCACGTCACGACCCGGAACGACACCGGACTGACCCGGCCCGACAAGCGATTTGGTGGAGAAAGGGGTTCCACGCGCTTCGGGGTCTCAATGCTGGCTGTCGATCCCGACAAGACCTTCAGCGCCTTTGCCGCTGCCCAGCCGAATCATTCGCTTCAGCAGGAGGCACTCCTCGAGAGCCAACCCGTTCAGCAGATTGTCGATCTGGAACAGGAATCCTTCTTTGAACAGCTGTCAGCTTATTCGAGCCCTGACAATCCGCATCCTCCGTTTCTGATCTACATTCACGGTTACAAGAAAAGCTTTAAGCGGGCCGCTGTCATTTCCGCCCAACTGCGCTATGAGCTGGGATTCCCGGGGCCGGTGATCACCTTCAGCTGGCCCTCGACGAATGCTGTCTCCGGTTATGCGGCCGATTTGGAAAACTTGAACTGGTCACGACCGGTCCTGCAGCAACTCATTGTCGGTCTTCAAGAAAACTACCCCGAGTCGCCGATTCATATCATCGCCCACAGCATGGGGAACAAGGCTCTCCTCGAAACCCTCGATGACCTGCAGCAGGTTGCCTTGTCCACAGGCGAGTGGTCCATCGGGGAAATAATCCTCGTGGCGCCCGACATTGATCAGGAGATCTTCATCCGCGATGTCGCCAGTCGCCTTGCCACCATGCCGTCCCGGAAGACCCTCTATGTTTCTTCAAAGGACTTCCCCCTCTTCGCTTCGGCGACGGTTTATCAATACCCGCGGCTCGGTGACTCCCGCAATGGCGTCACGGTGGTTGAAGGGGTGGAAACCATTGATGTCTCGGATGCCATCCCGCTTTTTGAAGGGCACGGCTATTATGAGGCCAACAAGGAAACCATCGAGGACCTGTATTACCTGATTAACAAGGGCCTTGGGGCTGAGGAGCGTCCCTTGCTGGAAGCCGTGGAAACGGAGGAGGGAAAATATTGGCGGTTGCCAACCGCCAAGAGAGGATTTTTAACATCTGTCATTGCAGAGCGGTGAAGGTATTAAAAGCCATAACCCTCTCTTTTGCCGTTTTTTTTCTTCTCCTCTTTCCCTCCCGCCCCGTTAAAGTTGAACCGCTCATGCCGTCCCC
>JBFOLZ010000064.1:0-17375 GCA_040830445.1 Puniceicoccaceae bacterium
CAACAGAGGGCCTCAAGCAAATACCCGGCCTGCGAATTGTCGGGGACGGCCCGGACAAGGCCTCGGTTGTTTCATTCGTCCTCAAGGCGGCTCATCCCCATGACATCGCCTCATTCCTTGATGCCGATGGAATCGCTATCCGCTCTGGCCACCACTGTACCCAGCCCTTGATGAGCCGGCTTGGCTTGACAGGTACAGCCCGCGCCAGCTTCGCCTTCTACAATACAATGGAAGAAGTGGATGCCCTCGTCAAAGGCGTGGCGAGGATCCGTGACTTCTTTGCCTGAGCAGGTCAGCCCTTCAGACACTCGGCAATCGCCGAGCAGAGCCGCTGGATATTGTCGTCATTGATGCCGGCCACATTGATCCGGCCACTCTTGACGAGATAAATGCTGTACTCCTCCTTGAGGCGCTGAACATGTTCGGGCGTCAGGCCGGAGAAGGAAAACATCCCTTTCTGGTCGGCAATAAAGGAGAAGTCGCCAGCCCCGGCCTTTGCCAGTGCTTCCACGAACTGGGCCCGGACGGAATTGATGCGCATCCGCATGGCCTTGAGTTCCTCCTCCCATTGCAGCCGCAATTCGAAATCGTTGAGGATGGTGGAGACGATTCCGCTTCCGTGAGCCGGAGGGTTGGAGTAATTTGTCCGGACCAGGATCTTCAACTGGCTGAGCACCCGGCTGGCTTCCTGCTGGTTCTTGGCCACAACATGCAAGGCGCCCACCCGGTCCTGGTAGAGCCCGAAGTTCTTGGAGAAGGAGGAACAGACAAGAAATTCCATTCCATATTCGGAAAGGGCACGGATGGCCACGGCGTCATCAATCCAGCCCGTGGCGAACCCCTGGTAGGCAAAGTCGACGATTGGCAGAAGGCGCCGCTCCTTGCAGACCTTGGCGATGGTTTCCCATTCCTCTGCTGACGGGTCTACCCCGGTCGGGTTATGGCAGCAGGCATGGAAAAGAACGACATCATTTTCCGGAATGTCCTCGAGGACGGTGATCATGCCGGCGAAATTGAGGTCATGGCTTTCCGGGTCGTAATAGGGATAAGTGGCGATCTCGAGGTCTGACTTCTGGAAAATCCCCTGATGGTTGGCCCAGGTCGGGTTGCTGACCCAGATAGTGCGCTTGCCCAGGCAGTGGCGGACAAAGTCACCGGCCAGCCGCAGGCCTCCGGTACCGCCCGGGGTGTGGACGGAAGCGATACTGCCGGTCTCGATCATTTCGTTACCTTCACCGAAGACGAGTTTTTGGGCGTGTCCAAGATAGTCCGGGTGGCCATTGATGGGGAGGTAACTCTTGCTGTTGGAGGCGGATGCCAGTCGCTTTTCGGCTTCCCTGACAGAATCGAGGACCGGGGATACACCCGTTGCATCCTGGTAGACACCCACAGTGAGGTTGATCTTTTCAGGATTTGGATCGTTGCGGAAGGACTCCGACAGACCGAGGATGGGGTCGGGGGGGGCAGCGGTAACCTGTTCGAATAGATTCATCCCCGCCTATGAAGTGCATGGACCCCCGAACATCAAGGAAGGATTTTACCGAAAGAGGATTTTTTTCGATTTCTCCATTGATTTCGGGAACCTCTGGGACACCTTTTTTCTTGGATCATGAAGTTGCAGCGAATTTTCCTCCTCATTTTAACCGTTCCCTGTCTGGGCATGGTTGTCCTGCATGGTGATTTGCCGGCCGACCGGATTGAGACTGCTGATGGGGCAATCCTGACCGGGCGCATTGAGGATGTCTCGGAAACCCATATCCAAATCACCACCTCCTATGCCGGGACCCTGGTTGTGGATCGGGCGGTTGTTCTGCGCTACCATCAAGCGGGGGCTGATGCCCTTCCGGCGGAAGCCAAGACCGTCAAGGAGGAGAAAAAGAAGACCGTCCCGGTGGCGCAGGTCCCCAAGGCCTCCAACCCGGTTGCCGATGACCCGCGGCTTTGGAAATTTGAGGCCGGGTTGAATTTTGTCGGCAATCAGGGCAATACCGACAAGATCGACCTGACAATTACCGCGGACGCCGAGATGGACCGTGAATATGACCGGTTGGGCATTTATGGCAGGTACTCCTACGGCGAAAACAAGGGGAAGCTTTCCGCAAATGAGATTGTTCTCGGTAGCCAGTACACGAATTTTTTCCGGGATAATCTGGGCTTTTTTCTCAGGGGCGAACTGGAGCACGATGATAGAGAGGGGATTCTCATACGCAGCACCTCCGCCTCCGGTATTTCCTGGAAAGTGAAAGACCAGAAAGACCTCACCGTCGAAACCCGGTCGGGCATCAGCTACCGTTTTGAGGACTTCAAGGATGATGGATCCGCGGATTATCCCGGAATGGACTTTGGTCTCGATTTGAATTGGCGCTTTGTCGAGTGGGCGCGCCTCAAGGCGTCCTACACCTACCTGCCATCGGTGGCGGACTTTGGCGACTACATCATCCGGCAGGACACGGGCTTCAATGTTCCCCTGGATTATTCCAATTTGTGGGAATTGCGCCTGGGAGTTGTCAGTAAATACAACAACCAGCCGGATGAAGGCCGAGAACGGCTCGATCACCGCTATTATGCGCGCTTGATCGCCTCCTGGGAGTGAGTTCAAGCCCGATTCGGCTTCCCGATACTTCTGGCGCTGAGGCAGTTATAATTCCTGTCAGTCTTGACCATGGATTGATATGTGCTCAGTTTTATACTGAAACAAGTTATGAAAGAAGAGGGCTTTATTCTGGATGCCGGATTTGATGCGTTTAATCAATCACCGGAGTTGGAGAAACATTTGGCTGCCTTGCTGGTGCAGTCCCTGAGCAAGTCCCCCTTTCACAAGCACTTTGTCGACCTCACTGCCGAGCGGAAGGAGATGACCAGCGGAATGATGCTTGCCGTTGCTCTCACCATGTCCCGTCGATGGAAGGAAACCATACCCGATGAGCGTGTCGGCGTGGTATTCCCATCCGGCCTTGGAGGGGTGCTGACCAACCTTGCCTTGGTCTTGATCGGCAAGATTCCGGTAAACTTGAACTTCAGTGCCGGAACCAATTCCATTGAACAGGCCATGGAAATCGGCGAAGTCCGCACAATTATTACGGCCAGTCCGATTCGCAAGAAGTTCCCGGATTTCCCATGGCCGGAAAATACCATCGACCTCATTCGCGAGCGGGCCCATTTCAAGAAGAAGGACATTCTCCTCAACCTCCTCCGGGTCATTCTTTATCCCTCAAGCATGCTCATCAAGCGGTTTGGCATTCCCACCCAGGGAGGGGACAGGGAATGCGGCCTGCTTTTCTCCAGTGGTAGCACAGGTGTACCGAAGGGGATCCCCCTGACACACAGAAACATCATCGCCAACTGCATGCAGATCAGCAGCTGTCACCTGCTGGATAAAACACAGAAACTTTTGGCCTGCCTGCCTATTTTCCACAGTTTTGGATTCACCGGGACAATGTGGTATCCGCTCCTTTCCGGGTTACCGTGCGTGACCTTACCATCCCCTTTGGAAACAAGGAAGATTGCTGAAACCATTCATGCGGAGAAGGCTACCGTTCTGATGGGAACACCGACTTTCTTCCGGCCCTATTTCAAGCGGGCGACCAAAGAGCAATTGGCCTCCCTGAATTACGTCGTTGCAGGTGCCGAAAAGACACCTCCCGGGTTTGGTGAACGCTGGGAGGAGGAATTTGGCAGTATCTATCTTCAGGGATATGGACTGACTGAGACAACTCCGGTTGCCAGTGCCAACCTTCCGGGTTACAGGAATGTCCCCCCACAGATAAAGGCTGGTTCAGTGGGGCGCTTGATGAAGGGGATGATGGCGCGTGTCGTTGATCCTTCCACAGGAGCTGTCCTACCACGGGACAAGCAGGGGATACTCGATATGAAAGGGGCCAATGTCTTTACTGGCTACCTGAAGAATCCCGAGGCCAATGAAGCGGCATTTGCCGATGGATGGTTCCGGACCGGAGACCTCGCCCGAATCGATTCTGAAGACTATCTCTTCATCGAAGGGAGGCTCAGCCGCTTTTCCAAACTGGGGGGCGAGATGGTTCCCCATGGCCGGGTTGAGCAGGTGGTCGCCGAGAGTTTCCAGCTGGATGATTCGGAGGAACCGCTGGTAGCAGTAACCGGTATCTCTGACGAGGTAAAGGGCGAGGCCCTCGTCCTCCTGACAGCGGTGGACATCAAGTCAGATGATTTGCGAAAGCGCCTCCTTGACGCGGGTATTCCCAACCTGTGGATTCCGAGGATTATCCTCCGGGTGGACGACATCCCACACCTTGCTTCCGGCAAACTGGACTTGCAGGGACTGAATACCCTGGCCCTGAAGAAGTTTCAGGAATCCTCCTGATGTCGTTGCCGGACGGCCTCGAAGAGGGCGATGGCCGCAGCCGAGGCCACGTTCAAACTGTCGGTAATACCAGCCATGGGCAGTTTGCAGGCCGGATATCCCTTTAGCCAGTCCTCGCTGAGCCCGTCATCTTCGGTGCCCAGGACAATGGCGACTGGTCCATGCAGGGGGACATCCCAAAGCAGTTTTTCAGCTGCCGGAGAAGTCGGAACCGGACGAATGTCTCTTTCCTTAAGGAAAAGCATCAGGCTGGTGTTGTCGGTCGAACAAAACGGAACCTGGAAAAAGGCCCCCTGCGAGGCGCGAATAGTGTTGGGGTTGCAGGGATCCGTAACCGCCTCTGTCAGGATGATGGCTTCAGCGCCGGCAGCGTTGGCAGTGCGGAAGATGGCGCCGAGGTTGCCGGGCTTCTCGAGGCCTTCAAGGACGATGAGGAGGGGATTACTGGAAAGCTGAAGCTCTTCCAATTTCCAGGACTTTTGCCGTGCGACTGCCAGTAGGCCGTCTGGTCCCTGCCGAAAAGCAGCTTTTGCGAAGGGACCTTCCGCCAGTTGGACCACTTCAATGCCTGAATCTTCAACCTGGTGAAGCAGCTCGAAGGATTCCGGGTGCTTGAAGAGCTGGTCACAGAAAAAAACCGTCTCCAAGGGCCAGTCGCAGGCCATGGCTCGCTGAATCTCGCGGTAACCCTCGACCAGGAATCGCTGCTGGCGGCGGCGATGGCTGCCATCGCGCAGGCGGACAAGGTTTTTTACCCGGGGATTTTGGGCGCTGGTTATATGCTCCGGCATGGCTGACAGGAGCTAAGATCGGTAATTCCTTCCTGCATGACGAGCAAATTTGCGGCTTGTGCCGGCGGCATTGCTCTTCTTCCTATGGAACTGACCGCATGAAGAAGCCACCGAAAAATTTCCATCCGGAACCGTTTACCTATCACGAGGAGATCGAACTTGTCATCGAGGACCTGACGAACCTTGGACAGGGAGTGGGTCGAATTGACGGCTGGGTGGTTTTTGTCCCCTTTGCCCTGCCAGGGGAGCATGTGCGGGCACGTGTCTGGCGCAACAAGAAGGCTTATTCCGAAGCCGACCTCGTTGATGTGCTGAGTTCTTCCGAAGACCGGGTCGATCCGGTGTGCCCGCTTTTCAGGACATGCGGGGGCTGCCAGTACCAGCATTATACCTACGAGGCCCAGCTCCAGTGGAAACAACGCCAGATTGCGGATCTGCTGAAAAAGATGGCCGGGCTCACCGCCGAGGTGAATTCCACCCTCGGTTGCCGGGAACACACCTATCATTATCGATCCAAGATCACTCCCCACTTCAGGAGGCCACCAACTGAACCGGATACACCCATCGGTTTCCAGAAAGCGGACAGCCGGGCGGTTGTGGATATCCCTTCATGCCCGATTGCCAGTCAATCGATCAACCAGCGCTTGGGACCGGCACGGGAGGAGCTTCGAGCGGGCAGGATTCCCTTCAAGAAGGGGGGGACGCTGCTTTTGCGGGATTCGTGCGAGGGAGTGATTACCAATATGAAGGCCTTGGCCGAGGAAAAGGTGGGACCGTACACCTTCCAATTTGTTGCCGGGGAATTCTTCCAGAATAATCCCCATGTCCTTCCGAGGATGGTTGACTATGCGCTCGACCGGGCCGTTGCCCCGGGAATTGAAAACCTCGTCGATGCCTATTGCGGGGTGGGGGTGTTCGGCATCTGCGGGCATGACCGCTTCAAGGAAGTTGCTGGCATTGAAGTGAGTGAGAGGGCCGTCGATTTGGCTCGTAGCAATGCAGCCAGGAACAAGGTCGGGAATGTCCGCTTTATGCTGGGCAAGGCCGATGCGATTTTTGACGGCCTTTCCTTTTCGCCCGACAAGACAACCGTCCTCATGGATCCGCCGCGCAAGGGGAGCGATCCTGCCTTTCTCGAGCAGTTGTTGCAATTTGGACCTGCCAGGGTGGTGTACGTCAGTTGCGGCCCGGACACGCAGGCACGGGACATCAAAGCCTTGCTGGATGGACCTTACACCGTTGTCGACATCCAGCCGGTGGACCTCTTCCCCCAGACGCGCCACATCGAGAACATTATCACCCTGGAACGTAAGGGGTGATTCAGCGGCGTTCGTTCCACTCCCGGGAACTGAAGCGCCGTCGTTCCTTTTCAAGAATCCCTTGGGGGAGTGAATTCCCTGAAGGAACGGATTCCAGATCCATCCATTCGGCAAGGAATCCTCCGAAGGCGGCAATGAATGTTTCGGGGGCTAGGTTTGCCAGTTTTTCCTTGTCGAGGCTGCCCTGTACGAGGATTCCGGATTGACTGCGTTTCATGGCGGCCCCGGCTATCTTGCTGCCCGAATCTGCCTGGATCACATCGTAGGGTTCAGCTGAGGGAAAGCAAAAGGTGTTGGCCGAATGGCTTGATTCCTCACCACAAGGACGCCCGCACGGGGCCAACTCAGCCGCTATGCCGCTGGTTCTGAGGATTTCGGCGATTCCCAGATGCAATTCCTGGTATATCTCCAGGGCTTGCTTCCTGTAGAAGGTGTGGTCCGGGGGCAGGGTGAGGGCATAGGTCAGATCGTTCCGGTGATCAACAATGCCTCCCCCAGTCAGACGCCTGACGAGGGAACCCTTGAATCCGGCTGCCATGGTTTGGACATCCCTCCATCTCTGGCTGTAGCCGAATGTCATGGCCTCACCGGTCCAACCGTAAAAGCGCCACATTGCGCGGCGGCTGCTGTGCCCGAAGGCCAGCATGGCAGCGTCCATGGCCATGTTTTCCGGTGCTGTTGCCTCCGTGTATTCTATTTGGCAGATTTGTTTCACCCGGTGTTGATATTCGCTCGGAATTCATTAAACCGACAACCTTTAATTAATGAAGTATACCGACCTGACGCGTCAGCAGATTCTGTCCCTTCCTGTCTATCAACCCGGCAAGCCCATTGAATTGGTAGCCCGGGAAATGGGCCTCCCGCTGGACTCGATTATCAAGCTTGCCTCCAACGAGAATCCCCTTGGCTCGCCCCCCTGCGCGGTTGAAGCCGTCCGTTCGGCTGCGGAAAACATGGCCTTGTATCCGGACAACTCTGGCTATGGCCTGGTCAATGCCCTTGCCGGAAAGCATGGTTTTTCTCCCGGGCAAATTACCCTCGGGGCTGGGTCCAACGAGATTTTTTATCTATTGTGTGACGTCTTCGGGGGGCCGGGGGCGGAGGTTCTCGTCGGGGAATATGCCTTTATTTCCTACCGCATTTCCGCCCTCTTGACCGGAGCCAAGGTGATTGCAGCGCCCATGCCGGGGTTGTGCCACGACCTCGATGCCCTCCGGGAGGCTGTCACGGACAAAACGCGTCTGGTCTTCCTGCCGAATCCGAACAACCCGACTGGAACAGGTTTGCCGGTCAAGGAAGTCGAGGCATTTGCCCGTTCGCTGCCTGAGTGGGTAATCTTTTGTTATGATGAGGCCTATGCCGAGTATGAGGACGAGCGACTGGATATTCAGGGCCTGATTGAGGAGGGGGTTAAAGTTATCGGGACCCGGACCTTCTCCAAGATTTACGGTTTGGCTGGCTTGCGCATCGGGTATGGCTTTTCCCATCCGGACCTTGCCGAACTGCTGAACCGCGTTCGACCACCTTTCAACACGGGAACACTTTCCCAGGTCGCGGCTATTGCTGCGCTCGATGACGATGACTGGGTCCAAAGAAGCCGCTCCTGTAATGAGAAGGGTCGTATCCAGCTGACGGACGGGCTCCGGGAACTCGGTTTGGAAACAGCCGGCGATCGGGGCAACTTCGTTCTCTTCGCCATGGAGGATGCGGACAAGGCGGTCCTTGCCTTGCAGAAGATGGGCGTCATCGTACGACCCCTTGCCGGTTATGGGTTGCCTCAACATCTGCGGGTGACAATTGGCTCGGAGGCTGAGAACCAGCAGTTCCTGGAGGCCTTGCAAAAATTTGTTTCCTGACCCGGAAACGCATGTCATATTGATAGATCGGTGAGTATTCTACTTTCGCAATATCCCTACCACTTGATTGGCATCGCCCTGACTTTGTTCTGCAATGCCTTGCTGGTGGCTTGTGAGTTCAGCCTCATCAAGATTCGGTTCAGCCATTTCAATACCGAATTGCGGGAGCGCGTCGAGAGTCATAAGCGACTGGCCCGGCTCATTGTCTCGGGTGACCGGACAATTCGCGTGATCCGGCTCGGATTGACTGCCTGTTTGCTGCTTTATGCCTTGCTGGTTTTTCCTTTCCTGATGGCCTTTCTTGGGCTGTTCGAGTGGCAGTTGCTGCAGGGTTTTGCCACACCGTTCGCGGCTGTACTGGCCTTTGTTATCGCCCTTACCGTGCACCATGCCGTCGGTGAACTGCTTCCCAGGGCTGTTGGGTTGGCCTATCCCTTTCAAAGCATGAGCTTCGGGGCCTTCCTGATTTTACCCTTGGGCTGGCTGACCCGGCCCATCCGTATTTTGGTGCTCGGGTTTACCCGTTCGATTTGGCGAATCTGGCGCAAGGAGGATATGCCGGACCTGAACTCTCTCGACCTGGAGACGCAGATCGAGTTGCTGCGCAAGGAGTCGCCGGAGATGTCGATGGTCGCCCAGCTGATTCTCAAGAATACCTTGTTGATGCGGGAACTTGAGGTTTCGGATGTCCTATTGCCGCGAAACCAGGTAAAGATCTTCGATCTCAATCTTCCCCTGGAAGAGAACCTGGCCATGGCCAAGGAATCCGGCCATACCCGTTTCCCTCTCTGCTATGGCGATCTGGATCGCTGCCTGGGGCTGGTTCATATCAAGGACCTCTTCCGGCAGGCCGGTACCCTTGAAGGGCTCGATCTCCGGCGTATCAAGCGCAACATGATTCGCATCGATATTGATGAGCCCCTGGAGTCGGCCTTGACGAAGCTCCTGGCCCACAGGATGCATATGGCCTTGGTCATTGACGAGTTCCGGGGAACGGAAGGAGTCCTGACCCTGGAGAGGATCCTGGAGCAGATTGTGGGTGAAATCCGGGACGAATTTGATGCTGACGAGGAAGTCCTCATCCGATCGGACGAGAAGTCCGATGAGGCGGTTGTCTCAGGCCTGACTCCCCTTCACGAAATCGAGGCCAATTTCGGGGTGGAAATCGAGACGGAGGAAGTTTCCACAATCGGCGGCCTGATTACCAGTGAACTGGGGCGAATTCCCGAAACCGGCGAAAAGGTCACTGTTGAAGGCCTCCAGCTGGAGATAACCGATAGTGACGATACCCGGGTCGTAGAGGTGCGGGTGCGCCAGACGGATGATTCGCCGGAGGATGAAGAGCCGGAACCGGGCAAATAGGCCTCTTTCGGAGCTATTATCAGGTGCTAACTGGCACTCCTGCGTTCCCAGATATCCCAATCCATTGCGGATTTTTCCGAGACAATCTCAGCCAAAGTATCGAGTAATCCGCTCCGGTTCTTGGTGTACAGGAACCGGTCGCTTTGCAGGCGGCTTTGAATGCTCTCAATGAGGGAGTAATCCGGGCGTCTCAGTTCGAAAAGGACATTGAGGTGATCTGTCAGGTAGAAAAACACACCCAGGTCCATTTCGACATCAATCAGGGTGGCGAGAACCTGTTCATTCTTGGGGTCCCGGAGGTAGGCTTCCTCCAGGATCAAACGCGCCTGCTCAGCTAATCCCGCTTCCCGGAAACGCTGTGCCGCGGAAAAGAGCTGGGAGGAATTGGCTCGCTTGGAGTCGATGAAATTACGCAGGTAGAGATTCCCCAGCTCTTCATCCCCGAATCCGTAATAAGCGAGGGACCGGATGGCATTGAAGGTGCTTTCTGAATTCAGCATCCACGCCGGATCTTCGCGTATCAGCTCATTGCAAAGCTCGATGGCCTCTTCGTAAAGGCCATCTTGAATCTGTGCTTCTGCAAGGGTCAGGCTGAACAAGCCAAGACTGTAGCCATTCTCGAGGGCGATCTCATAGAGCCGGGTCGCTGCTTCAACATTTCCGTATTCTGCAGCGAGCCTGGCCAGGGCAATCATCGCCTGCTCGTCATTCCGGTGTTCCTTGATGAGGGAAGAGATTTCCCGATCCCGCCGGTCATACAGTTCGGAGGCCGACAAAACATCGATTAAGGCAACCCGGGGTTGCCACTCAAGCGGCTTGCGAATGACCAGTTCGAGGGCTGCTTCACGGGCCCTGTCGTACATCTCCTGCTGCTGGTAGAGCATCCGCAGACGGTTGATGAGGGGATCTGCGTTTTCCCGCGGCACTGAATTAATGGCCGAGAGGAGTACTTCGATGGCCAAATTACCGCGGTCGGTGCGTTCGTAAATTTCCACGCCCAGCAGCAGCCCGTCGAAAGTATTTTCCAGATCCGTCTCCTCGATAACCTCCCGGACGATATCGAATTTTCCATGCAGCATCGCCGACCGCAGCCGGCTGACGGCCAGGATCCGCTCGACTGCTTCTTCGGGCTCTTCCGCGAGGAGGGTCTCCGTCAACTCCAGAACCTGTTCATCCTGTTTCTGTGCCAGCAACAGGCGGAGCATCAAGGTAATGAATTCAGCATCTTCCTTCCCGTATTCAATACCCTCGACGAGTAATTCGGAGGCCAGCTCCGGGCGCCAACCGGCATAGATCTGGGCCAGTAACATCCGCCCTTCCAGATTGGCCGGTGAGCGTGCCACCCCCTCCCGGAGAAGTGCATAGGCCCGCCGGTAATCTTCCCGCTCCAAGGCAGCTACCGCCTGCTCAATCTGGTAATCCCCCTGCTGGACCCTTACATTCGAGCGGTTCAAGGGGAACAGGATCATATCGGTGAAGGCGACATCCTCGAATTCACGGACATTCTTGAAAAAGATATACAGCGCCCAGGACTTCCCAAACCACGCTATCAGGCCCATAATCGTCAAAAAGACAGCTACCCGGCCCCAGCGTATCCGAATCCGTACTGAATTGCGCGTGGTTATTTCGCGGGTGGCAAATCCAAACCATGTGGAATAGCTGCGTTGGTTGGCCGGCGTCTTTTCGGGTTTCTGGGGAGTTTCACTCATTTTTTGTCTTTTTGAATGCCTTCTATGGGATGGGAAATTCTTGTCTTGTCAATGGTTTCAACCTTCCACAACATGACGACTTGCATTATCAGAATCTATTGCTCATAAAAGTTTCTGTAAATTCTTATCACCACAATATCGTCGCTTGATCAAAATTCACCTATGAAAACTCAAATTAGACTCCTCTCCCTTGCCGCAATTATCGCAACTGCGGGTGTCACGGCCAGTGCCGCTCCCTTGCACCAGTTTGAGGATGGCTCCATTCACTTTATCGGCCAGCTCGGCCTGGTGCATGACGACAACATCTTCCGCACTTCCATTCTTGAGGAGGACGATGTCCGTCTGGAGTTTGCTCCCGGCATTGAATTCAAGATTTCGCCGGACGCAGCCGCTTCAACAACCTTTTCCTACCTCTACCGGTGGGTGATTTGGGAAGAGAACGGCGACCTTGATGATGAATTCTCGGAATTCGACTTCAAGACCTCCTATGATTCCGGCGTCGTGCTGGCCAATGCCTACGCCTCCTACAAGGAAGGTTACTCGACATCCTACGGGATCGACGATGCGTCCGACATTTTTGGTGTGCTCATCCTCCGGGATGTAACGAAGTTTGGCGCAAATGCGAAGAAGGATATCTCCGAATTGTCCGCCATCAAGGTTGGTCTGGACTACGCTGACACGGAATACAAGAACAGCAACTTTACCGGCCACACCTCGATGACGGTCCCGGTGACCTATTTTTACAATGTCCGTCCCAACGTCGATATGACAGCCGGGGTTCGCTACCGCCACACGGACACGGACACGGATGTTGAGTACAACGACTGGTATGCTTTCGTCGGTGCGGTGGGCGAACTCTTCAGCCCGGTCATTTACGCGGACGTCAATGTGGGTTACCAGCGCCGCAATGCCAAGAACAGCAACGCTGATGCATCCTCTCCCTCCTACAAGTTGAGCCTCATCTACACCGGCAACGCCAAGGCCAACTACTACGCCACCATTACCCGGGATTACCGGACCAGTTCCACCAACGCCCAGGCCTATGCCTACACCACTGCCCAGTTGGGAGCCAATTACAGTGTTTCCAACTCATTCGGGATCAACGCCGCGGTCGTTGTCGGGGAGAGCGAGTACGAGGAAAGCATCCGTCAGGAAGACATTCTCATGTTCAGCCTTGGCGCTTCCTACAACCCGAATGATTTCGTCTCATTCAAGGCATCCTATTCCTACCGGGATGTGGATGGTAATGTAGCCAACTACAAGTCCAACGAACTCCGCGTCTTTGCTTCCCTGCGGTACTAGTTCCTGGAAATACTTGAACGTCGTCTTTTTGGAGGAGGTCAATTTATGTTGACCTCTTCCTTTTTGCAGGATTCGCCTTTTCTTCCCTATTCATGAAGATTTCACGCTTATTCCGTTTTTCGCGCTTGTGTGCCATATGTGCATTCGCCCTTTTCGTACATGCTGGAGAAGCTCAGGAAGGTGCTGGAGGTGGCAGTGGTGCCTCCAGTTCCTATGTGATTTCCCCGCTGGACTACCTCAGGGTATCCCTCTTTGTGGCGGACGAACTCCAGTTCACGACTGAATTGCGGGTCTCCCAGGATGGGACCATTACCCTGCCTCACTTGGGAACCTTGCTGATTGGCGGCAAAGCTATTGATGATGCTCGCGAATTCCTTTACGAACCCTACAACAGGGACTATTACGTCAATCCCCACATTGACATCGTCGTACTGGAATACGCCATGCGGAGTGTGACCGTCATTGGTAAAGTCAACCGGCAGGGACTGATTCCGTTCCCGAGCGAGGAGGGCTTGTCACTGCTGGAGGCAATTGCAGCTGCTGGTGGCTGGAGTAATGACCGTTTGGCCGACAAAAGCAACGTTAGCATAACGCGGTCGGATGAAAACGGGGAGAAATTTGTTATCGAGGTCGATGCCCGGAAACTGACGACAAAGGACTATCCGCTCCAGGAAGGTGACTTAATCAATGTTCCGGAGCGTCTCTGGTAGGGATAATTACTTACATAACCTGTTTTTTATCAATGAGTAACAATTATTATACAGGCGGAGGCGGAGGTTATTCCGGTGGCTACTACTACGGCGATGGCTATGCTGGCTACGCTGAAGGTGGCAGTGCCCCCTCCCGTACCTTGGCCGATTATCTTCTTATCCTCCGGGAACGCATCTGGTGGCTTATCGTCTCCGTCTTTGTCGTCTTTCTCGGATTTGCCCTCTACACCTTTAACGCTCCTAAGCTTTACCGTTCCATTTCCTCGGTGGAGATTCTCCGGGAAAAGGACCAGGTGTTCCAGATTGAGGACATTGTCCGCCAAGAGGTCGTTAACGCGGAGGACTTCAACACTCAGATTAAGATTCTTGAGAGCCTGAACATCATCCAGGCGGTTGATGACCGGATTAAAGGAAATTTGCGCACCCGTTTCATGGCTCCTTATGAGAAGGGGCTGGATGTCACCTTGCGGGGCGTCCGCTCGGTCCCGGAAATTTTGATGACCAATCGGGCTATCGCTCCAGTGCGGTTGTCGCTGGTGGTCAATATCCTCTATTCTCACCCGGATCCCGAGATTTCCGCAATCGTGGCCAACTACTTCGCAGAGGAATTCATCGACTTTAACCGGAACAAGCAGATTGAAGGTTCCTTGCGGGCTGTGGATGATCTGCGCAGTCAGGCGGACCAGCAACTAGCCAAGATCAAGGAGATGGAAATCCGTTTGGCTGACTTCAAGGAGAAATACGACACCCTTTCGGTCGAAAGGTCGCAGGACATTGATAACCAGCAGCTTATTACAATTAATGCCCGTCTTGAGGAAGACAAGCGCTTCCTCGACGATGCCACAGTCCTGGTCAGCCAGATTGATCAGGCCCGGGATGAGGGAAAGCCTCTTTGGGAACTGAGTTTCATCGCATCCTATTCCCAGGTGCCGGAGCTGCTTAGCCGGCTCACTCAAAACAAGATTGAAATTGCAATCCTGGCCAAGAAGTACCGATCCCTCCATCCGATCATGATTGCCGCCGAGGAACAGCTCAAGGAGACTCAGAGTGAGCTGGAGGTTGCCGTCAATGCGGCCGCTGAGACATTTCGTAACGAGTACGAACGGTACAAGGCGAACCATGAAAATTCCAAACTCCGCTTGGCCCAAAAGCAGAAGGACATGATCGAAATTGACCGGATCCGTCCGGAATATGACGCCTTGCTGCGCGACCTCGAAGTCAATCGGGAACTCTACAACCATTATTACAGCCGTTTGCAGCAAGCCGCTGTCAAGGTTACAACAGAAGGCCAGACGGCTCGGATTATCGACCGGGCAATTGAACCCATTCGGCCATTCAAGCCCAATGTTCCACTCAATCTCGTCATCGGGCTGGTTCTAGGCATGGGGGTCGGGCTTGGCCTCGTCTTCCTGCTTGCCTTCCTTGATGACAAGGTCAAGTCGGCCTACGACATCGAGTCGACCCTGGGGATTCCGCTGATTGGGATTGTGCCGCATATTTTCAGTATTGATGCACAGGAAAAAGCCCGGATTACCGCGGATGAGCATGACCGCCATGCTGTTGAGGCCTTCCGGTCCATTCATTCCACCCTGAAGCTCAGTGAGGAAAGCCGGAATGCCAAAGTTATCCTTTCCACCAGTACGATCCCCAGTGAAGGGAAGACATTCGTCAGTACCAATTGTGCTATCACCTTTGCCAACCATGGTGAGCGGACAATTGTCGTGGATGCCGACTTGCGCATGCCAAATGTCGCCAAAGGGCTCGAGATTCCGGATAAACGCGGAGTTATCCAGTATTTGAAGGATGCAACCGTGGATCTGGATGCTGTTATCCAAAAGGAGTACTTGCCGAACCTCGACGTCCTTCCTGCGGGCGGGAATACTAAAAGTCCTACTCAATTGCTTAGTAGCGAAAGGTTTACGAATCTCATCCACGAGCTGAGGCTGCGTTACGACCGGGTCATCATTGATACGCCGCCTGTTGCCACCGTTAGCGATGCCTTGAACATCCTTCCATTGGTTGATGGCGTTCTGCTCGTTATCCGCTTCAACATGGTCAAGCGTAAGACCGCAGCGGTGAACCTCAAGCGGCTACGGGATTCCAATGTTCCGGTATTTGGAGCGATTCTCAATAACCTCAACACCCATGTCGCCGGTTATTACTATTCGCACTATTACGACAAGTCCTACAAATCCTATAAGCACTATTACACGGGTAAAAAGGGGATGCCCCCTCTCGAAGAGGGTGAACTGGTGGAAGCCGGTCCGCCTCCTTCAAAGGATAATTTAAACGCCTGATGAAAAAGCCGGTTGCTGACCGGCTTTTTTATTTTATTTAGACAAAAAGCTGACTGGGTGACGCTTTAAGGAGTGAACAGTTTCATGGAAAAGAATCTCAATGGAGAAAACTGGCGTGATTGGTTTAATGAATGGGGCGACCGCTTCCTCCTGTTTGCCAGGCAACAGTCTGGTTCCTTTCAGGAGGCCGAGGATATCCTGCAGGAGGTCTTCGTCCATATCTGGACGCGCCGGGAAGCTTTTCCAAGGATTGAGCCGGGTCTGGTCTTTACCCAAATTCGCCGCAAGGCCATCGATCATGCCAGAAGCCGCAAGCGCCGGCAATTGCGCGAAAAGGCCTATGCTGAGGATACAGAACCTCCCTATTTTACAGATACCGCTGAGCCAAATGGCGACGGTATGCAGGAGGCCCTGCAGCAGCTTCCCCGGGAGCAGCGGGAAGTGCTGGTCCTCAAGGTATGGGGCGAGCAAACCTTTGAATCGATTGGACAAACCTTGGACATATCCCCGAACACGGCGGCATCCCGATACCGTTATGGTCTGGAACAAATGCGCCGCCTCATGAAAGGAGGGAAGGCATGAGCTTGGAAAAGGATAAGCAGTTTGAGAAACAACTCCGGGAGTCCCGGCCAGTAGTCCCTTCACCGGCCCTTCGCGACCGGATCGGAGAGGCTATTGCCGCTAAGGAGCGGAAGCAGAATCTGGCGCGGTGGAGAATAATCAGCGGATGGGGCGGGCTCGCGGTAGCGGCAGCTGCACTCATCACTTTCGGTATCCTGCTTTTCAACGGGAGACTCGAAGTCGCCATGCAATCACAGCAGTCTCAGGAGGAGGTGTCGCCTCCACTGACTGTCAGCAATATGCCACAAGAGAACCCGGATGCCTTTAAGCCAGTACTTGCTGAGAACAACCTCAAGGGGCGAATCGATGAAGGGATCGTCTTCCTTGATAACGGTCTCACTGCCCGGCGCTATCGCTATGAATTTGTCGATCGGGTTGTCTGGCGCAATCCAGCCGACGGGGCCGTCGTGGAAATGGAAATTCCGCGGGATGAGGTCGTCTTGATCCCGGTCCAGACTTTTTGAATTTGTCGCTGTAAAAACCATCAAAACGAGGAAAAACGAATGAAATCCATCAAATTACCCACAGTTGCCTCACTCCTTCTTGGGGGTGGCGCGCTCCTTGTCTGCCCATTGGTATCGCTGGCCGCTGAAGAGGAGGAGATTATCAGCAAGGAGGACCTGAACCAGATTGTCGTCGAAGCGACTGAAGCTGCCAGGGAATGGGCCGTCCGATTGCGGGAATACCAAGGCGGCAAGGCTGAATCATCCACTTACATGGGCATCGTCATCGAACCGGTTCCCGGAGTCTTGCGCGATTACGTGGATTTGCCCAAGGGGGTCGGCCTCCTGTTGCCGAAAATTGCCAAGGATGGTCCAGCCGACAAGGGGGGACTCAAGGACAATGACATTATCGTCAGCTTCGACGACCAGCTGATTGTCAATATCAGCCAGTTATCGACCTTGATCGACATGAAAGCCCCCGGGGCACCCGTCCCCGTCAGGGTCTTGCGAAAAGGCGGGGAGCTGCCCCTTGAGGTGCCCCTCGAGGAACGCATGCGCAGGGGAAGCCATTTCTTTGTCCCCGCCGCTCCAGGGGCTCCTGAGCCTCCAGAAGTGCCAGACATGGA
>JBFOLZ010000065.1:0-10179 GCA_040830445.1 Puniceicoccaceae bacterium
AAATTGGAAACGGTGGTGCCTGCAGGGGCGGGTTCGTCCGCTGTCGCTTGCTCAACAGCTTCGGGCTCGGCAGGTGATTCGTCGGGAAGGGAGTCCTCAATGGGTGTTGGAGTCGGGCTGGCGGGTTCCTCGATGACCGGAGCGTCTACGGAACGTTCCCGGTTGAGGAACAGGAGCCATGATGCGGTCAGAAGGATGACGATAACAAGGGCTTGCAGGAACGCAGTCTTCTTCATGAGGCGGTACGGGATTGTCGAATTACAATAACGGCACCCACGACGACGAGTGCCGAGGAAAGATAAAAGACCAGGGCGGGGATTTCATCAAGCAGGAGATAGCCCATTATTCCCGCAAAAATGAATTGGGCGAGATTGATGATGACCACGGCTTGCCCCCGGATGCGGGTCAGGGCCCAGTTGATCAAGCTGTGACCAAGGACTGTGGGAACGAGCGCCAGGCCAAGAATGGAGATCCACTCCAGACGGAGGTCCGGCCCTATCCAGTCGATGTCATGTCCACTGACCTGCAGGAGGAAAGCGATCGTCAGGCAAAATAGACCGGCGATGAGGTAGACCGGAACCACATAGAGATAAATCGAGGCCATCTCCTTGTTCTTGCGGGCATAAATGAGATAAAAGGCATAGAAGAGCATCGAGAGGAAACAGACAAGGTCCCCCATGGCGTACTCCGGACTGAGACTGAAGTCGCCCAACCCGAGAAGGACCACGCCGGTCATGCCAAGAAGTGTCCCGATACCCTCCGCCCGGGTGATGCGTTCCTCCACAACCACCAGGAGCAGGAAGGGCATGACGACCGGAACCATGTTGACAATGAGGGAGGCATTGGCGGAAGGCGTCATGCGGGCGCCGATGATCCAGGTAATGAAATGGATACCGAGGAAGAGGGCTGGCGGCAGGGCCTGCCTCAGGATCAGCCCTGTCCGGAGTTCGCCCCGTCTGCGCCAGGGCGCAATGGCCAGCGGCAAGAGGCACAGTCCTCCAAGGAGCAGGCGATAGGCGGAGAGGGCGATCGGGTGGGTGCTGCCGATCTTGATAAAGATGACCGATGTCGCGCAGGCAAAGACCCCGATGAGTAGGAGGAGGTATCGCATGTCAGGTTTTCCGGGCCCTCATGATCGGAAAAGTGGATTCATATTCATTAATTTGCAACTTGGCATTAATACCGGTGTTTGATATTGCATTGAATAGTTGGGTATCAAGTTAGAGTAAGTCGAGAGAGCTTACTGAGGTAGGTTCCTCGACAATATCTAGGGTAATGAAGGCCTCGCTCCATGAGCGGGGCTTTCTTTTTACTCCGAAACGAAGAACGCCCCCCTCCTTCCGGAGAGGGGCGTTTCCAGGCTTATTACTAGATCCGTTTCGTGAGAGGTGCTCTCAGGTCACGGAAAAATGGGATTATGCCGAAGGGGAATGCGACCAATCCAGAAGAGGAAGTGGACTATCCGGCTTCGCATCCGTTCGGGCTGTTTGACTTTGGCAGGCATTCCAGAGTTTGCTTCACGTGTACCTTTAATGAAACAATCCGCGTGCCAGAATAGGGTATGGATGCGCAAGTCTCTGCCTATCAGGTGAATACTCCCCGGATTGACGGGGATTGCTGATGTCTCGCCTGCCGCTGGACCTGTAGGTGTTGCGAAATCAGGACGCCGAGTGTCCCGATATTGGGACAAATCCGTTCACTTCAACTCGGCCTCGGTGACCCATTTATCCTGCCCGAAATCAAAAAACCAGCGGCCGGTGGAGACGGTTGTTCCCTGCCAGTGGTAGAGCCAACTGGCACTTTGGAAGCAGTAATAGTAATTCGGCGCGGCAGCCGGGGCGAAAAGCCATTGGCCCATGGTGGAGTCAAAGAAGTAGATGGAACCTGCTGAAGCACCGGAAAGGAAGACGTAACCATGGTCCAGATGCTGAATCCAGGGCAGTTCGGAGTCCCGGAGCCAGCCCGTACCAAACCAGGGAACGAAAGCCCAGCCATCCTGGGAGACCGCGATGGCCGGAAAGTAGTCCACCAATTCCAGGGTTGTTAGGTCGCTGAACCATCCCGTCTGGCGGCGATTTCCCTGGGCGCGCGGCCAGCCGGCTTTATCCAATGGGGCAGAGCCCTCGAGTTTGTAGAGGAATCCATCGTGTGCCCCGATATAGATGCTGCCATCAGGGGCAATGTTTGGGGAGGAGTCATTGAGCCCCTGGATGAGGTGCTCCCATTGCTGGGTGCCCGCTGAGTCGACGGAGGTGAAAATAGTCGCTGCCCCGGTGACACTGTTCCCGGCGTATGAGCCAATGATGATATTACCCAGGGCGTCGAGGGCCGGCGAACAATAGAAGACATCGCCGACAAATGTTTCCCACAGCTGAAAGCCAAGGTCATCAACCGCATAAAGGTAACCATCCTGGGAGGCAAAATAAACCGTTCCGTCGGACTTGGCGATGGGGGAGGAGCGGACAGCCCCCGTGGTGGGGAAGCTCCATCTCAATGTGCCTGAAGGTTCGATGGCGTAGACACGATTGTTCTCGCAACCAAAATAGATGGTCCCGTCGACACCCACGCTGGGAGCGGAGGGGATTTCCCGTACGGTAATGAGATCGGAGATGCGATAGACCCATCGGAGGGAACCCGTGGACGGATCGAGGGCGTACAGCTCCCCGTCATCTGTTCCAAAGTAAAGGGTATCACCGGCGTGGTTAAGGACCGCTCCACCGCCGATCGGGCTGAGACCGGTTCCAGCACCAAAGGCCCATTTTTGCTGGCCTTGCGGAGTCAGGGCATACATGTATCCGTCGAATGATCCGATGTAGATGGTCCCGTCCGGGCCAATGGCGGCTGATGCGGTGATCAGGCTGCCGGTTTCAAACTTCCATTTCAGACTGCCACTGTGACCGTCGAGGGCATAGAAAAAGTTGTCCCAGCAACCGACATAGACAGTTCCATCAGCTCCGATGGTCGGAGAACTGTCGATCCAGTCGCCTGCCCCGACATAGGTCCAGCGCGGCGACCCGTCCGGATTGAAGGAGTAGACACCGCGATCCTGGGAGCCGATGACAACCTCGCCTCCGGGGCCGATTGCCGGCGCTCCGAAAATGATGTCGTCCGTCATCACAGGCCAGCCCGGCAGGAGATCGCCGGGAGCCGCCGCGACCATTAGGGGCAGCGTCAGCGACCCAAGCATTTGGGCAATAGATAAGAAGGCGTCCTTGCGTTTCATAGGGGTACTGTGATTTGAAAAATGGTTCCGGAGGCATCGGACTTGAGCAATTGAAGGGTCGCCGGAATGTGGCGGGCGATGACCGAACTGATGGCGAGGCCGATGCCCGTGCCGTTGGACTTGGTGCTCTGCACCGGTTCAAAGAGTCGTTCCCGAACATGATCCGGCAATCCGGAACCCGTGTCCTCTACCTCCACGGCGAGGCTGGATGCACTCATATCCATCCGTATGCTGACAGGGTGTTCAGCCCCTGAAGCCTCGACCGCATTTTCAGCCAGGTTGCGGACGACAAGAAGAGCAAGCTGTGCTTTGCGGGCCTCAATCCGGCCCTGTCCCGATGTCTTGAGATGAACTTGGCCGTCGGCAATCTGCCCCAGGCGCTGGTCCGCAAACTGCTGAAACTCGTCCATTGTGAGTTCGACCTCGGCCTCGTTATCCTCGCTGATAACGTTCAGGGCTTCGTCAATAAGGGACTGCATGCGGTCGGCAATGGCCATAGCTTCCTCGTCCTTGCCGGAGAGCTTGAGATAGGCCTTGAGCCCGGCCAGCGGGTTCTTGAGGCCGTGAAAGAGATGGCTGGTCACGGAGCCGATTGCCGAAGTCCTGGCCGCAAGGGCGAGATTGGCGTTGGCCTGCCGGAGGGATTCGTTTTTCTGCGCGAGCAGGCTTCCCATGCCGAGCAGGCGGCTGCGGGCATAGAGGAAGACCAGGGTAAAAATGAGGCCGCCGGCGAAGAAGAAGACAGACCCCAAGGCTGTCAGGAAGCGGTCCATCTGGCCGAGCTCCTCCGAGAGTTCCTGACCATCGAGCCAGTATTGAATAATCGCTACAGTGCCGCCATCCCCGTCGACTACCGGCACAATGACCTCGGTGGCCGGATAGGTAGCCGGATGGGCGATACTGGACTCATCGGAAAAGAGCGAGTCGAGGGACAGTTGCGGAAAATGGCGGAAAACCGGGACACCTTCCCCGAGCTCGGCCCGGTCGGTTTCGTCAAGGGTGCTGGCGTAGAGGGAAGCCGGAATGGCGGCCAGAAATTCGCCGTCGGGCTGGTAAAGGCGTACCCCGATGACACCGCTGATCTCGCTGGATTCAAAGGCGATCTCAAGCCAGTCAGTCCCTCCCGGCCGGGGAAGCTGGGTGTCGTGGAAGTGCTGGCTGATCCGGGTCAGCAAACTGCCGTCGCGATGGAGGATCTGCTGATGGATTTCCGCCCGGAAGAAGATCATGGAGGCAATGACGGCAGCCCCGTAAATGCCGAGGGTAATCAGGCCGAGGGCGAGAATGACCCGCTGAAAGTGCTTGAGGCTGAAATCGCTTTCCATTGAACCGGATTTTAAGAGCTTAAATAAAAGGGTCAATAACTCCATTGGAACAGGATTTCACCCCTTTGTTCCGTGTATCTGCTGTCCTCAATCCGTGAATCCAACTGTGTCCATTCCCCGCGCAAGTAAACGGAAAAGGACCACGGAAGCGGCAGCCGGTATTCGGACTGGAGAGAGCGCTGAGTGTGCAGGACGGGTGTTTCGTCAGAATAATCGACTTGCCGTTCATCATAGCGGATTTCCCTCCAGCGGGCAGTCAGTTTAAGCTGGCCCCAGTTGCCGGAAAATTTGGCCCTGCCGGAAATCCACGACTGTCGCAGGGACTCATAAGCTCCCACTTGGTCCTTGTCCCAGGCAATGCCGGCGGTGCCGGTCAATTCGAGCCACTTCCAATCCGCCGGTTTCCACTTGAGCCGTTCCTCAAGGAAGAGCCGGTCCACCAGGAGTTGCTCCTTTTCCGGCATATCGGTCCCGTTGGCCTTGAGCCCGACAGCGTCATCGAAAAACTGTCTTGATAACGTCAGCCGGGTCGTGGTGTGGAGGCCTTTGCGCCAAACCCGCTCCCATTCCAGCCCGAGGATGGATTCCCAGTAGTCCTCGTCTTCGAGGTTGTACTCCGTCCGCACAATGGAAACATCGGCCCGCAGTCGGTCGAGACGCCCGGCAAACCAATCCATGTACAGCATGGCTTCCGGCCGCAGTTGGCGGATGCGTGTTCCAAAAGGGTCGCCGGTCGGCAATAGACTGGCATCATAGATCTGGTCGGCAAGGAGGACGACGGATTCCAGGCCCAGTTCCGTCCTGTCGCCCGGGCGGCTCCAAACCAGCTGGGCGAAGGTCAGGAATTCATCATCTGCATCGACCTTGTTCTCGTAGATATTGGCCTCTCCGTAAAACAGCGCAGAGAGGGTGGATTTCTCCATGAACCAGCTCATCCAGAGATCGGCTTCTATTTTGTAGAAGCCACTGTCGACAGCCACCGGTCGCTTGAGAAAGTTGTCGCTGTAGCCCAGGCCGGCTCGCAGCGATGTGGTCAGGAGCAAACTGGATACCGAATCCTCAAAGAGGCTCAAGTCGGCGAGAGGGTCGGCGGCCCAGTCTGAACTGGATTCCGCCTCCTCAAGCAGGGCTGCCCAATCATCGTCTGCATCCCTGGAGCCGCCATCCTGGGCGGGACAGGGCAGATTGCAGGCCAGCAGGCACAATGCCAGGCAATAGTGGTGGAGATTCGAGGCCATCAGGACCCTCAGGTGGAGAAGGGGGATTATAAAGAAGAGCGGGTGGGGGTTACCCACCCGCTCAGAGTGGAACGATAGGCAATGTCAGCGAAACAATTAACCTTCGGGGCGGCGATCTCCACCAGCGCCACCTTCTCCGATTCGCTTGTTCCGCATGAGTTGCTTGCGTTCTTGCAGCAATGAGCGCAATTGTTGCCGGAGAGCAGCGTGTTCATCCGAGTCAGGGTCAAGGCCTTCCATCTGGAGCCGCAGCTGCTTGGCCTCGCTGATGTTCTCGCGGAAGCGTTGTTTGCGTTGCAGCATGCTTTGCGTCACCTCCGGGGGAGGCCGGTGCGGCCGGTTCTCCCGGAACCATTGGCGAATTTCCTGTGCCAGCTGACGAGTGGCGGCAATAGCTTCCTGGTTTTCCAGCTTCCAGGCTTCCACCGCGGCACGAATTTCTTCGTCGGTGGGATCCTCAAGGGCGAGAATAGCCTCCTTGCGGCTCTGGGCCAAGGTTTGGCGCATTTCCCTCAGCTGTTCCCGCTTGGCCTGGATTTCCGGGGGAATCTCGATGTGCATGTCCGGCCGGTATTCGTGAACGAGGGCGCGCAGCTGGTCGGCCAGTTCATGGATGGCTGCGAATTCTGCCGCATGGTCTTCCCTCCATTGGGCAAGGGCTTCCATCCGTTCTTCATCGGTTGCATCCTCCAGGGTTGCCAGCAAGGCATCCCGGTCCTCATGCAGGGCACTCTTCAGGGCCTGCAGCTCGGCACGGATATCGAGAATTTCCTGGGGGACTTCTCCATCCCAGCCACTTCCCATTCCGTCTCCGGATCCATCCCCATGTTGATAGGCCAGCGCAAAAGGCGCTGATATCAACAGGGCGCTAATTAGGGCGAGTATTCGTTTCATTGTTATCCTTTATTCGATTGTTTATTTTAAAGTGTGGAGATGCACCGTTTCATTTGCACAATGGATGCCAAGTGGGTCGATTTTAGTTTAAGTCCATATCCATCAAAGATATAGGAATTTTTCAAAAGGCGTTGTGCAGTCTAAAGCCGCCCGTTATGGGAAATTTTCCCCAATTCCAGCAAGGGCAGACGATAGTGCCATTGGGTAAAATTCCCCAATCAATGCCCCAGGCGATAGCGGATAAAATCGCGGGAAACGCCCAACCGGCGGGCGGCTGCAGAGACATTGTCGTTTTCCTGGGCCATGGCGTCGTGGATGACCTTGAGCGTGAGTTCCTGGAGGGCGTCCTCGAACTGGAATCCGTTTTCCGGCAATTCCCAGAAGGGATTCATGAGGGCCCGGGTGTCGCCTGCCTCGGAGGGCGTTTCAGTTGAGCCGCTCAGCTTTTCAAAGGAAAGCTGGCCGGAATCGGTGAAGATGACGGCCCTCTCGAGCTCATGGAGGAGTTCGCGGACATTGCCCGGCCAGTCGTATTGCATGAGCTGGGCCTTGCCTTTGGAGGAAATGCTGAGCTCGGGCATCTGATATCGCTTGCCGATTGATTGAAGAAGATATTCGGCGAGGGCGGGAATATCGTCGGGGAACCGTCTCAAGGGAGGGATTTGAACATGGAGGAGGTTCAGCCGGTGAAAAAGGTCTTCCCGGAAAGTCCCTTCGCGGACGAGATCCTCGAGGGGGTGGAGGGATGCGGCAATGAGGCGGACATCGACTTTCCGGTTGAGGTTGCTGCCGACCCGGCGGATGTGACCGTCCTCAATGGCGTTGAGGACCTTTGCCTGGATGGACGGGGAGAGGCTGGCGATTTCGTCAAGAAAGAGGGTCCCGCCATCGGCGGCCTCAAAGAGGCCAATCCTTTCCTTGCGGGCATCGGTAAAAGCACCCCGCTCGTGCCCGAACAACTCCGATTCGGCGAGGGATTCCGGGAGCGTGGAGCAGTTGATTTCAATCAGCGGGGCTGCCGCACGCGGGCCCTGTTCATGAATCCACCGGGCGAGGGTAGATTTGCCGGTACCGGTCTCACCCTCCATCAGGATGGGGGGGAGATTCTTGTCCAGACGCTGGTCCGCCTGGAGGATTTTCCGGATACCGGATTGGACGCTTTTCATGCGCTGTCCGAAAAAGAGGGAATCTGATGGCTGGGCGCGTTTCTCCTGTTCGAACTCCTTGATCCTGTTTTCGGCGGCATCGCGGGCCGCACGGGAGAAGACCATCGGCAACTCCTCGGCGTCAAACGGCTTGCTCAGGTAGTCGCTGGCGCCTCGCTTGATAGCCTCAATGGCGGTGCGGATGCCACCTTCAGCCGTCATGACAACGACCCGGGTGTTGGCGGAGAAACCGGGACTATCGAGGAGATCGAGACCGTTTCCATCCGGCAGGTTAATATCGAGGAGTGCAAAATCGAGTTCGATCGCCTTGAGCACCTCCCGTGCCTGAGCCAGATTCACCGCGGGGTAGGTGATGGCTCCCTGGGAATCGAGGTAAGCACAAAGGGACTTCCGGAGCAGGGCCTCATCTTCCAGGACCAGGATTTGGCGGCCGTTGAGCATATCTTACAGCCTTGTGAAAATTAGGACCCTGGCAAGCTGGATTGACCGCCTGCCAGGGCCGAGTGGGGGCATAACCGGAACCAGCGTTATGCCAGTCAGGCCTAGGGTAAGCCTGATTGATTTGTCCCTTCCCGGAGAGGATTGTTCCTAAATATTTTGGCGCCGGATTGACAGCAGCTGTCAGTGATGTCGATCATACCGGTTTGCCCGCATTGGGCCTGCCTATGTTTGATGTAAGAGAAAAGCCCAAGATGGTGGAGCGCGCCTACCTTGTCGGGGTGGCCAGTCCCGGCGAGACCCCTGATGAGGCGGCCAACCTCCTGGCGGAGCTGGAGGAACTGGTCGGGACCTTGCGGATTGGTATTGTCGGCAAGGAGCAGGTGCAGTTGAGAAAGCCTCAGGCCCGCTACCTGCTTGGTTCGGGCAAGGCGCAAAATGTCATCGAGAATGCCCGGGAACTGGGTGCGGACTGCCTGGTCTTTGATGCGGAGTTGAGTCCCGCCCAGCAGCGCAACTGGGAGGCGGCGAGCGGTGTCTGCGTGATCGACCGACAGGAGGTCATCCTCGACATTTTCAGTGAGCGGGCCCGGACCCGGGAGGCGGTCCTGCAGGTGGAACTGGCCCGGTCCGAACATTCCCTGCCCCGTCTCAAGAATGCATGGACGCACTTGAGCCGGCAGCGCGGCGGGGGCGGCGTTACCCAGCGGGGTGAAGGTGAAGCCCAGATCGAACTGGATGCCCGGATGGTCCGCCAGAGGATAGCCAAGTTGAAGCGGGAACTGGCGCTGGTTGTCCGCCATCGGGAAACGCAGCGCAAGCAGCGCCAGAAGGTGCCGGTGCCGACGGCAGCTATTGTCGGCTATACCAATGCCGGGAAATCAACCCTGCTCAATGCCATGACCGGGGCCGATGTTCTCTCCGAGGACAAACTCTTTGCCACGCTTGATCCGACAACGCGCCAGTTGCGGCTGCCCTCCGGCCAGAAGTTGCTCCTGACCGACACAGTCGGTTTCGTCAGACGGTTGCCCCACCAGCTTGTTGACGCCTTCAAGGCAACCCTTGAAGAAGCGGTCCTGGCAGACTTTCTGGTCCATGTCGTCGATGTCAGCAACCCGGAGTTTGAAGAACAAAAGGCAACCACCCTGGAAGTCCTGAAAGAGCTGGGTGCTGACGAAAAGCAAATTGTCACGGTCTATAACAAGATTGACCTGTGTCCGTCCCTGCCCCTTGCAGGCCAGGATGGGAAGCAGCTCGACCGGGTGGCTGTCAGTGCCATTACCGGGGACGGTTTGGAGCACCTCATGGAGGTCTTTGAACGGCAACTGGAGGACCGTATGCTGACGGTCAACCTGAAGGTCCCCTTTGATCGCTATGACCTCATCAGCCTGCTGCATGAGCAGGGCAATGTTCGGGAGGAAAAGCCGGAGGAGGACGGGGTTTTCCTGATCGCCAATGTGCCTTTGCGCCTGCGCAAACCGTTTGAACCCTACATTATTTAGGGGAGTACCGCCCGCAGCAGGGCGACATATTCCCCGGCACTCAATTCCTTGTATCCATGACGAAGGAGCTCCTGTCCGTCGGGGGCCAGGATGATGAAGGTCGGATAGGATTTTATGTCGAAATGGATGACCAGTGCCTGCAGTTGAGCGGTCTCCTCCTTGGTCAGGGGAGGTTTTCTTCTCGCCATGACCGGATAGTAGAGAACTTCATCTGCCGCAAATGCCGTGAAAGCCTCCGAAGAGAGGATATTTTGCCGGAATCGCTTGCAGCTGAGGGACCAGTCCTCACCGAGGAAGGCCACGTAGAGGGGCTTTGATTCCTCCCGTGCCTGCTCGAGGGCCGCCTCAAGGGGTTTCTGCAGGACAGGTCCTTCAGCACTGCATGGTTGCCCG